>DASUGW010000126.1:0-3644 GCA_036273805.1 Mycobacterium sp.
GTACACGGCCTCGGTGATGCGGAACGAGCACGCGTAGGCCACCCCGCCCGGGGCCTTGTTGGTGTACACCGCGGTCATATGACAGTAAGCGGCTTCGATGTCGTAGCTGCCGGTGAACACCCCGAAGAAGCCCGCCGGATACTTCACCGGCGCGGCGGTACCGTTGAACGCGCCGTGGTCGGCCAGCACATTGGAACGGATCGCCAGGATCTTGCCCTCACGAGTGGCCGCGATCTCCCCGACCATCACGTAGTCGCGGGCGAACCCGGTCGACATCAAGTTCTCGCTACGGTCCTCCATCCACTTCACTGGCTTGCCGAGCAGCAACGAGCCGACGATGGCACACACATAGCCCGGATAGATCGGCACCTTATTGCCAAAACCGCCACCGATATCCGGTGAGATGACCCGGATTTTGTGTTCAGGCAGGCCGGCCACCAGCGCGTAGAGGGTGCGATGCGCGTGCGGAGCCTGACTGGTGCACCACAACGTGAGCTTGCCGGTGGCAGGGTCCAGATCGGCGACCGCGCCGCAGGTCTCCATCGGCGCCGGATGCACCCGTGGGTAAACCATCTCCTGGGTGACCACCACATCGGCCTTTGCGAATACGGCCTCGGTGGCCGCGGCGTCGCCCGTCTCCCAGTCGAAGCAGTGGTTGTCGGCCTTGCCCTCGAGGTCGGTGCGGATCACCGGTGCATTCGGGTCCAGCGCGGTGCGGACGTCGATCACCGGGTCGAGCGGTTCGTAGTCGACGTCGATGAGTTCCAGCGCGTCGCGCGCCGAGTACCGATCCTCGGCGACGACGAACGCCACCTCTTGCCCCTGGAAACGGACTTTGTCGGTGGCGAGCACCGCCTGCACGTCGCCGGACAGCGTCGGCATCCAGGCCAGACCCTTCTCGGCCAGCGCCGCCCCGGTCACCACCACCTTGACCTTCGGATGTTGCTGTGCCGCAGACACATCGATGCCGGTGATCCTGGCATGCGCGTACGGTGAGCGCAGGATCGCCATGTGCAACATGCCGGGTAGCGTCACGTCGTCGACGTAGTTGCCACGACCGCGGATGAAGCGCGGGTCCTCCTTGCGCATCATCCGGCCGTAACCGCACGGCTTGTTGTCGTTGTCGGCGGTGTCCTCGGGCCGCGTCACCGGGTTCTCCAGGGTGGTCATGCCGTGACCTCCGCCCCGGGATGCGCAGCGGCCCACAAGATGGACCGCACGATGGTGGTGTATCCGGTGCACCGGCAGATCTGCCCCGAAATCGCCTCGCGGATCTCGTCTTCCGACGGATTCGGGTTGCGGTCCAGCAGCGCCCGGGCCGTGATCATCATGCCGGGCGTGCAGAACCCGCACTGCAATCCGTGGCACTGCATGAAGCCCTCCTGCACGGGGTCGAGCACCCCGCCCGACTCGAGGCCCTCGACGGTGCGCACCTCGTGGCCGGAGGCCATCACGGCGAGCATCGTGCACGATTTCACGGGCTCGCCGTCCACCGCGACGACACACGTCCCGCAGTTGGAGGTGTCGCAGCCCCAGTGCGTACCGGTCAGGCGCAGTTGGTCGCGCAGGAAGTGCACCAACAGCATTCGCGGTTCGACGTCGGCGGTCACCGGTTCGCCGTTGACGGTCATGGTGACTTCCATGGCGGGCCCTTTCAGTTGCCTTGTGGCGCTGGGATGTCGCGAACGCGCCGCACGGCGCAGCGCAATGTGCGGGTGGTGAGCTCGGCGGCCAGGTGGCGCTTGTAGTCGGCGCTGCCGCGCATGTCGGCGACCGGTTCACAGGCCTGCGCGGCACCGCGGCCGGCCTCGGCGAAGGTGTCCTCATCCGCCGGCCGGCCGACAAGTGCGTCCGCCACCTGCGTCAGCGCCGCCCTGTCCGCGTAGACCGCCGTCAGCCCGAGCCGGGCCGCGGCGATCCGGTCACCGTCGAGGGTGACCTGTGCGCCGGCAGCGGTCACCGCCCAGTCCCCCACCCGTCGCTCCACCTTGGCGTATGCACTCGAGGTGTTGTGCCGCAACGGGATACGTACCTCTATCAGCATCTCGTTGTGCTCGAGTGCGGTTTCATACGGACCCGCCTCGAAATCGTCGATAGCGATCTCGCGTGTCCCGGACGGCCCGCGCACCACGCAGACCGCCCCGAGCACCTCGCACACGGTGGTGAGATCCTCGGCGGGGTCGGCTTGGCACAGCGAACCTCCGACGGTGCCCCGGTTACGCACCACCGGGTCGGCGATCACCTTTTCGGCGTCCCGGAAGATCGGGCACACCGCCACGAGGACTTCGGACTCCAGGATTTCGCGGTGTCGCGTCATCGCGCCGAGGCGCACGAGGGTCGGGTCGCAGACGATGTAGGCCAACTCGCCGGCGAGGTCGTTGATGTCGATCAAGTGCTCGGGGTTGGCGATACGCAGCTTCATCATGGGCAGCAGGCTGTGGCCGCCGGCGATGAGTCGCGCCTCGTCGCCGAGCTGGTCCAGCAGACCGACCGCATGGTCGACGCTGGCTGCGCGCTGGTAGGAAAACGGGCCCGGAACTTGCATGTGAAATAGCTCACACCCGCGGCATCGATCCCGTCAACAAGCAAGCTTGAGCATACACATTTAACGGGTGATGTATGGTCAGGAACGAGACCCCGATCACAGCGCCGGAGGACCCGATGACCAGCACCGTGGACCACCCTTTCGACTTCGTCGACCCCGACATGATGCAGCGCGGGCTACCGCTGGCCGAGTTCGCCGAACTGCGTCGCACCGCCCCGGTGTGGTGGAACGCCCAAGCGCCGGGCACCGGCGGCGGCTTCACCGACGGCGGATTCTGGGTGATCAGCCGCCATGAACACATCAAGGCCATCTCCCGGGACAACGAAAACTGGTCAACCAACGCCAACGGTGTGGTGATCAGCTTCTTCGACGGCATGCAGCCCGAGATCATCGAGACGACCAAAGCGCTGTTGATCAACCACGATCCGCCGGAGCATTCGCGACTGCGCAAGATCGTCTCGAAGTTGTTCACTCCGCGCGGAGTGCAGGAGCTCGACGACAAGTTGCGGGGAGCGGCCTACCGGATCGTCGAGGAGGCCCGCGACAAAGGCTCCGGTGACTTCATCGAGGACATCGCGGCCATCCTGCCGGTCCTCGCGATCGCCGACCTGATAGGTGTGCCCGAGGCCGACCGCGAGTCGTTCTTCAATTGGGCCAACTCCTGTATCAACTACGCCGACCCCGACGCACAGACCGATGACCCCGCGATGGCCAGCGCCAACCTGCTGGGCTACGCGTACACGATGGCCGAGGATCGGCGAAAGCATCCCAAGGACGACATCGTCACGATGCTGGTCCAGGCCGACATGAATGAGGATGGGGGTGCCCTTTCGGAAGCGGAGTTCGGCTTCTTCGTCATGCTGCTGGCCGTCGCCGGCAACGAGACCACCCGCAACGCGATCACCCACGGCATGAACGCCTTCCTGGACAACCCCGACCAGTGGGAGCTCTACAAACGCGAACGGCCCAAGACCGCCGCCGACGAGATCGTGCGCTGGGCCACCCCGGTGAACTGCTTCCAGCGCACCGCCCGCAACGACGTGCAGTTGGGCGGCGCCACCATCCGGGCGGGCCAGCGAGTCGGGCTGTTCTACGGCTC
>DASUGW010000127.1:0-3222 GCA_036273805.1 Mycobacterium sp.
GCCGATCCATCCGAGCGTCACGCGCTGCTCCCTGGTCGACTCGTGCTGAGGTTCTCAGCTACTCGGTCGAGCGCGGGGGAGCGCGCCTACGCCAACCCAGTATGTCCCGCCGAAGCCGGCGGCGTCGACTACCAGGGTCGAACTACGAGGGTCGACTACGAGGGGATGCGGGCCAGGTCGGCGGCACCAACGAGGCCGGCGTCGGGACCCAGCTGGGCGATCCGTAATTCGGCGAGGGGCCGGTACCCGCGGCCGGTCAAGGATGCGGCGAACGCGGCCACCGCCGGGGCGCGCAGCATCTCACCGGCCGCGGATACGCCACCACCGATGACGAACAGGCCGGGGTCCAGGATCGCGGCCAGTCCGGCCAGCCCGCGGCCCAACCACACCCCGACCACGTCGAAGCACTGCAACGCCATCGCGTCACCGGCGTGCGCAGCCTGGGTGATCATCGCGCCGGTGATGTTCTCCGGCCGGCCACCGGCCAGGCGCAGCAGTTCCCCCGCTCTCTCGGGGAAGTCACGGGCGAGCTGCTGGGCCTCCCGGACGAGCGCCCGACCGCTGACGTACTGCTCCCAGCAACCTCGCAAGCCGCATCCGCAGCGCCGCCCGTCCGGGACGACGGTGATGTGGCCGAACTCTGCTGCGGCGCCGAACTGCCCCCGCAGCAGCCGGCCGTTGACCACAATGCCGCCGCCGATGCCGGTTCCCACGGTGACGGCCACCACGTGGTCCACCCCGCGGCCGGCGCCGAACCGAGCCTCCGCCCAGGCAGCAGCGTTGGCATCGTTCTCGACCACCACGGGCAGCCCCAGCCGGCGCGCAAGCGTCGCCCGCAGCGGCTCCCCCCGCCACGCGAGATTCGGCGAGAACATCACCGTGGCGCGCTGCGCGTCGATGAAACCGGCCGCCCCGACGCCGACCGCCGCGACGTCGTACTTGCTGGTGAGATCGCTCACCGCGGCGGCTATTACGCCCTCGATCAGTGACACGTCCTCGGCAGGAGTGTCGCGGTACGCGGTGGCGACGATCGTGCCTTGCTCGTCGACGACACCGGCGGCGACCTTCGTGCCACCGATATCCACCCCGATGGTCAGCGTTCCCATCGTCACGGTTCCCATTGTCACACTTGGGTGTGCGCCAGTGCGTTCAGAAACTGCTGCACCTCCGCGGTCGACTCCAGAACGAAATCCGCGGCGGTGGCCCGATCGGCCTGTTCGGGGTCCCGGAGGTCGGCGACGATGACGCCGATGCCCGGTGCATTGTCGGATTCCTTCAGGGCCGTGAAGGCGTCCTCATCGGTGATGTCGTCGCCGAGATACAGCGCTACGAATTCTTTGCCCTCGACTCCCAAGGCGCGGCGCAGGTACTGGACGGCCTTGCCCTTGTCCCAGTCGACTTTCGGCTGGATCTCGTAGACCATCTTGCCGGGAGTTACTTTGAGCTGGTCGGGATATTCGTCCAGCAGCGTGTCCACGACCGCGGTGACCGAGGGCCGCTGCGTCGGCGTCACCAGCCGGTAGTGCACCGCAACCGAGAACCGCTTCGGTTCGATCACCGCGCCCGCAATTGATCCCACCTCGGCGTTCAGCCGGTCGGTGACGGTGGACAGCAGGTCCTCGATACCGGTGACCGCATCGTGGCGGACCGTACCGTCGCGGTGCCCGCCGATGTCGAAGCCATGGCTGCCCGCCACCACCAGGCCGTCGATACCCATCCACTGGTCGATGACGGGTCGATCCCGGCCGCTGACCACGCAGACCGTGGTGCGCTCGGCGAGCCTGCGTACCGCGTCTCGCATGCTGTCGGAGATGACGGCGTCCTGTGGCCGGTCCACGATCGGCGTCAGCGTTCCGTCGTAGTCGAGGAATACCGCGGGCCGGCGACTATCCAGGCGCTGGGCGAACTGCTCACTATCGCGCAGTGCGTGTGGCAGGTCCGCGATGCGCGACAAGATCACATTTGCGACTCTACCGGACTCTTGGAGCGGACGGTGGCCCCGCCGCGTTCAAACGCCACGCTAGCCACCGCCCACTATTCATCGGACAGATTACCTGCCGGTGTTACCGGCACCACCGCCGCACATCCGAGCACCGCGCGGTCGACGTCGTGAACTCGACGGTACCGACATTCCGCCGCGCAGAAAACGTCGGTGCTGTCGAGTTCACGACCGTGGCCGACGGGTGGGCGATTAGCAGGAGCAGAAATGCCACGGTGAATAGTGCGAAACCGACCGCGTGGCCGTATTCCCACTGGATGCGTACTCGGTTTCGGCGCTCATGGCAGGTCGTTGGATCGTCGGCAGGGTCGACTAGCGGAACCTGCCAGAACACGACGCGCTGCGACTGATCGCACAGCACTTCTACGACCAAACGTTCAGCATACCTGCGACCAAACGTCCACGCTGCCTGCGTCGAACTGGCATGATGACGCCATGCCAACCGCTCCAGCGTCGCCGCTCGGACGCTTGCTGCGCCGCCATGCCGAACAGCAGGTTCGAGCCGCGCTGCAGGACACCCGGGTGGTGCTGATCAACGGCGCCCGGCAGTCCGGCAAGAGCACCCTGGTGCAGGTGGTCGGTGCTGCATTAGATGCTCAATGGCGCAACCTTGATCGGTCGGTGGTCCGCAATGCAGCCATGTCGGATCCGACGGAGTTCGTCGCGAGCGGGCAGCCGATGGTCATCGATGAGGTCCAGCGAGTACCCGAGCTTCTGCTTGCCATCAAGGAGTCGGTCGATGCCGATCCGCGACTTGGCCGGTTCCTGCTTACCCGGTCAGCGCGGCTGCTAGGCCTTCGCGGTCTACCTGACGCGATGCCCGGCCGGATGGAGACCATCGAACTGTGGCCGCTGTCCCAGGGAGAGATCGACGACGCGCCCGATGGGTTTATCGACGCTGTCTTCGTCAAGGGACCGCAGTTACGCCACGAATCCGAGGAGAGCCGCGATGGGTACGCCGCTCGGGTGGTCAGGGGCGGATTTCCGGAGGCGGTGGCACGGCACGGCCAACGTCGCAGGGCCCGCTTCTTCGATTCGTATCTGGCCGATTTAATTAACCGAGACGTGATCCAACTTTCGGCGATCGAACGAGGCGCCGAGATGCGTGCCTTGACCCGGCTGTTGGCCGCACGCTCCGGCCAGTTGGCCGTCACGGCCACCATGGGCAGCGCGCTCGGTCTTTCCAGGAATACCGTCGCCCGCTACCTCAGCCTTTTGGAAGA
>DASUGW010000128.1:0-3139 GCA_036273805.1 Mycobacterium sp.
GCTGACACCGCCGGCACTCTGACGTCGAGCTGGTTCAGGGGTTACACCAAAGACAAAGCTATGCCGTCCAGGATGTCGTGTTCACTCACGGTCAGCGTCGAGATGCCGGCGCGAGCGTGGAAAGCCTCGGCCAGCTCCTGCACCACGATGGCCCCTCCCCCGATCACGTCGACCCGGCCTTCGTGCATCGGCCCCAACGCCGCGCGCTGCTTACGGGTCATCGCGATCAGGTCCGCGCAGACCGGCAATAGCTGCGCGAAGCTCACCGTCGACCCGTGGATGACTTCGGCGTCATAGGTGGTCAGCTGCAACGCCAATGCCGCGATGGTGGTGAAGGTGCCCGCGACGCCGACCCAGGTGTGGGCGTCCTGTACCGGCACCACCCGCAACGCCTCGGCCAGGTTGGCCCGCACCACATCCCGGGCCGCAGCGACCTGGGCGGCCGTCGGCGGGTCGGAGTGCAGGCACCGTTCGGTCAGGCGAACGCACCCGATATCCATCGACAGTGATGCCTGCGGTGCAGTGTCGCCCAGCACCACCTCGGTCGACCCGCCGCCGAGGTCGACGACGACGAAAGGTGCTGCACCCGAGTCCAACTCGGCCACGGCACCGTGGAAGGACAGCTCAGCCTCCTCGGTACCGGTGATGACCTCGGCGGTCGCGCCGGGCACCACCGCACCCAGCACCTCGGCCGTCATCGAGAAGAACTCGTCACGGTTGGCCGCATCACGGGTGGCCGACGTGGCCACCATCCGGACCCGTTGAACATCACTGTCCTGCAGCAACTCTGCATAATCGACCAGGGCGGCCCGGGTGCGCGCGATGGCATCCGGGGCGAACTGGCCGGTGGCATCCACGCCCTGACCCAGCCGCACGATACGCATCTCGCGGTGCACATCGGTGAGCCCACCCTCATGCGAGTCGGCGATCAACAACCGGATGGAATTGGTGCCGCAGTCGATCGCCCCGATGCGGGTCAAACCCAGTCCTCTCTGTTCAAAATGCCCGCCATCGCGGGCTCGACCGCCAGCACCGCCAGCGCCTCGTCCCCAAAGGGGTTGACCCCCCGGCCTTTTGCCAGCGAATGCGCCATCAGCACATGCAGACACTTCACCCGGTCCGGCATACCGCCACCGGAGAACGTCGTACCCAGCGGATCGATGGCGTCGCGCTCGGCGAGATAAGACTCGTGAGCCCGACGGTAGGTCGCCGCCAGTTCAGGGTCCGATGCCATGCGCTCCGTCATATCGCGCATCATCCCGGAGGACTCCAACCGGCTCGCCGCGGCGGTCAACGCCGGGTGAGTCAGATAGAACAGCGTCGGGAACGGAGTGCCGTCCGGCAACCTCGGCGCGGTTTTCACCACCGCCGGTTCACCATTCGGGCAGCGGTAAGCGATCTCGAGCACCCCACGCGGTTCGCGGCCGAGTTGGCGCGCCACCGCGTCGAGGTCGGCTTGGCTAACCACCGGGCACCGGTGGGGCGGGCACGGGCGGTGCCCACGGATCCGGCGGTGCGTTGGGATCCGGCGGCGGAGCAGGCGGCGGGGGCCCGGAGTCCGGGCCCGGGGGCACCGGCTCCCCGGCCGGCGGGGGTGGACCGTGCGGCGCGTCGGCGATGGTCTTCCACAGCGCCGTGTACCACGGGTCGGTGCTCTTTGCCGTCGGCGAAGAGTGGTCCGGCCCGGTCGGCGCGATTGCCCCGGGCGGCAACTGCACCTGAAAGGGGATGTCGCCGGGCATCACGAAGCCCAGCCGCTCCCGGGCCTGGGCAGCGATGAAGACCGGATCACCCAGCTTGGTCTTCTGCCCTTCCAGGTCAGAGATCTGGGAACGCAGCGCAGCCTCGGTAGCGGCCAACTGGTTCATCTCGGTGCGCTGGGCGAAATACGTCCGCACCGGGCCGGCGATGGTCAGCGTCAGCACGCACACCACCGCCGCGAGGATCGCCGCCCGGCGGGCGGTGAAACCCAGCCGGTCGTCAGAAGCCTGCTCCGCCGACTCCGCGATCGAAGCCTTGATGGGTTCGATGACGGCCGGCAACGACCGTGTCTCAGCGTCCCGCGCGCCGCGCGATTCGGCAGGCCGAGGCTCGGGGCGCGCTCCCGGCGACGCCGAGGGCTGCTGAGTCCGACGCACGCGGCCCTTGGGACCGCCCGGCTTACCCGGGCGGGAGGTCGGAGACCTCCGTTTCGGGTCGGGCCGCTTCGCGTCAGACATCGGTTTGAGGCTACCGGCCAACCGGGTTTATGCCCTCCACCCCGCCGCAGCTCATACTGCGAATCGTGGGAACGCCAGGTCGCCTGCGTAACGCGCGGCGTCGCCGAGGGTCTCCTCGATGCGCAGCAGCTGGTTGTACTTGGCGACACGTTCGCTGCGCGCCGGGGCACCGGTCTTGATCTGACCACTGCCGACCGCGACGGCCAGATCGGCGATCATGGTGTCCTCGGTTTCACCGGAACGGTGGCTCATCATGGTCTTGTAGCCGGCGTTGTGTGCGAGTGCGACCGCGTCGAGCGTCTCGGTGAGCGTCCCGATCTGGTTGACCTTCACCAACAGTGCGTTGGCGGCACCCTTTTCGATGCCGTCCTCGAGGCGCTCCGGGTTGGTGACGAACAGGTCGTCGCCGACGATCTGGATCTTGTCGCCGATCGCGGCGGTCAGCGCCACCCAGCCGTCCCAGTCGTCCTCGGACAGCGGGTCCTCGATGGAAACCAGCGGGTACGCCCCGAGCAGTTCCTCGTAGAACTTCGTCATGTCGGCAGCGGTGTGCGTCTTCTTCTCGAAGGCATAGCCGGTGCCCGCGGTGTAGAACTCGGTGGCCGCCACATCGAGCGCGAGGGCGATGTCCGTTCCCGGCTTGAAGCCGGCCTGCTCGATCGCCGAGAGAATCAGGTCCAGCGCCGCTTTGGTGCCGGCGACGTCGGGTGCGAAACCGCCCTCGTCACCCAGACCCGTTGCCAGACCCTGCTTCTTCAGAACCGATTTGAGGGTGTGGTAGACCTCTGCGCCCCAGCGCAACGCGTCCTTGAACGACGGCGCGCCGATCGGCGCGATCATGAACTCCTGGACGTCGACGCCGGTGTCGGCGTGCGCGCCACCGTTGAGGATGTTCATCATCGGCACCGGCAGGATGTGGG
>DASUGW010000129.1:0-2855 GCA_036273805.1 Mycobacterium sp.
TGGAGTGATGCTGCGTCCGTATTGAGCGACACACCGTAAGGATCAGCTCGTGTGGGGGTCCCGCGGGGGGTGTGGTCGCCCGGGGCGGTAGGGACGACCGTCCCGGGCGACCATCAACAAACTCCGCGCCGAGCGACCGTCCGCGCCAGCCGCAGCGGCCACCGTGTTTGAATCGGCAACCGTGATGCCTACCCCAGACCGTCGGGAACTGGCCGCGGTCTTCGCTGGCGGAGGCGTCGGCGCCCTATGTCGCGGAGTGGTGAGCGAGGCATATCCCCAGGCGGCAGCGAGTTGGCCGTGGGTCACCTTCGCGGTGAACCTCATCGGAGCGTTCCTGCTGGGCTACTTCGCCACCCGCCTGCAGGAGCGGTTGCCGCTGTCCAGCTACCGGCGGCCGCTGCTGGGTACCGGTCTGTGCGGAGGCCTCACCACGTTCTCGACGATGCAGGTGGAGTTACTCAGCATGATCGACGCTCGCCATCTTGGGCTCGCCGTCGGTTACGCATCAGCCAGCGTCGTCGGCGGCTACGCCGCTATCCACCTTGCCACCGCGATGGTTCGCCGGGTGCGGGTCCGGGCATGATCGTCGCATTGTGGGTCGGGATGGCATTGATCGGCGGCGCGGGTTCGGTGTTGCGTTTCGTCGTGGATGGTGCGATCGCCTCCCGAACGGGTCGGGCGTTCCCGTACGGCACATTGGCGGTCAACGTTTCCGGCGCCCTCCTGCTCGGCCTGGTCGCCGGTCTAGCGTTGAGCCATGACAGGGCGCTGTTGGCGGGTACCGCCGCGGTGGGTTCATACACGACCTTCTCGACGTGGATGTTCGAGACTCAACGCCTTGGCGAGGATCGCCAGGTTCCGAACCTGGCGGCGAACATCGTGGTGAGTCTGGTCGCCGGCATCGCCGCCGCCGCGCTGGGTCGGCTGCTCGGGGGCCACCTGTGAACGACGACTGCCTGAAGCTGACCACCTACTTCGGCGAGCGCCAACGAGTCGGCGGAGCCTTCCTCGCCGATGCCCAGCTCAACCTGTTCGGCCGCAGAGAGATCGCCACCAGCGTCCTGCTGCGTGGTGTGGAGGGCTTCGGCCTGAAGCACCACCTGCGAACAGATCGGCTGCTCACGCTGTCGGAAGATCTGCCGCTCGTCTCCATCGCGGTGGACACTCGGCCCAAGATCGAGACGTTGCTCGACGATCTGCAAACAATCAAACACCGGGGGCTGGTGACGCTCGAGCGGGCACGCATGCTGCGCGGTGACATCGGTCCGCTGCGCGTGCCAGAAGACTTCAACGAGGCCACCAAGCTGACCGTGTACGTCGGCCGCCAAGAGCGCGTCTACCGGGTGCCGGCCTTCGCCGCGGTCTGCGAGCTGTTGCACCGCCGTGGGATCGCCGGAGCCACCGTCTTGCTCGGCGTCGACGGGACGGCTCACGGTCAGCGGACCCGCGCCCGGTTCTTCGGCCGCAACGCCGACGTACCGATGATGATCATCGCGGTAGGTTCGGGTGAGTGCATCGGACGGGTCCTGCCCGAACTCGGTGGGCTGCTGCACCGGCCGCTGATCACCCTCGAACGGGTCCGGGTCTGCAAACGTGATGGCGAGCTCATCGAGTTTCCGCACGTCCTGCCGGCCACCGACGAGCACGGGATGGCGGTGTGGCAGAAATTGATGGTCCACACCTCGGAGCGGGCGTTGTACGACGGTCAACCGGTGCACCGAGCGCTGGTGCGGCGGCTGCGCGAGTCCGGCGCTCGGGGGGCGACCGCGCTGCGGGGAATGTGGGGTTTCCACGACGAGGGCGTCCCGCACGGTGATCGGCTGCTGCAACTGGGCCGCCGCGTCCCGGTCGTGACGATCGTCGTCGACGCACCGGACCGGATCGCGGCCTCCTTCGCCATCATCGACGAACTCACTGCCGAGCACGGCGTGGTCACCAGCGAGATGGTGCCGGCCCTGACCGCGATCACCGACGACGAGCAGCGCGGCGGCCTGCGCCTCTCCCGGTACGGCTTCTAGCCCGCGTTGACTTGCGTCAGCTCACGATCACCGGCCACACTGACGCTACGGCGATGAGGCTCGCCGAAACCGCGGACCACCCGGGACGCTGACGGTCTCTACCGAATCATCCAGCGCTGCGCGCTGGTCGACGGTAGAGGAGGACTGGGGTGGTCGACGGGCATTGCTCGAGCCGGACCACCATGCGGTGGTGCGGGCGATGACACTACCTATCCCGCTGGTCCAAGCCCTGCAGGTGCTTACGGTGCTGATCGCCGCACCGGGGATCAACGGTGTGATCGCCCGGGTGGAGACCCGACTGCAGGGCCGGCGTGGAACTCGCGTGCTGCAGCCGTACTACGACATCGCCAAGCTGTTCGGTAAAGAGGCACTGGCGCCGTTCGGAACGGGCTGGGTGTTCCTGGCCGCGCCGCTGGTCGCGATGACCTGCTATCTCACAGTGCCGTTGCTCATCCCGGTGCTGACCACGTTCCCGCTGCCGTTCGGGTACATGGGCGACATCCTGGGCGGTGGGTTCATCCTGGCCCTGGCCAGCTTCGTCATCGCCATCGCCGCTGCCAGCACCGGATCGCCGTATGCACAACTGGGAGCCAGCCGGGCCAAGACCTTCGGCGCGATCACCGAGCCGGTGGTGCTGTTTGTGGTGTTCAGCGTCGCGCTGGTCACCGGTACCGATCTGCCGTACGCGCTGGCGAAGACCGTCCGGGCCTCGGCCGACCAGATCGTCCGTCCGGCGCATTTGCTCGCCGCGGCAGCATTGTTCATGGTGATCCTTTTCGAGACGGGACGGATCCCCGTCGAGACGCATACCGGCACCAATGAGTTCGGGATGATCGA
>DASUGW010000130.1:0-9931 GCA_036273805.1 Mycobacterium sp.
GTGGCAATGTCCAGCGCCACGTGGGTCGCCGCGCCCGCACTACCGCCGACCGTCACCCGGCCGCGGATCAGCGTGCCCAGCATGGTGAAGAAGCGCCGCCCGGGGTTGTCGATGGGGGAGCTGTAGACGCCTTCGGGGGACACGTCGGCGTACTTGTTGAGCAGGTTCTCCCGGGGCACCCGGACGTGATCGAACATGATGCGGCCGTTATCCACGCCGGGCAGCCCGCCCTTGTAGTGACAGTCCGAGGTGGTCACACCCGGCAGGTCCTGGCCGGCGTCGTCGCGGATCGGTACGACCAGGCAGTGCACGCCGTGGCCTTCGCCGTCCGGGGTGATCAGCTGTGCGAAAACGGCAGCCACCCTTGCTGTTTGGGCGGCTCCGCCGATGTAGTCCTTACGTGAGCTCGGGGTGGGGGAGTCGATCACGAACTCCTGGGTGGCCGGGTCGTAGGTGGCCGTCGTCTCCACGGACTGCACGTCGGAACCGTGGCCGGTTTCGGTCATCGCAAAGCAGCCCAGCAGTTCCAGGTCGATGATCTTGCGGACGTAGGCCTGGTGGTGTCGTTCGGTGCCAAGGTTTTCGATCGCCCCGCCGAACAGGCCCCACTGCACTCCGGCCTTCACCATCAGCGACAGGTCGCTCATCGCCAGCAGCTCGATTTGGCTGATGGCCGCGCCGACGTCACCGGTGCCGCCGTGCTCCTTCTTGAAGCCGTCCTCGGCCGCGCCGGACCCGGCCATGATCTTGAGCTGTTCGGCCACCTTGGTGCGCGCGATCACCGTGTTGGGTGTGTAGTGCGGCCGGAAGACCTCGCTGGTGAGGCCTTCGCGAACCCGCCTCTTGGCGTCTCGCCAACGGCCGTCGAGCGCATCTCGTAGATGGGTGGCGGTGGTGGTCATACTCGACGTTAACCCGTTGAAACGTGCGGTAAACCTCTTGCCGGTGAACACAGGTAAACCTGAGTTCGCGGTCGGCGCCGGCGAGGCGTTCAATTACGCCATGGCTGTTTCGGTGCCGAAGCAGGAATTTCCGCACGACTTCGACCACTCGCATGGCGATGTCAGCGGCGGGTGGTTGCGCGCGGCGACGTTCGGGGCGATGGATGGGCTGGTCACCAACACCGCGCTGATCGCCGGTGTGGGTGCGGTCGCCGACGAGCATGCGGTGCTGTTGTCCGGCGTCGCCGGTCTGGTCGCCGGTGCCTTCTCGATGGCCCTGGGTGAATACACCTCGGTCACCACCGCCAACGAACAGATCGAAGCCGAGGCCAAGGTGGAACGCGCGGCGATCAAGGAGCATCCGGAGGCGGAGAAGAACGAACTCGCCCACATGCTGATGAAGCGGGGACTCTCCGAGGCGACGGCCCGGGAGGCGGTCGAGGAGATCCACGCCAACGAGGACGCCGCCGTGCGGGTGCATCTGGCCCAGGAGATCGGTATCGACCCCGATGACACGCCGTCACCGTTGGTGGCCGCCGGCTCGTCGTTCCTGATGTTCTCCATCGGCGCCATCATTCCGCTGATCCCGTACCTGCTGGGGTTCGGCTCGCTGCTGGCTGGGCTGGTGTGCGGCGGTGTGGGCCTGCTGATCGCGGGCGCACTGGCGGCGTACTTCACCAAGCAGCCCGCGTGGCGTGGCGCGTTGCGGCAGTTGCTGTTCGGCGGCATCGCTGTCGGGGCCACCTATCTGGTCGGCGACCTGATCGGGGCCATGCTCTGAGGCGACTACGTGCGCTGGCGGCAGTGTGTCTGCTGCTGGCCGGATGTGGGGCGGCGCATCCCTCGGCTCTGACCTATGTCGGGCAGCAACAGGTGCCGTTCGGGGAGCGGTTCGACGACACCGTCATCGGCGGGCTCTCGGCCATCAGCTACGACGCGCACTCACAGCAGTACTACGTCATCAGTGACGACAAGGGCGAGCACGGGCCGGTGCGGTTCTACACCGTTGCACTTACCTTGTCTGGGGCCGGTATTGGAGCGTTGCGCTTCACCGGAATGCGTCCGTTGCGCGACGTTTCCGGCCAGCCGTTCGCATCAAACGCCCAACCGGACGCCGAGGGCATCGCCGTCGACCCGGGCCGCGGGCAGCTGTACTGGTCTTCGGAAGGTGGCCGCCCGCACGGGGGTGCACCGGTGGTGCCGCAACCCTGGATCCGCATCGCCGGCCTCGACGGCGGCTACCGCGGCGCGTTCGAACTGCCGCCGGGGTTCTTTCTGGCCGCGCAGTCCGGCAGCGGCCAGCGGCCCAACAAGGGTCTGGAAGGCCTGACGCTGACTCCCGATGGCCGGCGCCTGTTTGCGGGCCTGGAAGAGCCGCTCTATGGTGATCCCGACCGGCTGAGCCGTATCACTGAGTTCGATGTCGAGACGCGAAAACCGCTGGCGCAATACGCATATCGTTTGGACAGTGCACCTGACGGCCGCAAGAACGGGCTTTCTGATCTGGTGGCGGTGTCTGCTCGCGAGTTCCTGGTGATAGAGCGCGCCGGGGGGCCACGGCCGCGCATCCGGATCTATCGCGCCGAGATCGGCTCTGCCACAGACACATTAGCCGCGCCCGATCTGACCCGGGCCGTGCCGATGTCCAAACGGTTGATCTCCGACATGACCGCGTCCGGCGGCCCGAGGCCGTTGGACAACGTCGAAGGTGTGACGCTGGGGCCGCCGATGCCGAATGGCCGGCAGTCGGTGGTGTTCGTCAGTGACAACAATTTCAGCCCGCGTCAGGTCACGCAGTTTCTGCTGTTTGCCTGGCAGCGCGCGGAATCAGGTCAGTGAACCGATTAGCCGTCCTACATTCCCTCGGCCGCAGCCTGCGTGGCCCTTGGGTTGCGCCCCATCAGCACGCGATTGCTTTAGCTTTCGGAGTCGTTGGCGTGTTCGAGCACATCGCGGATGACGCCCACGGCCGCGACCAGCGTGGCCCGTTGTTCGGCGTCGAGGTGCGCCAGCAGTGGGTCGATGACGGCGATGCGTTTGGCGCGGGCGTCGGCGAGCACCTCGACACCTTTGGGGGTGATCGCGATCAGCACCGCCCGCGCGTCGTTGGGGTCGACGGTGCGGGTCACCAGGCCGGCGTCCTCGAGACGGCGGACCTGGGTGGTCATCGTCGGTTGCGAACAATGGTCCAGCGCCGCCAGATCGGAGATGCGCGCTTCGCCACGATCGGAGATGGTCGCCAGCAGACGCGCCTGTGCCCACGGCAGGGGCAAGCGGGTGCGCTGGGTGGCCAGACGGTTGAGCCGGGACACCACGCCAAGCAGTTCGCTGCCCAGGTTGGTGTCGGTAATGCTGGCGGACATGCCGCCAAACTACATAGATTCACTATGTAGATCAACCCGACACGCGCGGGAGCATTCTAGTGCTGCTGGCAGAATCGAGAAATGACTGTGACCCAGCCGCATCGCTCGGGACCGTTGGTCCCCCGCGAGATCGCCTCCGCTGCCGTCGTCGGCGCGACTTGTGCGGCACTGGCGATCATGTCGGTTGTCATTCCTTTCGCTGCCGCGCTGTCGGTGTTGGCGACGGTTCCGATGGGTCTGCTGGCCTACCGCCACCGCCTGCGCGTGGTGCTGGCCGCGATGGTCGCCGGCTGCGTCATCGCCTTCCTCATCACCGGTCTCGGTGGCCTGATGGCCGTGCTCAACTGTGCCTACATCGGCGGTCTCAGCGGCGTCGTCAAACGCCGTGGCCGGGGCATGACGACGGTGGTACTCAGTTCGGTGGTCGCCGGGATGCTGATCGGTGCGTTGGCCATCGGCTCACTACTTGTCATGTCACGGCTGCGGACCCTGATCTTCGAGTCGATAACCGCCAACGTCAACGGCACAGTCGCGATCCTCGAACGCGTCCCGGGGTTTCGGCAGTCCGCCGCCGACGTCAAGATCGTGTTCGCCACCTTGCTCGACTACTGGCCGTGGCTGGTCATGTTCTACGCGCTGACGGCAATCGTGTCGGTGTCGATGGTCGGGTGGTGGGCGCTGTCGCTCGTGCTCGAACGCCTCAGCGGTATCCCCGACGTGCACAAGCTCGACGTACCGGCCTCCGATCTCACCGATGCCCCGAACGGCGCGGTGCCGGTGATGCTGCACGACGTGCGGTTCCGCTATCCCGACGCGCGCAAAGACGCGCTGGCGCCTATGTCGCTGAGCGTCGACAGGGGTGAACACGTCGCGGTGACGGGAGCCAACGGGTCGGGCAAAACGACGCTGATGATGATCCTGGCGGGCCGCGAGCCGACGTCGGGAACCGTCCAGCGCCCCGGTGCGGTCGGTCTCGGCCGTCCCGGCGGCACCGCACTGGTGCTGCAACACCCGGAGAGCCAAGTGCTGGGCACCCGGGTCGCCGACGACGTGGTGTGGGGTCTGCCACCCGGTATGGCGGTCGACGTCGAGCACCTGCTCGGCGAGGTCGGCCTGGCGGGTATGGGCGAGCGCAATACCGGTGGGCTGTCCGGCGGCGAGCTGCAACGGCTGGCGATCGCCGCGGCCCTGGCCCGCGATCCCGCGCTACTGATCGCCGATGAGGTCACCAGCATGGTCGACCAGAGCGGTCGCGAGTCATTGCGTGCCCTGCTCTCCGAGCTCGGCGACCACAGGCAGACGGCGCTCGTTCAGATCACGCACTACAACAGCGAGGCGGACAGCGCCGACAGAGTCGTGAGCCTCACCGGATCGGCAGGCGACGTCGGCATGGTGCAGACCGCACAAGCACCGACTGCCACCGTCACCGACGGCCAGTGCCGGGACCGTGGCACCGTGGGGTCGGGCGTCCCGATCCTGCAGGTGGAGCACGTCGGCCACGAGTACGGTGCCGGCACACCGTGGGCAAAGACCGCACTGCAGGACATCAACCTGACGGTCAACGAAGGCGACGGCGTGCTGATCCACGGCGGCAACGGCTCGGGCAAGTCGACGTTGGCGTGGATCATGGCCGGGCTGACGACGCCGACCTATGGCCGCGCGCTGATCGGGGGCGCTCCGGCGCCCGAGCGGGTCGGCGAGGTCGCGGTGGCGTTCCAGGCGGCCCGGCTGCAGCTACTGCGTCCACGCGTAGACCTGGAAGTCGCCTCGGCGGCCGGCTTCTCCTATTACGACCATCGGCGCGTCGTCGCGGCCCTGGCGACCGTGGGATTGGATGCTTCCCTGGCGCTGCGCCGCATCGACCAGCTCTCCGGTGGTCAGATGCGCAGGGTGGCGCTGGCCGGCCTGTTGGCCCGCAATCCGCGGGCGCTGATCCTCGACGAACCGCTGGCCGGCCTCGACGCGGCCAGTCAGATCGGTCTGCTCGGCATGCTCACGGATCTGCGCCGCAACGCGGGCCTGACGATCGTGGTGATCTCGCACGACTTCGCGGGCCTCGACGAGTTGTGCCCCCGAATCCTGCATCTGGACCACGGATTCATCCAGTCCGCAGACGCGATGGCGCCGACCACGGGAGCGACAGTGGCCCCGCCGACCGGAGGAGTGGCATGACGAACGACGCCGTCCCGCGCAACCCCCAGCCGCGTTCCCTGGTCCTGCTGCGGCCCGTGCCCGGGACCAGCCCCGTTCACTCGTTGTGGGCCGGCACCAAGCTGATCATCGTGTTCGCCATCGGCATGCTGATGACCTTCTACCCGGGCTGGGTGCCCATCGCGCTGGTCGGCGTACTGGTTGCGATGACGTTCCGGTTGGCCCACATCCCGCGCGGTGTGCTGCCATCGATTCCGAAGGTGCTGTGGGTGCTGCTGCTGCTCGGTGGGGTCAGCGCCGCCTTCGCGGGCGGAGTGCCGGTGGTGCAGATCGGCTCGGTGTACCTGGCCCTGGGCGGTCTGCTGACCTTCCTGCGTATTACCGCGCTGTCGGTCGTCCTGCTGTTGCTCGGCGGGCTGGTGTCGTGGACCACCAATGTGTCCGAAATCGCGCCGGCGCTGGCCACTTTGGGACGTCCACTGCGCCGGCTGCGGCTGCCCGTCGACGAGTGGGCAGTCACCGTCGCGTTGGCATTGCGTGCGTTCCCGATGCTGTTCGACGAGTTCCGGTTGCTCTTTGCGGCTCGCAAGCTGCGGCCGAAACCGGTGTTGACCACCGGCAGTGAGCGCCGGCAGTTCTGGCGCCACGAGCTGCTGGACATCCTGACCGCGGGGCTGGTGGTGATGCTGCGCCGAGGTGACGAGATGGGTGATGCCATCACCGCCCGTGGCGGCACCGGCCAGATCGCGGCGGCGCCGGCAACGCCCAAGGCGCACGACTGGATCGCGCTGGCCGTGCTGGCGCTGCTGTGCGCGGTGGTGATTGTTCTGGAGATGACGGTGTTCGCCAACAGCCCGGTGCGCCTCTAACTTTCCTTCTGCCGCGAGCGGCCGTGTTTGTACGCTGACACGCCGTCAATGGCGTACAAATGCGGACGCTCGTCAGCGCTGCGCCGCTGTGTTGGCGGCCCTCTGCGCTTGTTGCAGTGCATCCGCGACCGGCAGCCGGCCCAGGAACATCTCGTCGAAATACGGTTTGGTGGCCTGCAGTCCGGCCGCAAATCCAGTACCGCCGGGCGCGATGACGTGCGGGCCCTCGATCACCTCGAAGAATGGCGCAACGTCAACGCCGCGCTGCCGCCAGTACTCTCGGTACACCTGCTGGGCCGACAGCACCGCCGGGATCGCCGCACCGGCCGCGCCCACGTAGGCGTTTCCTTCGGTGCTGCCCAGCCAGGCCAGCAGTCGACGCACCTGCTCGGGATGGTGGCTCGCCGAATTGCCCGCGGCGACAACACCGTTGGTGACGCTGATGCGGCCCTGCGGCCCGCTCGGCAGTAGCGTGACGCCCCAGCGGAACTTGGCCTGGGTGGCGACGTTGGCCAGGTTGTAGGTGCCGGACTGGAACAGCGCCATCCGGCCGGCCAGGAACTGGTTGCGGGAGAAGTCGCCGTTGTCGTTGGTGTCGGCCGCGCTCGGGGCGACGTGGTCGGTGTTGATCAATGCAACCAGGTAGTCGAAGGCGGTCGCGGCCTGCGGGTTGTCGAAGGTGAATCGTTCTCCGTCGTGAAACGTGCCGCCGGCCGAGGCGACGAAGTTCAGGTAGATGCCCTGGAAGTCGTTGGCCGCGTTATATCCCCATTGCCGTATGCGGGCCGGGTCGAATCCGGAGGTCCCGGCGCGGCGCCCGGCGGCGTCGACCGTCAGCTGCGCCGCCAGTGGGCGCAACGTGTCGTCCGCGCCGCCCCAGCGCAGATCCGTCAACGCGGCGGGGTCCACGCCGGCCTCGGCCAGCAGATCGGCGTTGTAGTACACCGCAATTCCGGCGTCCGTCAGTTGCGGTACACCCCACAGGGTCTGGTTGCGGGTGAACTGTTCGACCACTGCCGGCGCCCAATCGCGAGACGGGGTGATCGGCATCAGCCGACCGCTGTCTGCGTAGGCCGCGAAGTTGGCGTTGTTGATCCAGAAGACGTCGGCCGCTCCACCGCCGGCGACGTCGGTGCGCATAGTGTCGAAATAGCTGGCGTAGGAGACGGTGTCGATACGCACGTCGATGTCGGGGTTTGCCGCGGTGAACGCATCGAACGATTGCCGGTATGCGGCGGCCACCTGCTGGTCCCACAGTCGCACGGTCAGCACGGTTTTGCCGGCCGGTTCGGTGTTGTGGCCCAGCAGGACGGCCGCACCCAGCAGTACCGCCACCAGAGCAGCGATGCCGAGCGCGAACAGCGTCGAGAAGCGCGGTCGCCAGACCCGTCGAAACCGACGTTTCGAAGGCGACACGCCGTGTTTTTGCGCCCAAACGTCGGTTTCGACGGATTTCATTTCAGGCCCGTCACGACGATGGAGCGCACGATGTGGCGCTGGAACATCAGGAACAACACGATCAACGGCACGATCGCCACCGTGGTCGCGGCCATCACCAACGTCCACTGCGCGTTGTATTGCGACTGCAATCCGGCCGTGGCCACGGTCAGCACCCGCCACCGCGAACCGCTGGTGATCACCAGCGGCCACAAAAACGAATTCCATTGAGAGACCGTCGTAATGAGCGTCAGGGTCACCAAGATCGGCCGGCTGGCAGGCAAAACGACATGTACGAGCACGTCCAGGGTGTTGGCGCCGTCGATACGTGCGGCATTCAGCAGTGGCCGAGGGATGGCCTGAAAGTGCTCCCGCAGCAGGAAGATCGCGTAGGGGGAGCCGAACATGAACGGAAGCACCAGCGCCCAGAAAGTGTTCCGCAAACCAAGCTGCGCCATCATCAGATATAGCGGCACCACCGTCACCGTCGCCGGCACCATCAGCGTCGCGATGTATACCCAGAACAATGCGTCGCGGCCGGGGAACTCCAGCTGCGCGAACGCATACGCTGCCAGCACTGAGAATGTCAGCTGGCACACCAGGATCGACGCCGTCATCAACGCCGTCACCACCAGGGCGCGGCCGAATCCGGCATCGGCCAGCCCGGCATAGTTGTCGAAGGTCGGCGGCCGGGGCAGCGACAGCGGAGTGCCCGTCGCGAACTGTTGCGGTGTGGTGAACGACGTCAGTAGCCCGAACCCGAACGGCACCAGCGTGATCAGCGCCCCGAGCGCGAGCCCGAGGTAGAGCACGGCGTTACGCGTGGCGTTAGAGAACGTCATAGCTGATCCGGCGCCGGAAATAGAGGTGCTGTGCGACGGTGACCCCGACCAGGATTGCGAACAGCACGATGGCCATCACCGCGGCCCGTCCGATCGCGGCGGCACCGAACGCCTCGGCGTAGATACGGTGGGCCACCAGGTCGGTGCGGTTTCGCGGGCCGCCGCCGGTGAGCGCGTAGACGGTGTCGAAGACCTGTGCCGCGCTTACCACTCCGGTTACCCCGACGAAGAAGATCGTCGGCCGCAGCATCGGCAGCGTGATCTTCCAGAACCGCTGCCAACCGGTGGCCCCGTCCATCCGGGCGGCCTGGTGGATCTGCGGGGGAATGGCCAGGATCCCGGCGACGAAGAACAGCGTCGTGTAGCCGACGTTCGACCACACCGTCACCGCGGACACCACCGGCAGCGCCAGCCCGGGATCGGTCAACCACTCGATGCGACGGCCCAGCAGCGTGCCTATCGCTCCATCGGTGGGGGCCAGCATCCAGCGCCACAGGACGCCGATCGCGAGCGGCGCACACACCCATGGCAGCACGTAGATGGTCCGGAAGATGCCGCTGCCCGGCAGTTCCTGCGCCAGCATCGGCGCGGCCAGCAGACCCAGCGCCATCTGCGCCGGCACCACCAATGCAATGAACATCAATGTCACGAGCAGCGAGTTGCCGAAAACCGGGTCGCTCAGGACCGAACGCCAATTCTCCAGCCCTACATAGCGAATCGGTCCCAGCAGATCCCAGCGGCGCAGACTCAGCCACACCACAACCAACATTGGAAGCAGCAGAAAGCACATCACGCCGAACAGGCTGGGCGCCAACAGTGCATAGCCGACCGCGGTGTCGCGTGCCCGGCGCATTCGCATCGGTCAATTAAACAGCGCCGGGGGCTGTGGTTGGGGGAGCCGGGCAGCGGTGTTCAGATTGCCCGCCTTTGAGCGACACTCAGCGACAGTGTGGGACGGCAAGGGGCACGGTGGCCACCGAGTCGCGCATTGTCGCGTAGAGGCGGGCACCTCGGGCGGTCAACCGCGGGGCGGCGACGTTATTTGCCCGCCCACAAAGGCGGTCGCCGATCGCCCCACGGCGCCGCAGCCTCCAGTTGCGCAGCCAACTGCAACAACACCTTCTCCGACGGCGCCATCAACTGCACACCGAGTGGCAGCCCGGCGGAGCTGACGCCCAGGGGCAGTGAGATCGCCGCCCAGCCCGTCACATTGCCCATTGTGGTCCAGCCCGTCGTCGCGAACTCCACATCGAAGAACGCCCGCGTGGTTCCGCGGGGCTGATCCAGCAGTCCGTAGGGCGGTGGCCCGGTCAGCAGAGTTGGTACCA
>DASUGW010000131.1:0-4296 GCA_036273805.1 Mycobacterium sp.
CACGCAGACTCGGGCCGTGGCGCATCGATCCCCAAGCCCGCCAACTGTTTCAGGTACCCCTCAAGCAGTTCACGCTCGTGTGAGCGCCGGTCCTCGACAGTGAGGGTGGAGGCGATGTGGTAGCCGACATCGAGGTACCACGGGCCGCGCTGCACCAGCTGCCAGTCGACCAGGCAGGGCCGTTGCGCACTGTCGAGGAAGAGATTTCCGACATGGGTGTCACCGTGGATGAGCGACCATGGGGCTGACGTCTTTTCGGCGCGGGCCGCGTCGACGAGGCGCCGATAGGCCGCGACCAGACGTTGCGGATCGCGGACGGCGCCGGGCAGGTGACGGCCGTTGTCGCCCTCCAGATTGCCGGCGATCACCCGAAGTGTCTCGGCCTCACCCCAGTGCGTCAGCACCGTCCCCAGCCGGGGCCGCAGCCAGTTTTGATCCGCGAACCGCGAGTCCATCCAGGTGCGGGCATGCAGTCGGGCCAGTTGCGCCAGGCTGGCCGCGGTCTGCTCCGGCGCGTATGTGCTTGTCGCATCGAGGAATCGGCCGCCGCGGGCGATGACGTCCTCGCTGAGGACCACGCCGTGCCGGGTGTCGGGATCGACGTCGGCGTAGAGCGCCGTGAGGGTGCGCACCCCTGTCGACGCGGCGACGTCGCGGTAGAAGAGGGCTTCGGGTTCTCCGACGAAGCGAATCGTGCTGCCGAACGGGTTGAAGTAGCCCTTGATGCACAGGTGTGGGAAGAACCCCGCCGGTGCACTCCCGGCACATTCGATGGTGAAGCGCGCATTGGTGGTGATCCGGTCGACCACCGGTCCGGTCAGCACCCGATCGACACGCAGGCCCGGAAACGGTTCCTGCAGTGCGGAACTGAGCCACTCGGCTGACAGCGCCGTGTCTAGTGAGTCGGGAACTGCGGTCATAGCGGGGCTACTTCAGGCAGCTGCCGCCGTCGACGGGCAGCGTCACTCCCGTGATGTAGCGGGACTCATCGGATGCGAGGAACAGCACGGCGTTGCTGATGTCCTCAGGCTCCACCCACGGGATCGGCAGCACATGGAAGATCTTGCAGATCGGAATGAGGTCGTCGGGTCCAGGGTTGTCCAGGTCCGGCCGAAACGAGGTGTACGTCGACTCGTTCATCAGCATCGGGGTGTTGCAGTGCGTGGGGTGCACCGAGTTCACCCGGATCGAGTACTGCCCCAGCTCCACCGCAAACGTGCGCATCAGCCCCACAACCGCGTGTTTGGCCGATACGTAGTGCCCGACGTGCGGGTAAGCCTTGAGCCCGCCGACGGAGCTGGTCAAGATAACCGACCCGCCCCGCTCGCCGGCCTTGACGTGCTCGACGCCGGCCTTGATCGACTTCCACACCCCGGTCAGGTTGATGTCGATGGTGTCCTGCCAACGCTTTTCGTCCATCTTCTCCAGGATCTCGCCGGGCGTGCCGACACCGGCGTTGGCCACGATGATGTCGAGACGGCCCAGCGATTCGACGCCGCGGTCGACGGCGGCCTTGACGGCGTCGTAGTCACGGACGTCCACCTGGGCGGTCTCGATCCGGCGCCCGAGGTTCTTGACGAGCTCGGCGGTATGCGCCAGATCATCGGGCGTCGAGGTCGGCTCCGGCGCACCGTCCACTGGGGCGCAGATGTCGACCGCGATAATGTCGGCGCCCTCCTGTGCCAGCCGCACGGCATGACTGCGCCCCTGCCCCCGGGCCGCACCGGTGATGAACGCGACTTTGCCCTCGACTCGACCTGTCCCCATAGCAATCCTTTTCATCCGGGATTTCGCCACCTGATAGTAGAGTGATGTTCTAGTTTTAGGGGACATGTTGCACTGATTTCGATCTCACACCCCGGCGAGCAGGAGGTACGAGTGGACCAGGATGCGTTCGAGGGTGTGCGTGTCGTGGAGTTGGCCCAGTGGGTGTTCGTCCCCGTTGCCGGGGCATTGCTGGCCGACGGCGGCGCCGACGTCATTCGCGTCGAACGCCTCGACGGCGACCCGTATCGGGGACTGGCGACCCAGGGCATTGGAACCGACAATTCCGGAGTCAATCTTTCGATGGCCCTGGCGAATCGGGGTAAGCGGTCGATCGCCCTGGATCTGCAGACCGAGCGCGGCCTGGCGATCCTGCATCAGCTGCTGGATTCGGCCGATGTCTTCTTGACCAGCCTGCGGCCGGGCGCGCTGAGCCGGCTCGGATTGGACGCGGACACCGTGCGGGCCCGCTACCCCACCGTGATCTACGCGCGGGGACACGGCTTCGGTGTCCGCGGCCCGGACGCCGACCAACCCGGATACGACAGCTCGGCGTTCTGGGCACGCGGAGGCCTGGCACACATCCTCACCCCGCCCGACCGGCCCTACCCGATCAGTCAGCGTGGCGCCATGGGAGACCGCAACGGTGCCATGGCGCTGGCTTTCGGCATTGCCTCGGCACTGCTCAAACGCGCCCGCACCGGTGCCGGATCCACCGTCGACGTGTCGCTGCTGGCCACGGCGATGTGGACGTTGTCCTCAGATGTCCTGGCAGCCCTCAACGGTGGCACCGCAGAGCCGATGGGCCGCCGCGGCGCCGAGGTCAACCCGCTGACGGGTACGTACCGCACCAAGGACGACCGGTTCATCCAGTTGATGTTCCTGCAGGGCGACCGGTACTGGCCGGGATTCTGCACGCTGGTCGGCCGCGACGACCTGGCCACCGATCCACGATTCGCCGACTTGTCGGCCCGCCGCGCCCATGCCGGCGAATGCGTCGCCGAGCTCGACGCGCTGTTCGCCAGCCGCACCCTCGAACAGTGGTGCGACCTGCTGGCACGCTTCGACGCACCATGGGCACCCGTGCAGTCCATCGCCGAGGTCATCGACGATCCCCAGGTCAGCGCGAATGGCTATATCGGGGAGGTCACGCTGGATTCCGGTGTCCGCTACCGACTTCCGGCCGTGCCCGTGCAGCTCGACGAACGTCCCGCACAATTGCGGCGCGCACCCGAACATGGTGAGCACACCGAGTCCCTGCTTCAGGAACTCGGCTACGACTGGGATGCAATCGGCGCGCTGGCCAACGAAGGGGTGATCCCGTGACCGCCGCCGGCCGTCCCCTTCCGGTGCCCGATAGTGCCTCGGCGCCGTACTGGGCCGCGGCGGCCGAGGGCGTGCTGCAACTCCCCCGCTGCGGGCAATGCCGCACATTCAGTCTGCCGCCGGAGGCGGTCTGCGCGGCCTGCGGCACAACCGATCCGGCGTTCGAATACGAACCGGTCAGCGGCCGTGGTGTCGTGCGCTCGTGGACCGTCGTCCGTCAGTCGTTCCTCCCGGGCTTCGACACGGACCTGCCGTTCGTGCTCGTCGACGTCGAACTCACCGAGCAGCGTGAGCTTCGCATGATCGGCCGCCTGCTCGACGGACCCGACGCCGAACTGCGGGTGGGCGCCGACGTCTGTGTCGCATTCGAGCGGCCCACCGCGGACGTCGCGGTGCCGGCTTTCCAGCTGGCCCGATGACCACCCGATTCTCGGCGCGCAACAAGGTCGCGATCGTCGGCTATGCGCACAGCACGGTGCAACGCCACGCGCCGGAAACCCTTGGTGCCCTGGCACTTGAGACGGCGCGCAACGCCATCGCCGATGCCGGACTGCAACCGGGCGCGGTAGACGGATTCGTCAGTTCGGCACTGCTGCCCAGCGCCGGTGGCCACGCCGCCGAGGACGGTGTCAGCATCGTCTCGTCGGACTGGCTGGCTCAGCACCTCGGCGTGCAACCACGGTATTCGGCCGGTTTCAGCGGAATCGGCCAGATCACCGGGTCGGTCGCCATCGCGGTCAATGCGATCGCCAGTGGCGCCGCCGATTACGTGCTGCTGCACCGCGCGTTACACAATCCCCGCCGCGGCGGGTATCACGACAATCCGATGCAGCAGGCGCGGGGCGCGCAGCAATGGACCGCACCGCAGGGCTTCTTCGGTCCGCTGGCGATGATCGCACTCCCCTACAACGAGTATCTGCAGCGCTACGGGGCTCGGCGTGAGTCGATGGCCGCCGTCGCGGTTGAGGCGCGCAAGAACGGTGCCCGGATTCCGTGGTCGTACTGGCACGGCAAGGAACTCGGCAGGGCCGAATACCTTGACGCACCAACATTGTTCGACCCGGTGTGCCGCTTCGACTGCGATATCCCCGTCGACGGGGCCGCGGCATTCGTTCTGACCTCCGCAGAGCGTGCCCAAGACCTGGTACACCCTCCGGTTTACGTGTCGGGCTACGCCAGCAGCGCACCTACCCACCGGCGACTCCC
>DASUGW010000132.1:0-3917 GCA_036273805.1 Mycobacterium sp.
AATGGTTTGGCGTTGACGCCGCAGATGGGGTTCAACGATTGGAACGCCTATGGCTGTAACGTCTCCGAGTCCCTGATCAAGGCCACCGCGCTGGCCATGCACAACAACGGGATGCAGGCCGCCGGCTACCAGTACGTCAACATCGACGACTGCTGGCTGCTGAAGAACCGCAACAGCGCCGGGCAACTGGTCCCCGACCCGGCCAAGTTCCCCGACGGGATCTCCGGCACCGCAAGCTACGTGCACTCCCTCGGCCTCAAACTCGGCATCTACGAGGACGCCGGCACCATGACCTGCGCCGGTTACCCCGGCAGCCTCGGCCACGAGACCACCGACGCGAACTCCTTCGCGTCCTGGGGCGTGGACTACCTCAAATACGACAACTGCAACAACACCGGGATCAGCGGCCAAACCCGCTACACCACCATGCGCGACGCCCTGAAGGCCACCGGACGAGCGATCTTGTTCTCCCTATGCAGCTGGGGCCAGGAGAGCGTGTGGACCTGGGGCGCGAACGTGGGCAACTCCTGGCGCACCACCGGCGACATCAACGCCAGCTTCGGCAGCATGCTCTCCATCTTCCACAGCAACGTGGGCTTGGCCCCCTACGCCGGCCCCGGGCACTGGAACGACCCGGACATGCTGGAAGTCGGCAACGGCATGAGCACCACCGAACAGCAGACCGAGTTCTCGCTGTGGTCGGAGATGGCCGCACCCCTGATCGCCGGCACCAACATCGCCAACGCCTCCAGCACCACCCTGTCGATCCTGTCCAACAAGAACGTCATCGCCATCGACCAAGACAGCCTCGGCAAACAAGGCACCATGGTCTCCTCCACCGGCGGCCTGGACGTGCTGGCCAAACCCCTGGCCAACGGCGACGTCGCGGTCGCGCTGTTCAACGAGAACAGCTCCACCGCCACCATCACCACCAGCGCCTCGGCCATCGGCAAAACCGGCTCCTCCAGCTACACCCTGACCAACCTCTGGACCGGCGCGACCTCCACCACCACCAGCACGATCAGCGCCTCGGTCCCCGGCCACGGCACCGTCATGTACCGCGTGGCCAACGCCAGTGGCACGGGCAACAACACGGTCACCGTGACGAACCCGGGCAGCCAGTCGGGAACGCTCGGGACCGCGGTCACGCCCGTCCAGATCCACGCGACGGATTCGGCGTCCGGTCAAACGCTCACATACACGGCCAGCGGCCTGCCGTCGGGGCTGTCGATTTCGTCCTCGGGTCTCATCTCGGGGACGGCGACCGCAGCGGGCACATCAACTGTGACGGTGACCGCGACGGACTCGACCGGAGCATCGGGTGCTGTCTCGTTCAACTGGACAATCGGCACGGGATCCACCGGCGGCGGGACCTGTCAGGTCTCGTACGTGAAGAACGAATGGGCCGGCGGGTTCACCGCGAACGTGACCGTCACCAACACCGGCACCACCGCCATCAACGGCTGGACCCTGAAATTCTCCTTCGCCGGCGACCAGAAGGTCACCAACGCCTGGAACGCCACCGTCACCCAACCCGGCACCGCAGTCACGGCGACGAACGTGAGCTACAACGCCACGATCGCACCCAGCGGCAATGTCCAGTTCGGCTTCCAGGGCACCTGGACGTCCAACGACACCACCCCCACCGCGTTCACCGTGAACGGCACCGCGTGCAGCTAACCGTCATAACAGTGTTCTGATTGCGGAAGGGCGTGTGCCCCCGCTTCTCACAGCGGGGGCACACGCTTCGGAGGTCTAGAGCGGGGTGACGTAGGCGCCGCTGATTCCGCCGTCGACGACGAACGTAGACGCGGTGATGAACGATGCGTCGTCGCTGCCGAGGAACGCGACCGCGGCCGCGATCTCCTCGGGTTGGGCGAAGCGGCCGACCGGGATGTGCACCAGCCGCCGCGCCGCCCGCTCCGGATCCTTCGCGAACAGCTCGCGCAGCAGCGGGGTGTCGACCGGCCCCGGGCACAGCGCATTGACCCGGACGCCCTGCCTTGCGAACTGCACGCCCAGCTCCCGGGAGAGCGCCAGCACCGCTCCCTTCGACGCCGTGTACGAGATCTGCGACGTCGCCGCGCCCATCAACGCGACAAAGGAGGCCGTGTTGACGATCGAGCCCTTACGCCCGTCTGCCTCGTGCTGGCGCAGCATGTGCGGGATCGCGGCCTTGCAGCACAGGTAGACCGAAGTGAGGTTGACCTCCTGCACCCGGCGCCAGGCCTCGATGCCGGTGTCCAGGATCGAGTCGTCGTCGGGGGGCGAGATGCCCGCGTTGTTGAAGGCGAGATCGAGCGAGCCGTAGGTGTCCACGGCGGCCTGGAACAGCGCCTCGACCTGTGTCTGATCGGTGACGTCGGTGGCCATGAACAGGCCGTCCACCTCGGCGGCAGCGCTCTGACCCGCATCCTTGTCGACGTCCGCGACGACGACCCGCGCGCCCTCGGCCGCCAGCCGCCGCACCGTGGCCAGCCCGATGCCGCCAGCGCCACCGGTGACCACCGCGACCTTGCCGCTGTACCGCTCCACCATCGCTTTTGTCCCTTTGCTCGGATCGACTCAGTTGCTTCAGTTCGTCGCGATGAAGACGTTTTTCGTCTCCGTGAACGCGTCGAGCGCGTCCGGGCCCAGCTCCCGGCCCAGGCCCGACTGCTTGTAGCCGCCGAACGGGGTCCAGTAGCGCACCGAGGAGTGCGAGTTCACCGACAGGTTCCCGGCCTCCACCGCGCGCGCCACCCGCAGCGCCCGGCCGACGTCGCGGGTCCAGATCGATCCGGACAACCCGTACGGGCTGTCGTTCGCGATGCGCACCGCGTCGGCCTCGTCCTCAAATGGAACGACCACGACTACGGGCCCGAAGATCTCCTCGGTGAAAGCTGGCGCGTCCGGAGCGACGGGGGCGAGAACCGTGGGCGGGAACCAGAATCCCGGCCCGTCCGGCGCGGTGCCGCGGAAGGCGACCGGCGTCGTCTCGGTGACGTAGGAGGCGACCCGCTCCCGGTGCCCCGCCGAGATCAGCGGCCCCATGTCGGCGCCTTCCTCGGCCGGATCCCCGACACGCACTCCCGCGACCGCCGGTTCGAGCAGTTCGAGGAAGCGTTCGTACACGCAGCGCTGGACCAGGATGCGCGAGCGTGCGCAGCAGTCCTGGCCGGCGTTGTCGAACACCGCGTACGGCGCGGTGGCCGCGGCCTTCTCCAGGTCGCAGTCCTCGAAGACGATGTTCGCGCTCTTGCCACCGAGTTCCAGGGTCACCGGGATGATCCGGCGGGCGCACTGCTGCGCGATCCGCCGGCCGACCTCGGTGGAGCCAGTGAAGACGATCTTCGCGACATCGGGATGTTCAACCAGATGCGCCCCAGCCACCGCACCTTGACCGGGGAGCACCTGGAAGACGTCCGGCGGCAGCCCAGCCTCTAACCCGAGTTCGGCCAGGCGCAGCGCGGTAAGCGGGGTGAGCTCGGCGGGCTTGAGCAGCACCGTGTTGCCGGCGGCCAGCGCCGGGGCCAGGCCCCAGGAGGCGATCGGCATCGGGAAGTTCCACGGCGCGATCACGCCGACCACGCCGAGCGGTTCCTTGAAGGTGAGGTCCACGCCGCCGGGCACCGGGATCTGGCGACCGAACAGCCGCTCTGGCGCCCCGGCGTAGTAATCGAGCACGTCGCGCGCGTTGCCCGCCTCCCAGCGCGCGTTGCCGATCGTGTGCCCGGCGTTGGCGACCTCCAACTGGGCGAGGTGTTCGAGGTCTTCATCGACGCGCTGGGCGAAGCGGCGCATCAGCCGGGCCCGGTCGCCTGGTGCCAGGTCCCGCCACGCCGGGAATGCGCGTCGGGCTCGGGCGACCGCGGCATCCACATCTTGCGGGCTGGACGCGGGGACCCTCGCGATGACCTGCTCCGTCGCCGGGTTGA
>DASUGW010000133.1:0-39405 GCA_036273805.1 Mycobacterium sp.
GCCGACCGTCGGCAAGAGCCCACCGCTGTCGTGCCGCGCCACTAAACTCCCCTCGTGGCCTACCCCGACAACGTCCTCGCCGACGACGAGCAGGTGGTGTTGCACCGCCATCCGCACTGGAAGCGGCTGGTGGGACCCGTTTTCGTGCTGTTGCTGACCACCGCGGTGGCGTCGTTCGCCGCGGCCTACGTCAACTCGCTGGGCTGGGCGCCCAATGTCACGCTGGTGGTATCGCTGGTAGTGCTGGCGATCTGGGTCGTGGTGGTGGGTTGGTTGTCGCTGTGGCCGTTCTTAACTTGGTGGACAACGCATTTCGTGATCACCGACCGTCGGGTGATGTTCCGGCACGGACTGTTGGCCCGCTCGGGTATCGACATTCCGCTGGCGCGGATCAACAGCGTTGAGTTCCGGCACGGACTGCTGGACCGGCTGGTGCGCACCGGCACGCTCGTCATCGAGTCGGCGTCGCAGGATCCGCTGGAGTTCTACGACATTCCCCGTGTGGAGCAGGTGCACTCACTGCTGTATCACGAAGTCTTCGACACCCTGGGGTCGGAGGAAGCACCCGGCTGACGGTGGCCCCGCCGGCGGCGGAACAGCGGCGTGACGTTGCTGCCTGCAGTGTTGCCGCTGTGCTGTGCCTCGTATTCGTCCTCGACGGCCTCGGCGAAGCCGCCGGAGGTGAGCGTGGACTCCAGCCCCTTTTCCGACACGCGACCGGTCTGATCCGGGAACACCCAGCGCCGGAACGCCCAGAAGCGGAACGCCATCTGCAGCAGGTTGCCGATGATGTACGCCGAGATGAAGTCGGCGATGTTCTCGAACATGAGCGAGACCGTGGGCACCCGCAACTGCAGGACGTAGCTGGAGAACCACAGCGGCGCCATGCTCAGGAGCACACCGACGCCGCTGAACGCGAAAAACAGCAGCGCCTCGTGGTGGCGTTCGCGACCGCCACGATCGCGGAAGCTCCATTCCCGGTTGAGGATGTAGGACGCGATCACCGCGACGATGCCGGCGATGATCTTGGCCGTCACCGGCTTGGGCTCCAAGATCGTCAGCTTCAGCGTGTAGAAGATCGCCGAGTCGATGATGAACGTGGTGCCGCCGACGATGGCGAACTTGATCAGCTCTTTGTGCCGCTCGGCTAGCGAACGGATCGGCCGTGGCAGGCGGGCGATCGTGGCATCGGCGAAGGACACGATTAGCCAGTGTACGGAAGCGCGGGTCCCCCCGTGCGAATCGTGCATTTGTCGCAGGTCATGCCACCATGGTTCACGTGTCACGCGCCCCTAGATCATCGACTCCGGTCGTCGCCATGGTCGGTGGCGGTCAGTTGGCTCGCATGACGCATCAGGCTGCCATTGCACTGGGGCAGACGTTGCGTGTGCTGGCCGTCGACCCTGCCGACCCCGCCGCGCAGGTCAGCCCCGATGTCGTTCTGGGCTCGCATACCGACTACCAGGCATTGCGCCGAGCCGCCGACGGCGCCACGGCATTGACATTCGATCACGAACACGTGCCCACCGAGCTGTTGGACAAGCTGGTCGCCGAGGGCGTCAACGTCGCGCCACCGCCGGGGGCGCTTGTGCACGCCCAGGACAAACTCGTCATGCGCGAGAAGCTGTCCGCGCTCGGGGAGCCCATTCCCCGCTTCGCCGCCGTGCACGCCGTCGAGGACGTCGTCGCATTCGCCGGGGAGGTCGGCGGAGCGGTGGTGATCAAGACCATCCGTGGCGGATACGACGGCCGGGGCGTGGTGATCGCCGACGGCCTCGACGCCGCCGCCGCGGCGGCGGCCCGCTATCTCGCCGACGGTGTGCCGATCCTGGTCGAGCAACGCGTGGCGATGAAACGCGAGCTCTCGGCGCTGGTGGCGCGTTCACCGTTCGGACAGGGCGCGGCCTGGCCCGTGGTCGAGACCGTGCAGCGTGACGGCATCTGCGTCGAGGTCATCGCCCCGGCGCCCGATCTGGCCGAGGATCGCGCCGCCGAGGCCCAGCAGTTGGGCCTGCGGTTGGCCGATGAGCTGGGTGTGGTCGGTGTGCTGGCCGTCGAACTCTTCGAGACGGTCGACGGTGCGCTGCTCGTGAACGAACTGGCGATGCGCCCGCACAACTCCGGGCACTGGACCATGGACGGGGCGGTGACGAGCCAGTTCGAGCAGCATTTGCGCGCGGTGCTCGACTATCCGCTGGGCGATACCGCGGCACGTGCGCCGGTCACCGTGATGGCCAATGTGCTGGGCGCGCCGGAGACGCCGGTGATGACGGTCGACGAGCGGCTGCACCACCTGTTCGCCCGCATGCCCGACGCCAAGGTGCATCTGTATGGCAAGGGTGAGCGGGCCGGCCGGAAACTGGGGCACGTGAACATCGTCGGCCGCGCCGGCGAGGCCGTGACCGAGGTGCGGGAGCGAGCCAACCGGGCGGCACACTGGCTGTCGCACGCCGTGTGGACCGACGGATGGAATGAACATGACGACTGAACCCCGCGTGGGGCTCATCATGGGCAGCGACAGCGACTGGTCGGTGATGGAAGCCGCCGCCGAGGCCCTGGCCGAATTCGAGGTGCCGTTCGAGGTGGGAGTGGTCTCGGCGCACCGCACCCCGGGCCGGATGCTGGACTACGCCCGCGGCGCCGCAGAGCGCGGCCTGCAGGTGATCATCGCCGGAGCCGGCGGGGCCGCGCACCTGCCGGGCATGGTGGCCTCGGCCACGCCCTTGCCGGTGATCGGCGTCCCGGTGCCGTTGGCGCGCCTGGACGGACTGGACTCGCTGCTGTCGATCGTGCAGATGCCCGCGGGTGTGCCCGTTGCGACGGTGTCGATCGGTGGTGCGCGCAATGCGGGGCTGCTGGCCGTGCGGATGCTCGGGTCCGGTGATGCCGGGTTGCGCCAGCGGATGGTCGCGTTCCAGGACAGCCTGGAGAAGATGGTCCTGGAAAAGGACGAGGCGCTACGAACTCGCCTGCTCGGTAACGCCGACTAACAGATACTGGTGCTATCAGGCCCCGACGGATGCATCGTCGAGGATGACCACGGTCTCACCGGCGGGTAGATGGCCGGCTTGTGCACCATGGATGTAAGCGTCGGCGACAGCAGCCCCACGCAGCCAGCGTTGCTTGCCGCGCCATCCGCACTCGCAAACACCCTGGCTGCGGAAGCGGTGTACCTCCACACGGAACTCCATGTGCGCTGCCTACCCACTGTGGCCGCGTTCCAACCCGAATCGGCGATGAAGTCTTTATGAGATTCGCGTGGCAACGCGGCTTACGCTGGCGGCAGGGTGCTGGTGTTTCGTCTGCCGGTCATCGATCAAGGTAAAGTTACCGGCGAGTAGCTTAAGGAGGCCACAATGGCTGCATGGGGCGGTAACCCCTCGTTCGATCTCTTCCAGTTGCCCGAAGAGCACCAGGAGTTGCGGGCGGCGATCCGTGGACTGGCAGAGAAAGAGATCGCCCCGTACGCCGCCGAGGTCGACGAATCCGCGCGTTACACGACGGAGGCCGCCGCAGCGCTGGGCGCCTCGGGCTTCGGTGCTATCCACATTCCCGAGGAGTACGGCGGTCAAGGCGGCGACTCCGTCACGGCGTGCATCGTCATCGAAGAGGTGGCCCGCGTCTGCGCCTCCTCGTCGCTCATCCCGGTCTGCAACAAGCTGGGCACCATGGGGATGCTGCTGCGCGGATCCGAAGAACTGAAGAACAAGGTGCTGCCGTCGATCGGCTCGGGCGAAGCGATGGCGTCCTATGCGCTCTCGGAACGTGAGGCCGGCAGTGACGCCGCCGCCATGCGGACCCGGGCCAAGGCCGACGGCGACGACTGGATCCTCGACGGGTCCAAGTGCTGGATTTCCAACGGCGGCCAGTCCACCTGGTACACCGTCATGGCGGTGACCGATCCGGACAAGGGCGCCAACGGCATCTCGGCGTTCGTGGTCCACAAGGACGACGAAGGTTTCACCGTCGGGCCCAAGGAACGCAAGATGGGCATCAAGGGATCGCCCACCACCGACCTGTACTTCGAGAACTGCCGCATTCCGGGTGACCGCATAATCGGTGATCCGGGTACCGGGTTCAAGACCGCGCTGGCCACCCTGGACCACACCCGTCCCACGATCGGCGCGCAGGCGGTCGGCATTGCGCAGGGCGCGCTGGAAGCGGCGATCGCATACACCACTGAGCGCCGGCAGTTCGGCAAGTCGATCAGCGACTTCCAGAACACCCAGTTCATGATCGCGGACATGGCCATGAAGGTGGAGGCCGCGCGGCTGATGGTCTACACCGCAGCGGCGCGGGCCGAGCGTGGCGAATCCAACCTGGGATTCATCTCCTCGGCGTCGAAATGCTTCGCCTCCGACGTGGCGATGGAAGTCACCACCAACGCCGTGCAGTTGTTCGGTGGCTACGGCTACACCGTCGACTTCCCGGTCGAGCGGATGATGCGCGACGCCAAGATCACCCAGATCTACGAGGGCACCAACCAGATACAGCGCGTGGTGATGAGCCGCGCCCTGCTGCGCTGACCTCAGGCGGGCCGCAGGTGGCTGATGTCACCCGCCGAGACCGTCGAGATGTCTGCGCCGGTGTCGATCAGCAGCCGGCCCGACCCGTCAATATCCGTCGCGGTTCCGGTGATGGCCGTGCCACCGGGCAGCGTCGCCCGCACCCGCGTGCCGATGGTGGCGCTGCTGTTGCGGTAGTCGGCCCGTAGCACGTCGTCGGCGCCGGGCTGGTTGCGCCAACGTTGCACGCGGATTCCCAACGCGTCCAACAGTTTTGCGGCCAGTGCGGTGCGGTCGACATCCGGCACTCCCAGCATGGTGAGCGACGTGGCCACCGGGTCCGGTGACTCGTCGGCGGTGAACCCGACGTTGAGGCCCACGCCCACGACCACCACCTGCCCGCTCACCTCGGCAAGAATGCCGGCGAGCTTGCCGTTGCCCACGAGGACGTCGTTGGGCCATTTCAGGCCTGCCGCTACGCCGTAGGTGCGAATGGTGTCCACCACCGCGACACCGGTGAGCAACGGCAGCCAGCCCCACGCCTCCGGCGGCACACCGGAGGCGTCGACACCGACCGACATGGCGATCTGCGAACGGGGCGGCGTCGCCCAGCTGCGGCCGTTGCGCCCACGTCCCGCGTTCTGGAACTCCGCGAATAGCACGGCGCCGGCGATGTCCTCACCGGCCGCGGCGCGGGCGAGCAGATCGGCGTTGGTCGAACCGGTCTCTTCCACGATGTCGATACGTCGCCACGGCGCGGATGGCTGTAGTGCCGTGCGGTCCAGTGCGGGGTTCATAGTGACTTGGTCACCTTCTCCGTCTCGATCCGGCGCTGTTGGTCATCCGCCGGGTTGGCCACCTGCACCAGGGATGCTTGTGCGGCGAACACCGCCAGCAGGTTCGCCGTCAACTGTTCGGGTGTGTCCCACACCTGGCTGGAAAGCACTCTGTCGGCTCCGGTGAATCCCTGTGCCGCCGCGCTGTTTTCGGCATCGCCGAGGGCCTGCTCGACCGAACGGCCGGCCAGGGCTGGTCCGGGGGAGCGTTCCGGGCTGATCTGGTCACCCTGCACCCGCACGGCCGTGGCGTAGTCGGTGACCCCGACCGGCACGTCGTCGACGCCCTTGCCGAACGCATCCAGCGACAACACAGCGATCTCACCGGCGCCCACCGCCTGGTCGGCCTCGTCGAGACGTGCGGCGGTGCACAGCGCGATGTCGGCCGGACCTTCGAGGACCGCCTCGGCGCCCACCCACCAGACGCCCAGCAGCACGGCCACCGTCTGCCAGTGTGCCGGCAGTAACACTGCGACCCGGCTGCCCGGACCGGCGCCCAGCTCGTCGCGAAGCAGGTTCGCCGACTTGGCCGCCCAGTTGGCCAGGGTGACGGTGGACAGCTCCACCCGTTCGCCCGTGGCGTCGTCGTAGTACGTGACGCGCGGGCCGGACGGGTTGTCGCGGAGCAGGGGATCGAGCAGCGCATCGGTCAGCGTCATCGTCCCATCCTTCCCCAACGGGTGCGGGGCGTCCGGCGGCGGTGTCCGGTCGAGTCGACGAAGCCCCGAGGTACGAGGGGCGCAGGAGCGAGACAATCGGGTCTAGTCGAGTCGACGAGGCCCCGAGGGACGAGGGGCGCAGGAGCGAGACAGTCAGGGCTAGTTGACGCAGCGGGGGTCGTCGGACCCCGCGGTGATCACCGGTGACGGCGCGGGCGCCGAATTGGGTGTGTCGGTGGTCGAGTCGGCGGCCATCCGGCTCACGGTCTCGCCGGTCGGGCTGCCCTCCATGCCGGATCCGGGCCCGGTGTAGTCCGCGGCCAGCACCACCCGCACGGTGCCGGGCGGGACCGCCCCGTTGGTCACCAGCGGCAGGCCGCCGAGCTCGCGGGCCACCGCCTGGGCGCCCAGATCGTCGGTGGCCGCGGCCTGTACCTGACTGCTGGTCACGTGCTCGCCGTCGTTGTTGCCGACCTTGCCGGCCACAAAAGCCTTGGCGGTCAACGTTTGTGACACCGCGGCGGCCAGACCGTTCACATCGGAGTCGTTGACCACGTCGACGGTGGTCTTGTCCGGTGAGTACGCGATGACTTCCGTCTTACCCTGCGCCTGGTTCTCCAGCAGGCTGTGCACCCAGTCCTTGACTGCGGCGGGGTCGACGCGAACCACGCTCTGTGAACCGTCGTCGCTCCAGCCGGCCTCATCGAGCACGGGGATGGTCGCGAACGCCACACTGCCGGCCGCGAGCTTTTGCAGCTGCTGGACGAAACTCATGATGTCCCAGCCGTCGGAGAGCACCACCGACCGCTGGACGGCGTCCTCCAGACGGTTGAGCGTCGCCGGGCTCGACAGCGTCTTGCCCGAGATCACCTGATGGGCCAGCGAGGCCATGACGGCCTGCTGGCGCACCACGCGGTCCAGGTCACCGCGCGGCAGCTCGTGACGTTGCCGCACGAAGCTCAGCGCTTGCGGGCCGCCGAGTTTCTGCCAGCCGGCCGGGAAGTCGGCGCCCGACAGAGGTTCGTAGACGGCGTCTTTGAGGCACACGTCGACACCGCCGAGGGCGTCGGTGATCAGCGCGAACCCCAGCAGCCCGATCTCCGCGTAGTGGTCCACGGTGACGCCGGTCAGCTTGGCGACGGTCTTGATCAGCGCCTCGCGGCCGGCTTCGATACCGCGTTTTTGCCCCTCGACGGGGTCCATGCCCTCGTTCTCGATCAGCTCTTTCATCGTCGCGAGCTTCGCGTCACCGTAGACGCCGTTGATCTTCATCTTGTTGGGCGCGCCGGGGACCGACACATAGGTGTCGCGGGGGATCGAGATGGCTGTCGCGGACTTCCCGTTGTTCGGGATGCGGACCAGGATGATCGTGTCGGTGTTGGTGCTCTCGTCGTCGCCGACCCGCAGCGTGGCCAGCTCGTCGGGGGTCAGCGGATTGCCGTGCGCGTCGGTGCGGCTGTCGACGCCGACCAGCAGGATGTCGATCGCGCCGTCGTCGCCGCCGCCGCCCAGCGCGGCGGTGCTGATGCGATTGATGCCGCTCTCGAACGAGGTGATCTTGCTCCACGCGACACCGGTCACCACGACGATCGTTACCGCGATCACCGTGGTGATGACGCGTAACAATCGGGTAGCGGCCATCAGCCCAGGCTACTGGTGAAGCCTGCGACAACCCGGTAGCGGTATCGGCGCGCCAGACTGCGCTGCGGGCGCCAGCTACCCTCAACGCCGTGTCCGACGTACTGCCCGTGGTGACGGTGACGTATTCGCCGGGGCCGCATCTCGAGCGGTTCCTGTCATCGCTGACCGTGGCCACTGACCTGCCGGTGCAGGTCGTCGTGGCCGACAACGGCTCGGTGGACGGTGCGCCGGAGGCCGCGGTCTCGCGGTATTCCAACGTGCGGCTGCTGCACACCGGCGCCAACCTGGGCTACGGCCGTGCCGTCAACCAGGGCGTCGCGGAGGTCGCGTCCTCGCCCTCGGAATTTCTGGTGATCGCCAACCCGGACGTGGTGTGGTCGCCCGGCAGCATCGACGCCCTGCTCGAGGTCGCGCGGCGCTGGCCCCGGGCCGCGGCCGTGGGGCCGCTGATCCACGACCCGGACGGTTCGGTGTACCCGTCGGCGCGCCACCTGCCGAGCGTCATTCGCGGCGGCATGCACGCGGTGGTGGGGCCGTTCTGGAAGTCGAACCCGTGGACGGCGGCCTACCGCCAGGATCACCAGCAGCCCAGCGAGCGGGAGGTGGGCTGGCTGTCGGGGTCGTGCCTGCTGGTGCGCCGTGCGGCGTTCGACGAGATCGGCGGGTTCGATGAGCGCTACTTCATGTATATGGAGGACGTCGACCTCGGGGACCGGTTCGGCCGCGCCGGCTGGCGAAACGTCTACGCGCCGTCGGCCGAGGTTCTGCACGACAAAGGCCACTCCACCGGCCGGGATCCGGCCAGCAACCTCGCCGCGCACCACGACAGCACCTGGCTCTACCTGTCCGACCGGCATTCGGGGCCGTTGCGGGCTCCACTGAGATGGGCCATGCGAGGGGCCCTGGCCGTACGATCAGGGCTCGTAGTGCGCAGTTCGCGGCGGAAGGCAAGGAGAGGGGCGAAGTGAGCCTGGACCCGAAGAAGGTCGATGCCGTCGTTCTGGTTGGTGGCAAAGGCACGCGGCTACGCCCGCTCACGCTGTCGGCCCCCAAGCCGATGCTGCCCACCGCGGGGCTTCCATTCCTGACGCACATGCTGTCCCGGATCGCCGCGGCCGGCATCGAGCACGTCGTGCTGGGCACCGCGTTTCAGGCTGCGACGTTCGAGGCCGAGTTCGGCGATGGATCCAAGCTCGGCCTGCAGATCGACTACGTGTTCGAGGAGCAGCCGCTGGGTACCGGGGGCGCCATCGCCAACGTCGCCTCCAAGCTGCGCTATGACACCGCGCTGATCTTCAACGGAGACGTGCTGTCCGGTGCGGACCTGGGCCAGCTGCTGGCGTCGCACCATGAGCATGCCGCCGATGTCACACTGCACCTGGTGCGGGTGGCCGACCCGCGGGCCTTCGGGTGTGTGCCGACCGACGAGGACGGCCGGGTGACGGCGTTCCTGGAGAAGACGCAGGACCCGCCGACGGACCAGATCAACGCCGGCTGTTACGTGTTCAAACGGGAGATCGTCGACACCATTCCGACCGGCCGTGCGGTCTCCGTCGAGCGCGAGGTGTTTCCGGGTCTGCTCGCCGATGGCGCCAAGGTGTGCGGCTACGTCGATTCCAGCTACTGGCGGGACATGGGCACACCGGAGGACTTCGTCCGGGGATCGGCGGACCTGGTCCGTGGTATCGCGCCCTCGCCGGCGCTGGCCGGCCACCGTGCCGAATCGTTGGTGCACGACGGCGCTTCGGTGGCGCCGGGAGCGGTCCTCATCGGTGGCACCGTGGTGGGCCGGGGCGTCGAAATCGGTGCGGGCGCACGGCTGGACGGTGCCGTGATCTTCGACGGTGCCCGGGTTGAGCCGGGGTCGGTGATCGAACGGTCGATCATCGGCTTCGGGGCCCGGATCGGTCCGCGGGCGCTCATCCGCGACGGTGTGATCGGGGATGGCGCCGACATCGGAGCACGCTGCGAGCTATTGCGCGGGGCTCGGGTGTGGCCCGGAGTCGTGTTGCCGGACTGTGGAATTCGCTACTCCAGCGATATCTAGCCGGCCGGCGCGATCAGTGTGACCGCGCGGCCCACCAGATATCGCAACGCGGCGTCGGTGTCGGGTGGCAGCTGGTCCACGGGCCACCAGCGCAGGTCCAGGGATTCGTCGCTGAGGTGGATCCGGGTGTCGGGTTCGGCCCGGGCGGCGAACTGGAGATCCAAATGCCGGGTCGGCACTCCCAGCGAGCAGGTCACCGGATGCACGTGCACCGCGGCCAGTTCCGGGATCAACCGCAGGTGCTCGATCCCGGATTCCTCGCGGGCTTCGCGGCGCGCCGCTGCGCAGATATCGGCGTCCTCGGGCTCGCAGTGGCCGCCGAGTTGCACCCAGCGCCCGAGCCGAGGGTGCAGTGTGAGCAGCACCTGCGTTGCGGTGTGGTCGAGCACCGCGGTGGACGCCGTGATATGCCCTGGCGCACAGGCGCGTTCGCAGGCGTCAGGGCGTGCCTGGACGAAAGCGGCGACGGCGTGCCGTAACGAATCCTGGTGATCGTCGGGAGCCTGCCAGTCGGCCAGAATCTCCGATACCGACTCGTGCAAGCTCACCGTCGTACCAGCAGCCCGTCGGTGCCCGCTGGCGGGCGCGGGTTCGGATCATCGCTTTCGGGATAGCCGATTGCGATGGCGCCCAAGGGTTCCCAGTCGGCGGGCAGGTCCAGGTGGGTGCGCACCAGCTCGGGGGCGAAGATCGTCGAGCCGATCCAGCAGCTGCCGATGCCGCGCACCGCCAGTGCCACCAGCAGCCCCTGCACGGCCGCCCCCACCGCGACGGTGAACATGGTGTGCTCGGCGGCGGTGCGCGCGTTGTCGGCGTAGTGGTGGGCGCCCTCGGGCACGAGGAAGGGAATGACGACTTCCGGTGCGTCGTAGAGGATCTGCCCGCGGGCCACCCGGTGTTCGATCGCGTCGGCACTCAAACCGTCGGCGGTGAGGTCGGCGCGCCACCGATCTGCCATCGCATCCAGCAGCGCGCGCCGGCGGTCGCTGTCCTGCAGCCAGACGAACCGGACCGGGCGGGTGTGGTGGGGGGCCGGCGCGGTCAGCGCCTCGGCCACCGCGCTTTCGATCTCGGCTGCGGGCACCGGGGCAGCTCCGAAGGCCCGGACGGAGCGGCGCAGCAGCTGGGCCTGGCGCCGGCCCAGGTCGATAGCCTCGGCGGTGCCCAGCCAGAACAGGTCGTCGGTGCCGGAGCGGACCAGGTCCCGGGCCGTGGAGTTGTCGTCGTCGACACCCAGGCCGCGCACCACGGCGACCGGGACGGCGGTGAGCTTGCCCTTCACCAGATCAGCGGCGGCGGCGACCTCGTCGGCCACCGCCACCTCGGTCACCAGCAGTTCGTTGCCGTGTCGGTCGCGGGCGCCGGCGTAGCCGTGCAGCACGGTGATGCCCGCTGCGCCGATCGCCACATCGGTTTGCCCGTTGCGCCAGGCCCGGCCCATGGTGTCGGTGACCACGACCCCGGCCGAGACCCCCAGCGCCGCCTGAAGCCCGTCTCGTAGGGCCGCCGCGCTGGCGTCGGGATCGGTGGGCAACAGGGCCAGTTCATCGCTGCCGATGTTGGAGCCATCCACACCGGCGGCGGCCTGGATCAGGCCGTATGCGTTCTCGGTGATCAGGGTGCGGCCCTTGCGGGCCAGCACACGGACGGCCTCGTCGTCGATCAGTTTGCGCCGCAGGGCATCTCGCTGCTCGGGATCGGCCGGTGCAGCGACGATGCGGCCTTCGCACTTGGACACCACTTTGCTGGTTACCACCACGACGTCGCCGTCGCGCAGCCAGGGAGCGGCTGCGGCGATGATGCCGGCCAGGTCGTCGCCGGGACGGAACTCGGGAAGGCCTGTCACCGGCAGGATCTCGATGGTGCCGGCGGCGCCGTGATCCGCGCCGGCGCTCGGAGTGCTCACTGCGCGACTGGCGGAACGCCCGCCAGGTCCAGGCCGGCGCGCACCATCTCGGCGGTGGCGTCCGGATTGGTCATCAGCAGCGGCACCGCGCGAACCGCGACGCCGTCGATGTGCGCGCCGTCTCCTTCGGAGATGAGCCAGCCGTCCAGCAATCCGGTTTCGGTCCGCGCGCCGTAGTGCCGCCCGACCGCCTCGGAGGTCGATTCCAGGCCCAGCACGGTGAGGCATTCATCGGCCATGCCGCGCAGGGGCTTTCCGCCGATGATCGGCGAGTAGCCGATCAGCGGTGCGGCGGTGGAGCGCAGTGCGCCCCGGATGCCGGGCACCGCGAGGATGGCGCCGATGCTCACGACCGGGTTCGACGGTGCCAGGAAGACGACGTCGGCCGACTCGATGGCCGCGATCACTTCGCTTCCCGCCGTGGCCTTCTCGGCGCCGATGAAGGCAAAGCTGTGGGTGGGCACCGCGGCGCGGTAGCGCACCCACCACTCTTGGAAGTGGATGGCGCGCTGTTGATCGGTCTCGGGATCGGTTATCACCACGTGGGTTTCGCTGCGGTCGTCGGTGGCCGGCAGCAGTCTGGCGCCGGGCTTCCAGCGGGCACACAGAGCCTCGGTGACCTCGGAGAGCGGATAACCGGCCCGCAGCATCTGGGTGCGCACCAGATGTGTGGCCAGGTCGCGGTCGCCCAGGCCGAACCAGTCCGGTTGCACTCCGTAGGCCGCCAATTCCTCCTTGGCGTGCCAGGTTTCGTTGCGGTGTCCCCAGCCGCGCTCGGGGTCGATACCGCCGCCGAGGGTGTACATGCAGGTGTCCAGGTCGGGGCAGATGCGCACCCCGTGCATCCAGGCGTCGTCGCCGACATTGACCACCGCGGTCAACTCGTGTCCGGCAGTCTCCCCGGCGGTGGGCTGAGCGAATTGTCCCAGTCCCAGCAAATTTTGCACACCCAGTAGGAAGCGGGCACCGCCGACGCCGCCCACCAGAACCGTGACCTTCACAACGAACGAGCCTAGGCCCAGTTGCATTTCGATCGGCTGGCGGGCGTCGGGCCCCGGCCTGGGAGTTCGGAGCGGTGCGAATTCCGGCGGGGATTTCAGCGTGGAGTGTCGTGTTAGATATCAGTGCGATTACTCACACGACACGCCAAGGCAACGACGCGCCGCATTGTCGGCGACAAGTGGTATGAAATTCGGCCGCAGCGCTTGACCATGGCGGCGTGTCCGTGTCTAATCACATCAGTGTCATTCCTTGGTCGGCCTGGCCGGTTCCGGTGTCGCAGACCGAGATTCGATCATCTGTTCGAATTGGGGTGGCCGCAGCGGGGCAGTGGGCGAGATAGAGGGGCGCCACGATCGGCGCAATGCGCAGTCATATATGGAATGACGATTTAAAGGTGAGGAGGCGGAACATGTCCTATCAGCACCTTTTCGGAGCAATAGGAAGCACACCGCACACCAGCATCGGTCCGGCCGCCGGGGGGACTTCAGATTTCGGAGCTCGTCCCCACCTGAGTCTGGTGCCCGATGCGTTTGAGGACGAGCCGGATTCCGGCGAGAACCAATGGCAGGACCGGGCGCTGTGCGCGCAGACCGACCCGGAGGCGTTCTTCCCGGAGAAGGGCGGCTCTACCCGCGAAGCCAAGCGCATCTGCCTGGGCTGCGAGGTACGCGACGCGTGCCTGGAGTACGCCTTGGCCAATGATGAGCGCTTCGGCATCTGGGGCGGCCTGTCCGAGCGGGAGCGTCGCCGCCTCAAACGCGGCATCATCTGACGCTGTCGGCGAGCAGACGCAAGCTCGCATGGTTCGTGTGTCAACCGTGCGATCCTGCTGGGGTTCCTCCCGCTTGCGGGGGACCGCTCGAGGCGGTGTCGGGATTAGTCCTCGGTGTCGATCGACGGGTCGATGACGGTCGGTTCGACGCCCAGATAGGTGGCCACCTGAGCCACCAGAATTTCGTGTAACAGGTCGCCAAGTTCCAGGGTGTCTTTGACCCGACGCTCGATTGGCTTGCGGAATAATACAATTCGTGCCCGTGTGGCATTTCCTCGGACATCGACGCCGGCCGGGATCAATCTGGCCAGCGCGATCGGCCCGTCGGCGATGACCTCCGGTGGGAAGCTGACGTTATCGGGATCGCGAGGCGAAATCCGTGGGATCTCGTCGACGGCGACATCCAGTGTCGACAGGCGATCCGCCCACCGGCGTTCTATGGGTTCGTAGGCCTCGAGCACTGCCATGTCGAACCGCTCCGAGCGGCTGCGCCAACCCGGCACGGTCGGCGGCAGCAGCGGACCACGCATCTCCCGGCCGTGACGGGAACCGGCGCGTGAACCCCGGCCGCCGGGCCGGGCGCCGCCCGATCGCATCACGGGCAGATCGTAACGGTTCCACATCACGCTGAACACGGCTGCGTGTCCGGCGGCGTCGGAGTGTTCGTGCACGATAGCCTCACGAGCGTGAATGTTCCCCGTCGCTGCTGCCGGCCCGGGTGCCCTCACTACGCCGTGGCGACGCTGACGTTCGTCTACTCAGACTCCACGGCGGTGGTGGGTCCTCTGGCAACCGTCCGCGAGCCGCATTCGTGGGATCTGTGTGTCACCCATGCGGGCCGGATCACCGCACCGCGGGGCTGGGAACTGGTCCGCCATGCCGGACCGCTGCCGACGCATCCCGACGACGACGACCTGGTGGCGCTCGCCGATGCCGTGCGCGAGGGTCACGACACCCGCGTCGCCCCGGCCCGGGGCTTCTCCGACGCCGGGCATTCCGGCGTGCATTCGGGGCCGGCGAACGGCTCGGCGTTGCCCGCACCGGGTACCGGAGTGATGACGCCGCCGATGCACCGACCCGCCACCGCGGGGCGCCGTCGCGGCCACTTGCGCGTGTTGCCAGATCCTGCCGACTGACCTCCTCGTCCTCCCCGGCCGTGTCCCCGTACCGAACCCGGCACATCTGTGTTTGACGTGCCGTGGCATGGCCGGGCCGTGGCGGATTGATTCGCCGTCCGCATAAGCGGAGGCGCGTCGTGGGGACCGGCTAGGCTTGCGGCAATCGGTCCCTCGAACAGGAGTTCCGCGATGTCACGATCCGCTGCGGCGGTTGCAGGCGTGGTCAAGGCATACGACGTCCGTGGCCTTGTCGGCTCCCAGATCGATGAGGCGTTCGTCGCGGATGTGGGCGCCGCGTTCGCACGCCTGGTCCGGGCCGACGCGTCACGCGTCGCGGTCGGTCATGACATGCGGGCCAGTTCGCCGACGCTTTCCGATGCGTTTGCCGCAGGGGTGACGAGCCAGGGCCTGGATGTGGTCCGGATCGGGCTCGCGTCCACCGACCAGCTGTACTTCGCTTCCGGCCTGCTCGACTGTCCGGGGGCGATGTTCACCGCCAGCCACAACCCCGCTGCCTACAACGGCATCAAGCTGTGCCGGGCCGGCGCGAAGCCGGTGGGGCAGGAGACCGGATTGGCGACCATTCGCGACGAACTCGTGGCCGGCGTCCCCGCGTACGACGGGCCGGCCGGATCGGTCGACGACCGTGACGTGCTCGACGATTACGGCAAATTCCTGCGGTCACTTGTCGACGTCACCGCGCTGCGCCCGTTGCGGGTCGCCGTCGACGCCGGCAACGGTATGGCCGGCCTGACCGCACCGGCAGTCCTCGGCGCGATCGACTCGGTGACGGTGCTGCCGCTGTACTTCGAGCTCGACGGGACATTTCCCAATCACGAGGCCAATCCGTTGGACCCGGCCAACCTCGTCGATCTGCAGCGCTACGTCATCGAGACCGGTGCCGATATCGGGCTCGCCTTCGACGGCGATGCCGACCGTTGCTTCGTCGTCGATGAGCGCGGTCAGCCGGTGTCGCCGTCGGCGGTGACGGCCATGATCGCCGAACGCGAGCTGGACCGCGAGGCCGGCGCGACCATCATCCACAACCTGATCACCTCACGCGCTGTGCCCGAACTGATCGTCGAACACGGCGGCACCCCGGTGCGGTCGCGCGTCGGGCACTCCTACATCAAGGCACTGATGGCCGAGACCGGTGCGATTTTCGGTGGCGAGCATTCCGCGCACTACTACTTCCGGGATTTCTGGGGTGCCGACTCCGGCATGCTCGCGGCGCTACACGTGCTGTCCGCGCTCGGCGGTCAAGACCGTCCGCTGTCGGAACTGCTCGGCGCCTACCAGCGCTACAGCGCCTCGGGCGAGATCAACTTCACCGTCCAGGATGCGCCCAAATGCGTTGCGGCAGTGCTGCAGTCGTTCGGTGATCGGGTGCAGTCCCTGGATCACCTCGACGGTGTCACGATCGATCTGGGTGACGGCGAGTGGTTGAACCTGCGGACCTCCAACACCGAGCCGCTGCTGCGGCTGAACGTCGAGGCACGTTCGGCCGCCGAGGTGTCCAAGATCGTGGACGCGGTCACCGAGGTCATCAAGGCGCAGGCGGCGCCATGAGCGCGCTGCACGCCACGATCGATCTCGACGACGCCGACGGTTTGATCGCCGCGGACCGCGATGGGTTGCTGCGTGCCGCGTCGATGGCCGGTGCGCAGGTGCGCGCCACCGCTTCCGCGGTTGACGAGGGCGCCCTTGACGGCCCCGGCGGACTGGGTCGCGGGGAACGGCCCCGGTCGGTGATCTGGGTCGCCGGCCGAGGCGCCGCCGAGTCGGCGGGGGCGATACTCGCGGCCACGGCCGGGGGTGCGATCGCCGTGCCGATCGTGCTGGCCGCCGAGGTACCGCCATGGATCGGCCCGCTCGACGTCCTGGTGGTCGCCGGCGATGATCCGGGTGATCCGGTGCTGGCCCAGGCGGCGGCCACCGGAGTGCGCCGGGGCGCGCGGGTGGTGGTGGCGGCGCCCTATGAAGGGCCGCTGCGCGACATCACCGCCGGGCGCGTTTCGGTACTGGCGCCGCGGGTCTGGGTGCCCGACGAATTCGCGCTGTCCGGCTACCTGGCGGCCGGACTGGCGACCCTCGAACGTATCGACCCGGCGGTGCGCGTCGATCTGGCGGCCCTGGCCGACGAGCTCGATGCCGAGGCGTTGCGCAACAGCGCCGGCCGCGAACTTTTCACCAACGCGGCCAAATCGCTGGCCGATCAGATGACCGACCGCTCGGTGATACTGGCCGGTGACAACGCCGCCACCCTGGCGTTGGCCCGGCACCTGAGTGCGCCCCTGTTGCGGGCCGGTCACCGGGTGGCGGCGGCGGTCGGCCTCGGTGACGCCATCACCGCGTTGCAGGCCGGAGCGGGCCAGGGGGGTGGCGGCGGCGCCGCCGGTCTCGACGACGTCGCGGCGCTTTTTCACGACGAAGAGCTCGACGGCCCGCTGCCGGACCGGCTGCGGGTGTTCGCGCTGACGCTGGCCGCCGATCGGTCCGCGGTGGCGGCGCGCGCGGCAGCCCACTCGGACATCGTCCTGGTGGGCGCCGAAGATGTACCGGACGTGCTGGCGGCGCCCGTCGAACCCGGACGTCCCGAGCAGCAGCTTGCGACGCTGGCTGTCCGGTTGCAGATGGCCGCCGTCTATCTTCGTTTGGTACGGGGCTGACGAGACGCAAGCGAGATCGGGAAGGCCAGAAAGTCCAAAGTGGTGGTGTTGTTACGCGGAGCGATACGGACATACGCGTGGGGGTCGCGCACCGCGATTGCAGATTTCACCGGCAGGCCGGCGCCGGCGGCGCACCCTGAGGCCGAGTTGTGGCTGGGTGCGCACCCCGCCGATCCGGCGTCGGTGGATTGCCCCGAGGGGGGACGATCGCTGGTCGACATGATCAGCGCCGACCCCGAAGGTCAGCTCGGCCCGGTGGTGCGCGCCCGGTTCGGAGATGCACTGCCGTTCCTGGTGAAGGTGCTCGCCGCCGATGAGCCGCTCTCCCTGCAGGCGCATCCGAGCACTGAACAGGCTGTGGAGGGTTTCGCCCGCGAGGACCGCATGGGTGTCCCGCTGTCATCGCCGGTGCGCAACTACCGCGACCGCAGTCACAAGCCGGAGTTGATCGTCGCCCTCGAACCGTTCGAGGCGCTGGCCGGATTTCGTCCGGTGGCCGCGACGGTGGAATTGATGCGGGCGCTGGCGGTTTCCGACCTCGATCCCTACCTCGCACTGTTGCAGGGTCAGCCCGATGCTGATGGCCTGCGGACCCTGTTCACCACGTGGATCACCGCTCCACAGCCCGACCTGGATGTGCTGGTGCCTGCGGTGCTCGACGGTGCGATCAACTACATCCGTTCCGGGGCAACGGAATTCGCCGCGGTGGCCAAGACCCTGTTGGAGCTGGGGGAGCGCTATCCCGGTGACGCCGGAGTGCTGGCGGCGATGCTGCTCAACCGCGTGCACCTCGAACCCGGGCAGGCCGCCTACCTGTCCGCCGGAAACCTGCATTCCTACTTGCGGGGAGTCGGCGTCGAGGTGATGGCCAACTCCGACAACGTGTTGCGCGGTGGTCTGACCCCCAAGCACGTCGACGTGCCGGAACTGCTGCGGGTCCTGGACTTCACGCCGATCAGCGAAGACACACTGCTGGCACCGGAGCGGCGGGACGGCATCCAACTCGATTACCTGACACCGGCTGAGGAGTTCGCGGTCTCGGTGCTCAACTTCGACGGAGACGATCTCGGCCACCCCATCGAGGTCGAGTGCCGGCACCGTGGTGCGCCCGGCCCGCAGATTTTGCTGTGCACCCGCGGTTCGGCCACCGTGATGGCCAAGTCGGGCAACGTCAAACTCGAACGCGGCAGCGCCGCTTGGGTTTCCGCTGACGACGGGACGATCCGGGTGGAGGCGTACGAACCGACGACCCTGTTCAGGTCCACGGTGGGAATACCGGCTGGGGGGGACGCCGATGTCCGCTGAGGGCAGTACCCGCGCCATTGTGGCCGCGCTGCTGGCCAACGCCGGCATCGCGGTGGCGAAGTTCGTCGGCTACCTGATCACGCACAGCTCGTCGATGCTGGCCGAAGCGGTGCACTCGGTGGCCGACACCTCAAACCAGGCCCTGCTGTTGTTCGGTCAGCGCGAGGCCAAGAAAGAAGCCGACCTGCTGCACCCGTTCGGCTACGGACGCAGCCGGTATTTCTATTCGTTCGTCGTGGCGCTGGTGCTGTTCACCCTGGGTTCGGTTTTTGCGCTCTACGAGGGCTACGAGAAGATCGTCCACCCCCACCCGCTGAATTCGCCGGTGGTGGCGCTGGTGATCCTGCTGGTCGCAATCGGCTTGGAGAGCTACAGCTTTCGGACGGCCATCGCCGAGTCCCGGCCGCTGAAAGGCTCCGGCAGCTGGTGGCGATTCATCCGTAACTCGCGCAACCCCGAGCTGCCGGTGGTGCTGCTGGAAGACTCCGGCGCGCTGGTCGGCCTGCTCCTCGCGCTTGCCGGCGTCGGGTTGACGGTGCTCACCGGTGACCCGGTGTGGGACGGTATCGGCACCGTAGGCATCGGCGTGCTGCTGGGTGTCATCGCGGTCATCCTGATGGTCGAGATGCACAGCCTGCTGATCGGTGAGGGTGCGACGGCCGCCGAGGACGCCGCGATCCGCGCGGCCCTGGAACAGACCGAGAACGTCGATCGGCTGATCCATATTCGTACCCAGTACCTCGGTCCCGAGGAGCTTCTGGTCGCGGCCAAGATCGCGCTGCCGCCGAACACCGACCTGCCGGCCGTGGCCGCGACGATCGATGCCGCCGAGGCGCGGGTGCGCGCGGCGGTGCCGGCGGCGCGGGTGATCTACCTCGAACCCGACCTCGACCGTTCGCGCAGCGCCTGACGTCGCGTTCGGCGGGTGACCGGTTCGGCCCGGCGATCCGCACTCTCGTGCGCCGGGAACTGGGTACATTGCCGCTCAAGCGGGGTACATGGGATCGCTAGACGGGCAGTGGGCTGGCGGAAGGATCGGGAATGTCGGGACGATGGCGCACCAAGACCATCGAACAGTCGATGGCCGAAACCGACGAGCCCGACACCCGGCTGCGCAAGTCGCTCAGCTGGTGGGACCTGACGGTTTTCGGCGTGTCGGTGGTGGTGGGCGCCGGCATCTTCACCGTCACCGCGTCGACGGCCGGCAACATCACCGGTCCGGCGATCTGGGTGTCCTTCCTCATCGCCGCGGTCACCTGCGGCCTGGCCGCGGTGTGTTACGCCGAATTCGCCTCCACCCTGCCGGTGGCCGGCAGCGCCTACACCTTCTCGTATGCCACCTTCGGTGAGTTCGTCGCCTGGGTCATCGGCTGGGACCTGATGCTCGAATTCGCGATCGGCGCCGCGGTCGTGGCCAAGGGCTGGTCGTCGTATCTGGGCACGGTGTTCGGCTTCTCGGGTGGCACAGTCGATCTCGGCCCGGTGCATTTCGACTGGGGTGCGCTGCTGATCGTCGCGGTGGTCGCCACGCTGCTGGCGCTGGGAACCAAGCTGTCGTCGAACTTCTCGGCCGTTATCACCGCGATCAAGATCTCGGTGGTGCTACTGGTCATCATCGTCGGCGCCTTCTACATCAAGACCGCGAACTACTCGCCGTTCGTCCCGCCCACCGAAACGGGTTCGGCGACCGGGTCCGGGGTCGAACAGTCGGTCTTCTCCATGCTGACCGGCGCGGCCAGCAGCCATTACGGCCTCTACGGTGTGCTGGCCGGGGCGTCCATCGTGTTCTTCGCATTCATCGGGTTCGACGTAGTGGCGACTACTGCGGAGGAGACCAAGGACCCGCAAACCGATGTGCCCAGGGGCATCCTGGCGTCGCTGGCGATCGTCACCGCGCTTTACGTCGCGGTGTCGGTGGTGCTTTCGGGCATGGTGCCCTACACCAAACTCAAGACCGGTCCGGACGGCACGAGCGCCAATCTGGCGACGGCGTTCGCCGCCAACGATGTCCACTGGGCAGCCAAGGTCATCTCGATCGGCGCGCTGGCCGGGCTGACGACCGTGGTGATGGTGTTGATGCTCGGGCAGTCGCGGGTGCTGTTCGCCATGGCGCGCGACGGCCTGGTGCCCCGGTCGCTGGCCAAGACGGGTCCGCGCGGCACGCCGGTGCGGGTGACCGTGCTGGTGGCGTTGCTCATCGCGGTGGCGGCGTCGGTGTTCCCGATAGACAAGCTCGAGGAGATGGTCAACGTCGGCACACTGTTCGCATTCATCCTGGTGTCCGCCGGTGTCCTGGTGTTGCGGCGGACGCGGCCGGATCTGCATCGCGGCTTTCGGGTGCCCTGGGTTCCGGTGGTGCCGATCCTGTCGATTCTGGCGTGCTTGTGGCTAATGTTGAACCTGACCGGTCTGACCTGGATCCGGTTCGGCCTCTGGATGGTGCTGGGTGTGGTGATCTACGTGGTATACGGGCGCAACCATTCGCGGCAGGGCCAGCTGGAGCGGGTCAGCAGTTGACTCTGCAACAGGTTGGCAGGACCGTCACAGCTACTTTCAGACACAATACGGCGATTTATCAGTTCGGCTGCTACCTTCGGTGTCGAGCACGAATAGTTGCGAGCAGGGGGGCAGGTGTGGCGCAGATGATGTCTGTCGGGGAAGCGGATGTCGCAGGTATTACGCACGCGGATGATCGGTCGCCGATCAGACTGTCGGGAACAAGGTAAGCATCGCCTTGAGTGCATCATCGGATAGGCCACTTTCCGTCGTCCTCGGCACAGCCGCAGCGGCCGGCACCATCGCGGCTGCGCGTGCGCTGGGATCTTCGGGCGTCACGGTCAACGTGCTGTCGATGTCGCGGCTGTCGGCGGCGGCGTGGTCAGCGCGGGTGTCACGCCGGTGGTCCACCCCGCCGGAAAGCGACGGTCAAGGTTTCATCGAGCGTTTGCTGGAGATCGGGGCCGCGAATCCCGGGCAAATACTTTTGGCAACGTCGGACGAGACCGCGTGGCTGTACACACTCAACGCCGATGCGCTCAAGAAGTACTTCTGCGTGTACCAACCGTCGATCGACTGCATGCGTCGCATCCTGGACAAGAAGGCGTTCGCCGAAGCCGCGACCAATGCGGGGCTCTTTCCGCTGCCGAGTTGGGAACTGAACGATCCAGCGGAGATCACGGCGCTGGCGCCGACGCTGCCCTATCCGATCCTCATCAAGCCGCGGACGCACGTGCACCGGTTGCGCAACGACAAGGGTGCCGTAGTCAATTCAAGTGATGAGCTGATCCACCAATACCGGCTGATCGTGGATCGTGAACGAGCACGCGCCGCCGACAATCCGCTGATACCGAACGCCGCGCTGCCCATCCTTCAGCCCTTCGTCTCCACCGTGCAAGACGGTGTCTGCTCGATTTCGGGGTTCATCGATCAAACCGGTGAGCTGTTCGTCACCCGGCGCGCAGTCAAGGTCTTTCAGCGTTCCCAGCCCGTGGGGGTCGGAATCTGCTTCGAATCTCTGCCGCCGGATCCGGCCCTGTCGGACGGGGTGCGCCGGCTTTGTCGAGAACTCGGCTACTTCGGGGTCTTCGAGGTCGAGTTCATTCGATTCAACGGGCAGTGGGCGGTTATCGATTTCAACCCGCGGTTCTTCAGCCAGGTCGGTATGGACATCCGGCGCGGAATGCCGCTGCCGATGCTGGCCTGTCTGGACGCGACCGGTCAGACGGAGGCCTTGCGGGTCGCGGTCGAGCAGGCGCAGTCGCACGACGAGGCGCTTCCCGCCGCATTCAAGGATGTATTCACCCTGCACGCAATACTTTTGGCGCGTGCGGTCACGGGGCGTAGTACACGCGGTGACTGGTCCTACTGGCGCACCTGGGTGAAGCGGCGTGCCGACCACTCGGTCGACTATGCGGTGGACTCCGCCGACCGGATGCCGGGAGTCATCCACGCGCTTTCGGAGATCCACCTCGGCATCAAAGCCATCCCGCGATTCTTGAACTCGACTCCGCGGGTAGCACCGGTCAAGTCCCATCCATCCGCAGAGGCGTGCTCGTGAGAATGGTTCCCGTTGCGATCGTGGGGGCGGGCCCCTACGGAATGTCGGTTGCCGCCCACCTGAGCGCCCGCAACATCGAACATCGAATCGTCGGCCGTCCGATGCAGTTCTGGTCACAGATCGCCGCGGCCGGTGGCGAACGCTATCTGAAGTCGTTCTGTTTCGGGACCGACATCTCGTCCCCGAATCCGGGATTTTCGTTCGCCGACTACAACAGGCCGCGTGGCCTGGAGACCTTCGAACCGTGCTCGATGGAGAACTTCGCGTCGTACGGGCTGTGGTTTCAGGAGAAAAACCTGCCGTGGGTGGAACCCGTCGACGTCGTGCATGTCGAACAGATGCCCAACGGCTTTGCGGTCAGTCTGTCCAACGGTGAAAGCTTCGGCGCGACCCATCTTGTCCTGGCCACCGGCCTGTCGCGCTTCGCCAATATTCCCGGCGTGCTCAGCGAGCTGGAGCCCGGTCTGGCCATGCATACCTCGGACATCAAGGCGTTTTCCGCGTTCAGCGGACGCAGCGTCGCCGTTCTCGGCGCCGGCCAGTCAGCCCTCGAAGGTGCGGCGTTGCTGCACGAGGCGGGGGCGCATCCTCAGCTTCTGGTTCGCGAGGACACGATCCTGTGGCAGACCCGGATTCCCGAGCATCGCAGCCCGTGGCGACGACTGCGTTCGCCGATTTCGGGCCTCGGTGCCGGTCCGAAGGCCTGGGCGTTGACCAACATCCCGGGCGGGATGCACCGGATGCCCGAGGGCTGGCGAAGCGATTTCGTCAGAACTCATCTTCCCGCCGAGGGGGCGTGGTGGCTGCGGTCCCGGGTGGAGGGCCGTGTGCCGATCCACCGGGGGACCAAAGTCGTTGGTGCCAAGGAGGTCGACGGCGGAGTCGCTCTGCAGTTGGCGACGAGGGACGGAACCGACCGTGAGATCGTGGTCGACCACGTCGTCGCCGGCAGCGGCTACATCGTCGACGTCGATCGCATCGACTTCCTCGACCCGATGCTGCGCGCGGCGATCGAGCGCATCGGCACTGCGCCCAGGCTGAACGCGGTCTTCGAAACCTCGGTTCCCAGGCTGCACATCGTCGGGCCGGCATCGGCGCAGAGCTTCGGTCCGCTCTTCCGTTTCGTGGTGGGCGCCAAGTACACCTCGCGGGTTGTTTCGACCCACGTGTCGTCCCGCGTCGCCGCTTAGCCGACGAGAGGGGCCCTCTCTAAACGCCGAGGCCGGTGGCCTGGCCTTGGTTTGTCGTGCCATCCGACTGGTCCCGTGCTGCCGGGAGCGGTTGCTGCGCCGCGAATCGTCAAAAGCGGCTATCGGCCTGTACTCCCTGATCAGGCGTACCGGCGCGATCTAGGTTTACAAACATGCATCAAATGTCTAGAAATACGACAAAATCGCGAGTATGGTCCAGCTGTAACGGCTCTCACTGGAGGTACTCGTGACATCGACCGAAAGCGCGCACATCGGGGTGGGGCAGTGGCGCGACAAGAAGCGGCACCTGTGGCTGATGGGGTTGATCGCGCCCACGGCGCTGTTCGTGATGCTGCCGATCGTCTGGGCGTTCAACCGTGCGGGCTGGCATCTCGCCGCGCAGGTGCCGTTCTGGATCGGGCCGATCCTGCTCTACATCCTGCTGCCGGCGCTGGACCTGAAGTTCGGTCCGGACGGCCAGAATCCACCCGACGAGGTGATGGAGCGACTGGAGCGCGACAAGTACTACCGCTACTGCACCTACGCCTACATACCGTTCCAGTACGCCAGCGTCATCTTCGGCGCCTACCTGTTCACCGCACCGGCGCTGGCATGGCTTGGTTTTGACGGCGGCCTCAACTGGCCCACCAAGATCGGCCTGGCCCTCAGTGTCGGAGTGCTCGGTGGCATCGGTATCAACACCGCTCACGAACTGGGCCACAAGAAGGATTCGCTGGAACGCTGGCTGTCCAAGATCACGCTGGCGCAGACCTGCTACGGGCACTTCTACATCGAGCACAATCGGGGCCACCACGTTCGCGTCGCCACCCCGGAGGATCCGGCGTCGGCCCGGTTCGGCGAGACGTTCTGGGAGTTCTTGCCGCGCAGCGTGTTCGGCAGCCTGAAGTCGTCCTGGGAGCTGGAGGCCGCCCGGCTGAAGCGGGCCGGCAAGAGCGCGTGGCACCCCTCGAACGACGTGGTCAACGCCTGGGTCATGTCGGTCGTGTTCTACGGCATCCTCATCGCGATCTTCGGCTGGGCCCTGATCCCGTACGTGGCGATCTCCGCGATTTTCGGGTTCTGCCTACTGGAGACGGTCAATTACCTCGAGCACTACGGTCTGCTGCGGGCCAAGACCGACAGCGGCCGGTATGAGCGGTGCACACCCGAACACAGCTGGAATTCCGACCACATCGTCACCAACCTGTTCCTCTATCACCTGCAGCGGCACAGCGATCACCACGCCAACCCGACCCGCCGCTACCAGACCCTGCGGTCGATGGACGGCGCGCCGAACCTGCCCAGCGGCTACGCGTCCATGATTGCCCTGACCTATTTCCCGCCGTTGTGGCGAAAAGTGATGGACCACAGGGTTCTCGAGCACTACGACGGTGACGTCAGCCGGGTCAACATCCACCCGCGGGTGCGTGCCAAGGTGCTGGCGCGGTACGGGGCCGTGCAATGAGCCGGTATCGCTGCCCGGTTTGTGACTACGTCTACGACGAGGCCAAAGGTGCTGTGCGTGAGGGGTTTCCGGCCGGCACCTCGTGGGACCGCGTTCCGCAGGACTGGTGCTGCCCGGACTGCGGGGTGCGCGAAAAAGTGGACTTCGAGCAGATGGGAGCCTGAGATGCAGACCGATCCGTACAAGCTGTTCCTCTGCGTGCAGTGCGGCTTCGAGTACGACGAAGCCAAGGGCTGGCCTGAGGACGGGATCGCCCCGGGCACCCGCTGGGCCGACATCCCCGAGGACTGGAGTTGCCCGGACTGCGGTGCGGCCAAGAGTGACTTCGAGATGGTGGAGATCGTCCGGTCGTGACGGCGCCGGACAGTGCGGCGGCGACGCGACCGCCGGACGAAGCAGGTGAAGCGCCTCGAGCGGCTAATCTCGCGCTGTGAGCCCTTCGCGAAGCCGGACCCGGGTGCCGTATGCCGAGGCGTCCAAGGTGCTGCTGCGCGATTCGGTGCTCGACGCCATGCGCGATCTGCTGCTCACCCGAGACTGGTCGTCGATCACCCTGGCCGATGTCGCCAAATCCGCCGGGATCAGTCGGCAGACGATCTACAACGAGTTCGGCTCCCGCCACGGCCTGGCACAGGGCTACGCACTGCGGCTGGCCGACCGGCTTGTCGACGCCGTGGGCGATGCCATCGAGAACAACGCCGGGCAGATGCATGAGGCCTTTTTGGAGGGCTTTCGCGCGTTTTTCACCGAGTCGGCCGCCGACCCCCTGGTGATCTCGCTGCTCACGGGGGCGGCCAAACCCGACTTGTTGCAGATCATCACCACTGACAGCGGGCCGATCATCACGCGGTGCTCGGCCAAGCTGACCGCATCGTTCCTGAACAGCTGGGTGCAGACCGACGAAGAAGACGCCGGTGTACTGGCCCGGGCCATCGTTCGGCTGGCGATGAGCTATGTCTCGATGCCGCCGGAGGCCGACCACGATGTCGCCGCTGATCTAGCCCGATTGATGACGCCGTTCGCCGAACGCTACGGTGTCATTGATACTCCGTAGCCGGCAGAGCGCCTGAGCGCCTGTCCCGCGAGCCCGCAGGCTGTGGATATCTCCGCATGGATGTCGCGGTATTGCGCATCCATGCGCCCACAAGCAGTACCAATTCACATGAAGGGCTCTATATGACTGCGCTGACTGCGGATATCCGCAATGGCATCGACTACAAGGTCGCCGACCTCTCCCTGGCCGATTTCGGCCGCAAGGAAATCCGCCTGGCTGAGCACGAGATGCCCGGCCTGATGTCGCTGCGGCGTGAATACGCCGAGGTCGCACCGCTCAAGGGTGCGCGTATCTCCGGCTCGCTGCACATGACCGTGCAGACCGCCGTGCTGATCGAAACGCTGGTGGCGCTGGGCGCCGAAGTCCGGTGGGCGTCCTGCAACATCTTCTCCACCCAGGATCACGCCGCCGCGGCGGTGGTGGTCGGTCCGCACGGCACCCCCGAGGAGCCCACGGGCACCCCGGTGTTCGCCTGGAAGGGCGAGACGCTGGAGGAGTACTGGTGGGCCGCCGAGCAGATGCTCACCTGGGAGGGCGAGCCGGCCCACATGATCCTCGACGACGGCGGTGACGCCACCATGATGGTGCTGCGTGGCGCGCAGTACGAGAAGGCCGGCGTGGTGCCGCCCGCCGAGGATGGCGACTCGGCCGAATGGAAGGTGTTCCTGGGCGTCCTGCGCGAGCGCTTCGAGACCGACAAGGCGAAGTGGACCAAGATCGCCGAGTCGGTCAAGGGTGTCACCGAGGAGACCACCACCGGTGTGCTGCGCCTGTACCAGTTCGCCGCCGCTGGTGAACTGGCCTTCCCGGCCATCAACGTCAACGACTCGGTGACCAAGAGCAAGTTCGACAACAAGTACGGCACCAGGCACTCGCTCATCGACGGCATCAACCGTGGCACCGACGTGCTGATCGGCGGCAAGAAGGTGCTGATCTGCGGCTACGGCGACGTCGGCAAGGGCTGCGCGGAGTCGCTGGCCGGCCAGGGCGCCCGCGTGCAGGTCACCGAGATCGATCCGATCAACGCCCTGCAGGCTCTGATGGACGGCTTCGACGTCGTCACCGTCGAGCAGGCGATCGGCGATGCCGACATCGTGGTGACCTCGACGGGCAACAAGGACATCATCACCCTCGATCACATGAAGGCGATGAAGGACAAGTCCATCCTGGGCAACATCGGCCACTTCGACAACGAGATCGACATGGCGGCCCTGGAGCGTTCGGGTGCCACGCGCCTGAATATCAAGCCGCAGGTCGACGAGTGGAGCTTCGACAACGGCAAGTCGATCATCGTGCTGAGCGAGGGCCGACTGCTCAACCTGGGCAACGCGACCGGCCACCCGTCGTTCGTGATGAGCAACAGCTTCTCCAACCAGGTGATCGCCCAGATCGAGCTGTGGACCAAGAACGACGAGTACGACAACGAGGTCTACCGGCTGGCCAAGCACCTCGACGAGAAGGTGGCCCGCATCCACGTCGACGCCCTCGGTGGCACGCTGACCAAGCTGACCAAGGACCAGGCCGAATACATCGGTGTGGATGTCGAAGGTCCGTACAAGCCGGAGCACTACCGGTACTGACATCTGGTCATAGAGATGCTGGGGCGGAGCCAATCGGCTCCGCCCCAGTATTTTGTCAGGCAATGGACACGACCGTTACACCTTGTGGCCAACCCGGCAACTACGTGATCCGTAGATCTGCTGTCACCCTGGCGTACGTCAACCTGTAGCCCTTTTGTTACTGTTCGGTAATGAAACGGGTCGGGGCGGTACTTCTTGCCATGCTGGTCGGTTCCTTAAGCGCCTGTCTGGCAATGGGTTTCGCGCCCGCTGCCGGTGCCGACCGGAACCACGATCCGTACTACAACGAGGACGCGTACACCGAGTTCTACACGCCACCGAATCCGTTGCCACCGGGGCAGCCCGGGGACCTCGTGCGCAGCGAACCCTCGCGTCTCGTGCTCGAGCCGTCGGGCCAACTCGGCGCCATCATGGCGACCGGCACCCGAGTCATGTACCGCAGCACCGACGCCCGCGGGAACCCCGACGTGGTCACTGGCACCTACTTCGAGCCCTACAACGACTGGCCGGGCAAGGGGCCCCGCCCGCTGATCGTCTACGGCCCGGGCACTCAGGGCCAGGGCGACCAGTGCGCACCCTCGCGCCAGTTCAACCAGGGCATCCACTGGTCGCCGTTCCTCGACATCGGCGTCAACTATGAAGAAGCGTTCGTTGCGACGCTGGTCGCCCGCGGTTTCGCGATCCTGATGACCGATTACGAGGGCCTGGGCGTCATCGGTGTCACCCACACCTACGTCAACCGGCTCTCGGAGGGCCACGCCATGCTCGACGCCGCGCGGGTCGCGCGCAAGCTGCCGGACACGTCGCTCACCCCGGACGGTCCGGTGGCGTTCTGGGGCTACTCACAGGGCGGCGGCGCCGCGGCCTCGGCCGCCGAACTGGCCGCCAGCTACGCGCCCGAGCTCCACATCGCCGGCACCTACGCCGGGGCGCCGCCGGCAGACCTGGCCGAACTCATGCCCTACGCCGACGGCTCCGCCCTGGTCGGTGTGGTCGGATATGCGCTGAACAGCATCATCCAGTCCTACCCGGAGGCCGAGGAGAAGATCCGCTCGGTGCTGACCCCGCGCGGCGAGGACCTGCTCTACAAGGTCAAGGACCAGTGCATCGCGGAGACCATCAGCAAATTCATGTTCCGGCACCTGCAGCCCTACTTCAATCAGCCGATCGCCGACCTCATGGCCGACCCCGAGTTCCGGGGGCTGTTCGATCTGCAACGGATCGGCACCCTCAAACCGAACGCGCCGGTCCTGGTCGACAGCAACCGCTACGACCCACTGGTGCCGTGGACGGCCGCGGTGCAGATGGGGTGGGACTGGTGTGCCAAGGGTGCCGACGTCGACTTCCGGACCAACGAAGAGCCGCCGTTTCTGAACAAGCTGGTGATCAACCACGCACTGCCGATGCTGGTGGACGGCGAACCCGCCATGCAGTGGATCGCCGCGCGGTTCAACGGCGAGCCGACCACCCCGAACTGCGGGCAGTTCCCCTAGCGGCCGATAGGCTCACGCGGTGCTGATCGTGATCGAGGGCCTCGACGGCGCCGGCAAGCGCACCCTGACCGACGGGCTGCGCACCGCGTTGGGGGCGAGTGGAAAGTCCGTGGCCACCATGGCATTTCCGCGCTACGGCGTTTCGGTGTCCGCCGACGTGGCGGCCGAGGCTCTGCACGGCCACCACGGTGACCTCGCCGATTCGGTGTATGCGATGGCGATGCTGTTCGCCTTTGACCGCGCGGGCGCCATCGCCGACCTGGCAGAACTCACCGCGACGCACGATGTCGTGATTCTCGACCGCTATGTCGCCTCCAACGCCGCCTACAGCGCCGCGCGTCTGCATCAGGACGCCGCGGGGGAGGTGGTGGACTGGGTGTACCGGCTGGAGTTCGACCGCCTCGGCATGATGAAGCCGGATTATCAACTGCTACTTGATGTTTCGGTCGAACTCGCGGGGCAGCGGGCCCGTCAGCGCGCTGACGACGACGCGTCTCGGGCCCGCGACGCCTACGAGCGCGACGACGGTCTGCAACAGCGGACCGGTGCGGTCTACGGCGGTCTGGCCGCCGCGCAGTGGGGCGGACCCTGGCTGGTGGTGGGGCCGCATACCCGTGCCGACGAGGTCGCCACCATGCTCGGTTTCTGAGACTGGGCCCGCGAACCGACGCGGATTTACCCCGCAATCGTGCGCAATGGGCGGTTTTGCCGCTGTTCGGCCACGAAACGCCCGTGTGGCAGCCGAACTTTGTCCCGATCTGGTGACACCATGGACAACATGAGGCAAAGGATCCTTGTCGTCGACGACGATGCATCGCTGGCCGAAATGCTCACCATCGTGCTTCGCAACGAAGGGTTCGACACCGCGGTCATCGGTGACGGCACACAGGCGCTGACGGCGGTCCGCGAGTTGCGGCCCGACCTGGTCTTGCTGGACCTGATGTTGCCCGGCATGAACGGTATCGACGTGTGCCGGGTGCTGCGTGCGGATTCGGGTGTTCCGATCGTGATGCTGACGGCCAAGACCGACACGGTGGACGTGGTGCTGGGCCTGGAGTCCGGTGCCGACGACTACGTGATGAAGCCATTCAAGCCCAAAGAGCTGGTGGCCCGCGTCCGGGCCCGGCTGCGCCGCAACGACGACGAGCCCGCGGAGATGCTGTCGATCGCTGACATCGACATCGACGTCCCCGCGCACAAGGTCACTCGTGCCGGTGAGCAGATTTCGCTGACGCCGCTGGAGTTCGACCTGCTGGTGGCGCTGGCACGCAAACCGCGTCAGGTGTTTACTCGGGAAGTGCTGCTCGAACAGGTGTGGGGCTACCGGCACCCGGCGGATACCCGCCTGGTGAACGTGCACGTCCAGCGCCTGCGTGCCAAGGTCGAAAAAGATCCGGAGAACCCGCAAGTGGTGCTCACCGTTCGAGGAGTGGGTTACAAGGCCGGACCTCCGTGATCCACCCGCGCCGCACGCGTGCAGCGGGTGTGGGGAACGCGGCGAACGATCAGGCTCCCGTGATCCGTAGCGAGGTGGAGGAGCGCCGCAGATGATTCTGCGCTCGAAGCGGCGCCAGCGCGGCCGTTGGGGCCGCACCGGCCCCGTGGTGCGCGGCCTGAGTGCGCTGAGTCGGGCGATCGCGGTCCTGTGGCGCCGTTCGTTGCAGTTGCGGGTGGTCGTTTTGACACTCGGGTTGTCTCTGGCCGTCATCCTGGTGCTGGGTTTCGTCTTGACCAGCCAGATCACCGACCGTGTCCTCGAGGTCAAGGTGCGCGGTGCCACCGAAGAGATGGACCGGGCGCGCACCACGGTGTCCGGCGTCGTCGGTGGTGAGGAGACACGGTCACTGGACTCCAGCCTGCAGTTGGCCCGCAACACCTTGACGTCGAAGACCGGCCCGTCCTCGGGAGCCGGGCTGGCCGGGACGTTCGATGCGGTTCTGCTGGTGCCCGGTGACGGCCCGCGGGCGGCCACGTCGGCGGGCCCCGTCGACCAGATTCCGCCGGCGCTGCGCGACTTCGTGAAGGCCGGGCAGGTCAGCTACCAGTACGCGACGGTGCGCACCGACGGTTTCTCGGGTCCGGCGCTGGTCATCGGCAGTCCGGCGACCTCGCAGGCCACCAATCTGGAGCTGTACCTGATCTTCCCGCTGACCAACGAGGAGAGCACCATCGGGCTGGTGCGCGGCACCATGATGACCGGCGGCCTGGTGCTGTTGGTGCTGCTGACCGGCATCGCCTGGCTGGTTTCCCGGCAGGTCGTGCTCCCGGTGCGGTCCGCGTCGCGGATCGCCGAACGGTTCGCCGAAGGTCACCTCACCGAGCGGATGCCCGTCCGCGGTGAGGACGACATGGCGAGGCTGGCGGTGTCGTTCAACGACATGGCGGAAAGCCTGAGCCGGCAGATCACCCAGCTCGAGGAATTCGGCAACCTGCAACGCAGATTCACCTCGGACGTCAGCCACGAACTGCGAACCCCACTGACCACGGTGCGGATGGCCGCCGATCTGATCTATGACAACAGCGACGACCTCGGTCCGGCGCTGCGGCGGTCCACCGAACTGATGGTCAACGAACTCGACCGGTTCGAGTCGTTGCTCAACGATCTGTTGGAGATCTCCCGCCACGACGCCGGTGTTGCCGAGTTGTCGGTCGAGGCGGTGGATCTGCGTGCCACCGTGAACTCCGCGCTGGGCAACGTCGGGCATCTGGCCGCCGAGGCGGCGGTCGAGCTGCTGGTGGACCTGCCCGGCGAAGAGGTGATCGCCGAAGTGGACGCCCGCCGCGTCGAACGCATTCTGCGCAACTTGATCGCCAACGCGATCGACCACGCGGAGCACAAACCGGTGCGCATCCGGATGGCCGCCGACGAAGATACGGTCGCCGTGACGGTCCGTGACTACGGTGTGGGTCTGCGGCCGGGTGAGGAGAAGCTGGTGTTCAGCCGGTTCTGGCGCTCGGATCCGTCACGGGTGCGTCGTTCCGGCGGCACCGGTCTGGGTCTGGCGATCAGCATCGAGGACGCCAGGCTGCACCAGGGCCGCCTCGAGGCGTGGGGTGAACCCGGCAAGGGTGCCTGTTTCCGGCTGACCCTGCCGCTGGTGCGCGGACACAAGGTGACGACCTCGCCGCTGCCGCTGAAACCCATTGGGCCCGAACGTCGTCCGGTTGCCGAATCTCGGGGCGTCACCCGCTCTCATGACCACGTCGGGGAGATCGTGTGACCCGCCCGGTGCGGGCGCTGCTGATCGCGGTCAGCGCCACCCTGGCATTGGTACTGGCGCTCGGCGGCTGCGCCGGTGTGCCGAATTCGTCAGCGCCACAAGCCATCGGGACCGTAGACCGTCCGGCGCCTCCGAGCCTGCCGCAACCCACTCCCGGGATGGATCCCGACGTGCTGCTGCGCGAGTTCCTCAAGGCCACCGCCGATCCCGCCAACCGGCATCTGGCGGCCCGGCAGTTTCTCACCGCGTCGGCGTCGAGCAATTGGGACGACGCGGGTGGCTCGCTGCTGATCGACCGGGTGGTGTTCACCGAAACCCGTGGTGCCGACCGGGTTTCGGTGTCGATGAAGGCCGACATCCTCGGTTCGCTGTCCGATATGGGAGTGTTCGAGACCGCCGAGGGCGCACTGCCCAATCCCGGGCCGATCGAACTGGTGAAGACGGCCGACGGGTGGCGCATCGACAAGCTGCCCAATGGCGTGTTCCTGGACTGGCAGCAGTTCCAGCAGACCTACAAGCGGCACACCCTGTATTTCGTCGACCCCACCGGCAAGACCACGGTGCCCGATCCGCGATACGTCGCGGTGGCCGATCCCGACCAACTCGCCACCGAACTGGTGTCGAAGCTGATCGCCGGACCACGCCCGGAGATGGCCCGGACCGTGCGCAACATGACCGCACAGCCGGTGCGACTTCGTGGCCCGGTCACCCGCGCCGACGGCGGCAAGACCGGGGTGGGTCGCGGCTACGGTGGTGCGCGCATCGAGCTGGAAGGGTTGTCCACGACCGACCCGCACAGCCGCCAACTGGCTGCCGCGCAGATCATTTGGACGCTGGCGCGAAGCGACATCAAGGGTCCCTACGTGATCAATTCCGACGGCGCTGCACTCGACGACCGGTTCGCCGACGGCTGGAACACCTCGGATGTGGCCACCACCGATCCGGGCACGGCAGACGGTGCGTCGGCGGGTCTGCACGCGCTGGTCGGCGGGTCGTTGATGTTCCTCGACGGGCAGCGCTCCACGCGCGTTCCCGGTGCGTTCGGCACCATGGCCGACCAGCGGTCGGCGGCGCTGTCGCGCGACGGCAACTCGGTGGCCTCGGTGGTCGCGCAAGGCGACGGCGCGTCGTTGTGGATCGGGCGCAGCGGGCAGGACGGCGTGCAGTCCCTTGATGGCCGTAGCCTGTCCCGGCCGACGTGGGCGCTGGACAACGCGGTCTGGGTGGTGGGCGACGGCAACAACGTGCTGCGGGTGATCACCGAGGCGGCGTCCGGCCAGCCGGCACGCCTCCCGGTGGATTCCACCGCGGTGTCCACCAAGTTCCCGGGCGCCATCGCGGAGTTGCAGTTGTCCCGGGACGGCACCCGGGCGGCGATGGTCATCGAAGGCAAGGTGGTGCTGACCGGCGTGGAGCAGACGCCGGGTGGCGAGTTCGCGCTGACCTATCCGCGCCGGCTGGGTTTCGGCCTGGGCAACTCGGTGCTCTCGCTGTCCTGGCGCACCGGCGATGACATCGTGGTGACGCGCAACGACCCCGCGCACCCGGTGGGCTACGTGAACCTCGACGGTGTGAACTCCGACGGTCCGGCCGGCAATTTGAGCATGCCGGTGACGGTGGTGGCGGCCAACCCGTCGACGGTGTACGTAGCCGATCAGCGCGGGGTGCTGCAGCTGTCCGGCTCGGGCGCCGAGGACGATCAGGCGTGGGCCGATGTGCGCCCGTTCATCGTGGCGGGTGCGGTCCCGGTGCTGCCGGGATAACGGACCTGTCACCCCCGCCCGGCACACTGACCGCGTGCTCAGCGCTGCTCTCGACCTACTGCTGCCGTTGCAGTGCGGCGGCTGCGCGGCACCGAGAACCCGATGGTGCGACGACTGCGCCGCCGCCTTGCTGCCCGATGACGACCAGCCGCACCTGCTGACCCCGAGGGTCGATCCGCAGGTCCCGGTGTTCGCCCTCGGCCGCTACGCCGGACCGCGCCGCCACGCCATCGTCGCATTGAAGGAGCACGGCCGCACCGACCTGATCGGTCCGCTGGCTCATGCCCTGGCCCTCGGCATCCATCGCCTGATCTCCTGGGGGATCGTCGAAACCCCACTGGTTGTCGTGCCCGCGCCCACCCGCGGCTCGGCAGCGCGCCGGCGCGGGGGAGACCCGGTCACCCGCATTGCCGCCACGGCAACCGGGGACCATCCCGGCATCGCGGTGGCGAACCTGCTGCGGATGCGTCCCGGGGCACGCGACTCGGTGGGCCTGGACAGCGCGGCGCGCGAACGCAACATCGCCGGGCGCATCCGGATGGCCGGATCCGCGCCCGCCACCGACGTTCTGTTGATCGACGACATCGTCACCACCGGCGCGACCGCCGCCGAATCGGTGCGCGTGCTGCAGGCCGGCGGCACGCGTGTGACCGGTGTGTTTGCAATTGCGTACGCCTAGCGCGCGGCTACGTCCGGGAGTAGAGACCAAAGGCACGTAACGCGCGTCGAAAGTTCTGGCAACAGGTGCGCGAAAAAGGTGGCACGTTCGGGTGAACTCGGACTACCGTCGTGGCCAACGACCCGTGAGCAATCACGTAGGACTTCTCGACCGCCCCCCGCAGGGGGCCGTCAGAAGGTCCCGTCGCCGACCGCTGTTGACCGCGGAGGAGGTGAGCGCACAGACCCCTGGCGCCCGAGGGTGACGCGGCTCGCATGCCCTCGAGTGCATGTTCTGACAGGCCCGGCACGCGATCGCGTGCGACCGACACAGAAACGAGTTGTCAAGCATGTCAAGCCAATCCGTGGATTCCGCCCAGATGCTGGCCGACCTCGATGAGGAGCAGATCCCAGCCCGACAGTCCGAAGTGGTGGTCAAGGGACGCAACGTCGAGGTGCCCGAGCACTTCCGCATTTACGTAACGGAGAAACTCGCCCGATTGGAGCGTTTCGACCGCAGCATTTACATGTTCGACGTCGAGCTCGATCACGAACGCAATCGGCGGCAGCGCAAGAGTTGTCAGCATGTCGAGATCACCGCGCGGGGTCGTGGACCGGTCGTGCGCGGCGAAGCTTGTGCCGACAGTTTCTATGCGGCACTCGAGTCGGCGGTCGCCAAGCTTGAGGCCCGTCTGCGCCGCGGTAAGGACCGGCGCAAGATCCACTACGGCGACAAGACGCCGATCTCACTGCACGAGGCCGCGGCGATCGTGCCGGAAGCCTTCGGCCAGCCCGCGGCCACTCCCGAGCAGATCGATGCGGTGGAAGCCGCGGACGACGCTCGCGAGCCCGGCCAGATCGTGCGTGTCAAGGAGCACCAGGCCAGGCCCATGAGCGTCGATGAGGCGCTGTACGAGATGGAACTGGTGGGCCACGATTTCTTCCTGTTCCATGACAAGGACAGTGACCGGCCGGCGGTCGTTTACCGGCGTCACGCCTTCGACTACGGCCTCATCCGGCTTTCCGACTAGGGATCGGCATAGGGCCGTCAACAGGCCAAACAGACCGATACAACGCTCCCGGCCGGTGTACACCGCGCCGGGAGCGCTGTCCGGAGGGCTATCGGTTGCCGTCACCTAGGATGGAATGCGAAAACGACTCCAATCCGGTAGAGGAACAAACCTGTGTCCGTGCTGTCGAAAATGCTGCGCTTTGGTGAAGGGCGCATGGTCAAGCGCCTCAAAGGGGTGGCTGACTACGTCAACACCCTGTCCGACGACGTCGAAAAGCTCAGTGACGAACAGCTGCGCGCCAAGACCGCCGAGTTCAAAGAACGTGTCGCCAAGGGCGAGGGCCTCGATGAACTGCTCCCCGAAGCGTTTGCCGTCGCCCGCGAGGCCGCGTGGCGTGTCCTGAGCCAGCGCCCGTTCGACGTCCAGGTCATGGGTGGTGCGGCGCTGCACTTCGGCAATGTCGCGGAGATGAAGACCGGTGAGGGCAAGACCCTGACCTGTGTTCTGCCCGCCTACCTCAATGCCTTGAGCGGCAAGGGTGTGCACGTCGTCACGGTCAACGACTACCTGGCCAAACGCGACAGCGAGTGGATGGGTCGCGTGCACCGCTTCCTGGGCCTCGACGTCGGGGTGATCCTCGCGCAGATGACGCCGGATGAGCGCCGCGTCGCGTATGCCGCCGACATCACTTACGGCACCAACAACGAGTTCGGCTTCGACTATCTGCGCGACAACATGGCGCACACGGTCGATGACATGGTGCAACGCGGCCACAACTTCGCCGTCGTCGACGAGGTCGACTCGATTCTGATCGATGAGGCCCGCACCCCGCTGATCATCTCCGGCCCGGCCGACGGCGCCTCGAACTGGTACACCGAGTTCGCCCGGATCGCTCCGCTGATGGAGAAGGACGTCCACTACGAGGTCGACCTGCGCAAGCGCACCATCGGTGTGCACGAGGTCGGTGTGGAGTTCGTCGAGGACCAGCTCGGCATCGAGAACCTCTACGAGGCCGCGAACTCACCGCTGGTGAGCTACCTCAACAACGCGCTGAAGGCCAAGGAGCTGTTCCAGCGCGACAAGGACTACATCGTCCGCGACGGCGAGGTCCTGATCGTCGACGAGTTCACCGGCCGTGTGCTGCTGGGCCGCCGCTACAACGAGGGCATGCACCAGGCCATCGAGGCCAAGGAGCACGTCGAGATCAAGGCCGAGAACCAGACGCTGGCCACCATCACGCTGCAGAACTACTTCCGTCTCTACGACAAGCTCTCCGGCATGACCGGTACCGCCGAGACCGAGGCGGCCGAGTTGCACGAGATCTACAAGCTCGGCGTGGTCGCGATCCCCACCAACCGGCCGATGGTCCGCGAAGACCAGTCCGACTTGATCTACAAGACCGAAGAGGCCAAGTACATCGCCGTCGTCGACGATGTCTCCGAGCGTTACGAGAAGGGCCAGCCGGTCCTCATCGGCACCACCAGCGTGGAACGGTCGGAGTATCTGTCGCGGCAGTTCACCAAGCGCCGGATTCCGCACAACGTGCTCAATGCCAAGTACCACGAGCAAGAGGCGAACATCATCGCCGAGGCCGGCCGGCGCGGCGCCATCACGGTGGCCACCAACATGGCCGGCCGCGGCACCGACATCGTGCTCGGCGGCAACGTCGACTTCCTTGCCGATCTGCGGCTGCGCGAAAAGGGGCTCGACCCGGTCGAGACACCCGAGGAGTACGAGGCCGCGTGGGACGACACGCTGCAGCAGATCAAGGACGAGGCCGAGGTCGAGGCGCAGCAGGTCCGCGAGGCTGGCGGCCTCTATGTCCTGGGCACCGAGCGACACGAATCGCGCCGCATCGACAACCAGCTGCGCGGTCGCTCGGGCCGCCAGGGTGACCCGGGCGAGTCCCGGTTCTACCTGTCGCTGGGCGATGAGTTGATGCGCCGGTTCAACGGCGAGACGCTGGAGTCCCTGCTCAACCGCCTCAATCTGCCCGACGACGTGCCGATCGAGGCCAAGATGGTCAGTCGGGCGATCAAGAGCGCGCAGACCCAGGTTGAGCAGCAGAACTTCGAGGTCCGCAAGAACGTCCTGAAGTACGACGAGGTGATGAACCAGCAGCGCAAGGTCATCTACGAGGAGCGCAAGCGCATCCTCGAGGGGGAGAACCTGCAGCAGCAGGCCCAGGACATGCTGGTCGACGTCATCACCGCCTACGTCAACGGCGCGACCGCCGAGGGTTACTCGGAGGACTGGGATCTGGAGAAGCTCTGGGAGGCGTTCAAGACGCTGTACCCCGTCGGCCTCGACCATCACTCCCTGATCAACTCCGATGCGGTCGGCGAGCCTGGTGAGCTGACTCGCGAAGAGTTGCTCGATGCGCTGCTCGACGACGCCGAAAAGGCTTATGCGCGAAGGGAAGCCCAGATCGAGGAGATCGCCGGCACCGGTGCGATGCGCCAGCTGGAGCGCAATGTGCTGCTCAACGTGATCGACCGCAAGTGGCGCGAGCACCTCTACGAGATGGATTACCTCAAGGAGGGCATCGGCCTGCGTGCCATGGCCCAGCGCGACCCGTTGGTCGAGTACCAGCGTGAGGGCTTCGACATGTTCAGCGGCATGCTCGACGGCCTCAAAGAGGAGTCGGTCGGGTTCCTGTTCAACGTTCAGGTCGAGGCGGCGCCGGCACCTGCGGTCGCCCCCGTGGCACCCCCGCAGGGGCTGGCCGATCTCGCCGCCGCGCAGTCGTCGGGCGGTTCTGCCGACGCGCAGGAAAGTGGTCGGCATGCGGCACCGGCGTTGCGCGCCAAGGGCATTGACGACGAAGCGGCGCCCGCGCTGACGTATTCCGGACCTGCTGAGGACGGCTCGGCCGCCGTGCAGCGCAACGGCGGCGGAGAGCCTTCGGCCGCAGGTTCCGGTGGCGGTAGCCGTCGCGAGCGCCGCGAGGCGGCCCGGCGCGGGACACGGGCGACCCGCCGCCGCTAACGCCGACGCGCGCAGTGGCCTGATCGGCCTGACCCAGCCCGGGCAGGCAGATCAGCCGAGGTGTAGCGCGACCACCCGCCAGCGGGAGGACAGCCGTTCGATACGGCACGCCAGGGCATGGCTTCGGATTCCGCGGTCATAACACGCGGCGATCTCGAAGGCCCGCTCGTCGGGGTCGACGGCCTGCACGTGCACCCGTCGAAGCCGCGCCACTCCGTCCGGGTGGGGTGAGGCGTGCACGACCGACACCACCGAGTCGACCAGCGGGGCAGTCATCAGCGCACGCAGTTGCGCAGCGGGGCGCCGACGGTCGATGACCTCCAAAACGGTGCGCAGTGCCGCGTCGGCGAATGTGCCCGCGGTCCGGCCCCGTGCGGGTGCCACCACCGCTGCCGCACGGTGCGGCAGGTGGCGGTGGCCTTCGGTGCGGCGTGCCCGGGCGGTGGATCGGCCCGGACGCGGCA
>DASUGW010000134.1:0-16710 GCA_036273805.1 Mycobacterium sp.
TGTCATACCTCAGTCATATGATTCGCTCATGAGTTCGATGCCCGAGCATCCGTGCCGCAGCGCGCTGGACGGTGCGCTGTGCGAACTCGATGTTGCCGTCGCCGGGTTGGCCACGGCGCGAGTCGACAGTCTGAACACCGCAGCGCGGGTTTCGGCACTGGAGCAGATCACCCGGGCGATGCGCCGGCTGGAGGGTTTGGAAAACGAGCTGATCGCCGGCCTGGCCCGCGAAGCCACCCCGGCAGAACTTGGTGACGGTCTGACGTCGTGTGTGTCAGCGGTCCTGCGGATCACCGCGGCTGAGGCCAAAGGCCGTGTCCGCGACGCCGAGGACACCGCGACTCGGGTCGCGATGACCGGTGAGGCGCTGGCACCACGGTTCCCCGAGACCGCGACCAAACTGCGCGCCGGGCAAATTGGGCGTGGACATATCCGCGAAATCCATAGGTTCTTCCACAAACTGCCCGCCCTGATCCCTGTTGACGAAAAAGACCGTGCAGAAGCGTTTTTGGCCGAACTGGCCACCCGGTTACGCCCCGACGAACTACGCAAGGCCGCCGACCAGCTACTCACCTACCTGGGTCACGAAGACGAATTCTCCGACACCGACCGAGCCCGGCGCCGCGGCTTCTCCTGGAGCCATCAAGACGCCGACGGCATGAGCAAGGGGATTTTGTGGGCCACTCCAGCACTACGTGCCGAACTCGACGCGGTCCTCGCCGCTTGGGGGGCGCCCGGAAAATGCAACCCGGCCGACGAAACACCCTGTGTCGACGGCGAACCCGACCCGCTGGTTGCCGAAAACGACGGCCGCAATCCTAATCAGCGCCGCCACGACGCGATCTCGGCTGCGGCTCGGGCCATGCTGGCCTCGGGCCGGCTCGGCCAGTACAACGGTCTTCCCGTTACCGTTATCGTTTCGGCCTCGCTGCAGGACCTGCAGAACGCCACCGGTAAGGGCTACACCGGCGGTGGCACCTGGATGCCGATGACCGACGTCATCCGCAACGCCACCCACGCCAACCACTACCTGGTGATCTACGACCGTGCCACCGAACAGCCACTCTGGTTGGGGCGCACCAAACGCACCGCCTCGCCCGGGCAGCGCATCGTCATGCACGAGCGTGACCGCGGTTGCACCTTTCCGGGCTGCACGCTGCCCGGTTATCGATGCCAGGCGCACCACGCCACCGCCGACTGGGCCGACGGAGGCGTGACCAACATCGATGATCTCGCCTTCGCCTGCGAAGTCCACCACCCACTGGTCGCCAATCACGGCTGGACAACGCGTAAGAATCCGTATGGCCACGTCGAATGGATTCCTCCGCCGGGCTGCCGATTACCGGGCGGCGTCAACCACTTCCACCACCCCGAGCGGTATCTCGACCCACCGAAACGGGCCCCGGCACCCAAGCGTGCCGGCACGGGGGATCCCGGCGACGCGCAGAGTCCCGCTGAGCGGTAGCCCGGAATTTGGCACTGGTCCGGCGATGCCGCATGCAATACGGTTCTCAGGTGGCCAACGTCGGCATATCCAGAGTGCAGCGCACGGCGCCGCTGGCCGTAATCGTCATCGCGGGTGTGACGGCGTTCGGGCTCATCGGATGCCGGGAGTCCACCGCGGCGCCCGTCAGCTCGGCCACAGTCGCCGCCGCGCCGCGGCCGGCAGACCAGCCCGCCGACCCCACCATGCCCAGTGCACCTGTCGGTGCTCAGCCGCGACTGGCGTCCGACCCTGCGCAGCTGGCCGACGATCTCGCCGCCGACGAGTTGGCAGTGCGCGACCCGTCGACACCCGAGGACGCCCGCGTGGCCGCCGCGCGCCGCCAACAGGCCGCCTACCGCGCCATCGGGCGGCACCCGGAATGGGATGCCACCATCCGGCCGCGGATTCCGTCGACGTTGATCGACGCCTACGACCGCAACGTGGACGCCCGCCGGCAGCTCGTGGCGATCACCCCTGCGCGAGACGCCTTGCCGCCCTGGCAGATTCAACCGCCCGCGCCGCAACAGGATCTGCTCGGCTACTACCGCGAGGCCGAAGCGGCCACCGGCGTCGGATGGAACTACCTTGCCGCGATCAACTTCGTCGAAAGCCGCCTCGGCAGCATCGCGGGTACCAGCACCGCCGGCGCGCAAGGACCGATGCAGTTCATGCCGTCGACGTTCGCCCCCTATGGCAACGGCGGAGACATCCACGCACCGCGGGACGCCATCATGGCGGCCGGTCGCTATCTGGCCGCCAACGGGTTCGCCGGCGACCCCGACCATGCGATCTACCAGTACAACCATGCGCACCAATACGTGCGGGCGGTCGACGACTATGCCGCCGTGCTCGCGGCTGACCCGGCGGCGTTCGACGGCTACTACCGGTGGGACGTCTACTTCAGCACCACCGCCGGTGATGTGCTGCTGCCGATCGGCTACAACGCGTCGACGCCCATCCCGGCCGCCGACTACGTGGCACTGCACCCGCAGTGAAACATGCTGCGCCACAAGGCTAAACAAGCGGACCCACGGAGGTGGACGTAGCGAAAGGCCCGGAGCGCTAGGGTGCTCCGGGCCTTTCGAGCCTGTTTCTACAGCAGGCCGAGCAGCTGCAGATCGGTGACGTACTTGACGATGACCTCCCGCGTGACATGCGGAATGTCCTTGTCCGGACCGATCTTCGCGTCCTGCACGGCTGTGCGGAACACATCGGTCGGCGCCATCGAGCCGTTCAGCGGCGGGTTCGGGCTCTGGTAGTTGTGCAGCAGCGGCAGTAGTGACGCCTGGCGCTGCTTGTCGGGCAGGCCGCGCAGGGCGGTCTCGAACCGGGCCAGCCACTCGCCGTAGTCGGCGACCCGCGCGACCGGGTAGCCCGCCTCCACCAGCCAGTCCACGTAGGTGTCCATGCTGATGCCGTCGTCGTACGGGTTCATCACGTGATACGTCTCGAACCCTTCCTGGACATAGGCGCCCAGGGTCGAGATGGCCTCGGCGATGAACTCCACGGGCAGACCGTCGTAATGCGACCGTTGCGGGTTCCCGTCGGCGTCGAGTTCGTAGAACGACCCCGGCGCGACACCCGATGCCACCAGCGACAGCATCATCCGGGTGAACATGTCGGGCAGGTTCAACTGGCCCGCGTAGGTCGTGTCGGCCAGGATCATGTCGCAGCGGAACACCGACACGGGCATGCCGCACAGATCGTGTGCCTCGCGCAGCAGCACCTCGCCGGCCCACTTGCTGTTGCCATAGCCGTTGGCGTAGGTGTCGTCGACCTTGCGGGTCGGGCTGATGAACCGAATATCCCCGTCCTCGACGAACTTCCCGGGTTCGATGCCCGCGCCGACTCCGATGGTGGAGACGTAGGCGAACTGCTTGATCTTCGATGTCAAGGCGATGCGGATGAGCTCGGCGGTGCCCACGGCGTTGGGGCCGAACAGTTGGCTGTAAGGCAGTACGTGGTTCACCAGCGCGGCCGGGTCGACGATGAAGTCGACGGTGTCGGCCAGCCGGTGCCAGGTCTGCGCATCCAGGCCCAGGTTCTCTTCGCCCTTGTCACCGGCAATCACCTCGAGGTGCTCGGCGGCCAGTTCGGTGTAGTGCGCCAGCAGTGCCGGATCGCCACTGTCGAATGTGGCGTCCAGGCGTGCGCGCGCCTCGGCGTCGCTCTTGGCACGGACCAGGCAGATCACCTTGCCGTCGACCAGAGCCATCCGCTCCAGCCATTCCAGGGCCAGGTAACGGCCGAGGAATCCGGTTGCACCAGTCAGCAGGACCGTGCGGATCTCGGCACTCGGACCGGGCAAGGAGGGTGCGGCTGCCAGGGTCACCGCGTCGATGAACTTGTCCAGCGTCAGATCGGCGGCGTGCACCTCGTGTGCGTCCTTGCCGTGCACCGAGGCGTAGGTCGGGCGCTTGACTCCGCCGGCCCGCTCGGTCTCGATGTAGGCGGCCAGCGAGGCGAGGTCGGTCGCCGGGCTGACGATGACACCGACGGGCACGTCGACATCGAAGATCTCGTGCAGCAGGTTGGCGAATGTCAACGCGGACAACGAGTCTCCGCCGAGGTCGGTGAAGTGCGCATCGGGCGCGATCTCGGCGGTCGCTGCACCCAGCAGTGCACCGGCTGCCCGTCCGACCGTCTGCAGCACCGGGGCGTCGGCACCGGACTGGCGCAGTTGACGCAACTCGTTGGCAGATGTGTCGGCCAGTTCGGCATAAAGAGCTTCCAGTGCCGGGGCGTAGCGCTCCTTGAGCTTGGGCCACGCGAGCTTGCGGATGCCGGTCAGCAGGCCGTTGGCCACGGTGAACGGTTCGGGCTCAATGAGGAAATCCCGGGGAATCTCGTAGGACTGCAGGTCCGCGGTCCGCGCTGCCTCTTTCAACGATTCGGCCACTAGTGACTTGAGTTCGGCCGGATCATATTGTGCCAGTGCGTCTTCGGTGGGAACCACGACCGCCAGCAGGTACGGGCGGGCGCTGTTGCCGTACAGGTAGATCTGGTGCACCAGCGGGCTCGTCATGAAGGCGACCTCAAGCTTGGAGACCGTCACGAACTCGCCCTGGGACAGCTTGAGCACGTTGTTGCGACGGTCGATGTACTGCACGTGATCGGGTCCGAGTTCGGCGACGATGTCACCGGTGCGATAGAAGCCGTCTTCGTCGAACATCGCTGCGGTGATCTCGGGCCGCTTGAAGTAACCGGGGAACATCTGAGTCGACTTGACCAGCAACTCGCCGCGCGGGTTCGGTTGATCGGTAAGCAGATAACCGAGTTCGGGAACGTCGACCAGCTTGTAGTCGATCACCGGTGGACGCCGGATCATTCCGTCGACGAAGACCGAGCCGGCTTCGGTGGAGCCGTAGCCTTCGAGTAGGTGCATGCCGAGGAACGCCTCGACCCAGGCCCGCAGCTCGGGGGAGATGGGCGCCGAACCGGTGAGCGCGCTGACGTAGCGGTTGCCCAGGATGCGGTCCCGCACGGCCGTCATGACTTCGTCGGGGGTGGCCGAACCGTCCTGGCGGTCACGCTCGCTGCAGTACTCCTGGTAGAGCATGTCCCAGACCCGCGGAACGAGGTTGAGCTGTGTGGGATGCACCAGCGAGAAATCCTCGATCAGGGTGGACAGGTCGCTGCGCGCCGCGAAATAGGCTGTGCCACCCGTGGATAACGCGCTGTAGAGCACGCCGCGGCCCATCACGTGGCTCATCGGCATGAAGCTCAGGACAATAGTCGGCAGCAATCCCTGCTTGTCGTCCCAGTGCGCCATGGAGGCCGCCCGCCAGTGGTCGGCGACCTTGTGAACCGGGTAGATCGCACCCTTGGGCGCACCGGTGCTGCCCGAGGTATAGATCAGCAGGGCGATGTCGTCGTCTGCGGTGGCGCGTGTGGGCGCGGTCGGGGCCTGCTCGCCGCGGGTGATCACGTCGGCGAAGGTCTCGATCGTCACACCGGTGCCGGCCAGTTCTGCGCGGGCGGACGCGAGTGCGTCGCGGTGGTCGTCGTCGGCGTCGTGTAGGTCGAAGACCACAAGACGCGCCGGTGCGGGACCGGCCTTGATCAGCGTGACGGCGTCGGCGAGGAAATCGACGCTGGACGCGATTACCGCGGGTTCTGTCTCGGCGACGATGGGCGTCAGCGTGGAAGCGGCGGCGCTGGTCTGCAGCGGAACCGAAACGGCCGCCAGCAGGTTCAGTGCGATGTCGATGGTCGTGTAGTCGACGCTGGTGAAGCCGAGGACCGCTACCCGGTCACCGGGCTGCACGGCGCCGGAAAGCGCGTCGGTCACCGCCCGTACGCGGTTCCACAGCTGGCTGTAGGTCAGGGTGTCGAATCGGGGGAGTCTGCGCCCGGTCGTCCGGCCGGTGGCGTCATCGCGGACGAACTCCACGGCGCGCTGGCCCACGGCGGGCCGATCGGAATATCCGGTCATCACGGTGCGGATGATTTCGGGGAGGGTGAGCGCGGGATCGCCAGCGGCTGCGGAGACTTCCCTGCTGGGTGTGGCGGCGGCGAACTGGGGGTCTCTGGCGTTCAGGTCGGCAATGCGGCGTTCGAGGCGGTCTTCGTTGGTTTCGGTCTGCATATCGGTTGTCTTTTCTGTCCCTAGCGTTTCGTATCAATTCCCGGTGCGCGCACCGGACTCATAGCAATTACTACGTTAGTAAAACTAACTTTATTCCGTCGAGCGGGCGGCGCTGTGATATCGGCTACGCCCAGTGCGTGTCGGCCGGCCGGCTGGTTATCGGGGCACCCGCGCAACGGCGACACGATGTGGACGACCGCGGCGCGTCATGGGTCGGCAATGCCGATGCGAAACTTACCGACGAGCGCCAATGCTGCAGCGTTGCAACGGATTTTGGCTACACTGTGGCGAGCTTGTCCGCCAGGATGTCGAGGCCCTCGGTCAGCAGCTCATCGCTGATGGTCAGTGGCGGCAGGAACCGGATGATGTTGCTGTAGGTGCCGCAGGTGAGCAGGATCACGCCGGCGGCATGGCAGGCGGCGGCCACTTTCTTGGTCAGGTCGGGATCGGGATCGGCGGTGCCGGACTTGACCAATTCGATGGCGATCATCGCGCCCCGGCCCCGCACGTCGCCGATCCGGTCGTCGTCGGCCTGCAGCTGATGCAGCCGATCCTTCATCAACCGCTCGATCTCGCCCGCGCGTGCGACCAGGTTGCCGTCCTCGATGGTCTCGATGGCGCCCAGCGCTGCGGCGCAGGCCACCGGGTTGCCGCCGTAGGTGCCACCGAGACCGGAGGCATGCGGCGCGTCCATGATCTCGGCGCGGCCGGTCACCGCGGCCAGCGGCAGCCCGCCGGCGATGCCCTTGGCGGTGCAGATCAAGTCGGGTTCGATGCCCTCGTGTTCGCACGCGAACATCGCCCCGGTGCGGGCGAAGCCGGTTTGTACCTCGTCGGCGATGAAGACCACCTTGTTGTCCCTGCACCACTTCAACAGCGCCGGCAGGAACCCGGCCGCCGGCACGATGAAGCCGCCCTCACCCTGGATGGGCTCGATGATCACTGCGGCCAGATTGCTCGCGCCGATCTGCTTGTCGATCATCGTGATCGCCCGTTCGGCGGCCAGGGCACCGTTGGAGCCCATCTCTTTGTCCACCAGACCGTCCCGGTAGGGGTAGGACAGCGGGGCCCGGTAGATCTCGGGTGCGAAAGGTCCGAAGCCGCTCTTGTACGGCATCGATTTGGCGGTCAGCGCCATGGTCAGGTTGGTGCGGCCGTGGTAGGCGTGGTCGAACGAAACCACGGCCGTCTTGCGGGTGTAGGAGCGCGCGATCTTGATGGCGTTCTCGACGGCCTCCGACCCGGAGTTGAACAGTGCTGAGCGCTTCTCGCCGGTGCCCGGAGTGAGCCGATTGAGTTGCTCGGCGACCGCGACGTACCCCTCGTACGGGGTGACCATGAAGCAGGTGTGGGTGAATTGTGAGACCTGGTCGGTGACCCCTTCGACGACGAGGGGAGCGGAGCTGCCGACGGTGGTCACGGCGATGCCCGAGCCCAGGTCGATCAGCCGGTTGCCGTCCACGTCCTCGACGATGCCGCCGGCGGCGCGACGGGCGAAGACCGGCATGGTCACGCCGACGCCGTGGGACACCGCAGCGGTTCGGCGTTTGGTGAGTGCGACGGAATTCGGGCCGGGAATCTCGGTGGCGATCAGGCGGGTCTGTTCCAGGTCGGTCACTTCGACGAGCCTAGTCGGCGCAGCCTCTCCGGGGAGGCGAAGCAGAGGTCGAGAAGGTGCTCAGCGGGTGAACGGTGTCCCGTCGAGTCGATCGAGGGTAGTGAAGGTTTCCACCGCGTTGCGGGTCAGCCGTCGCGGACGGTGTACGGGGTAGCCGAGGGTGAGCACGGCCGCCAGCGTCAACGGCGGTGCGGCACCCAGCAGGTCGAGCACGGCGGCCTCTTCGTGGACGGACATCGTCGTCAGCACCCCGCCGAGGCCCTCATCGTGGGCGGCCAGCAGCACGCTCCAGGCGAACGGATACACCGACGCCCCACCCACGTAGGTGTAGCGGTCCAGGTCACGGTCGACTGCGGCCAGACCGGACAGGTCGGCCAGCAGGGCCAACACCACCGGCGCGCCGTCGATGCCCTCGGTGACGCCCGGGCTCGGGGCCGGGGGCGCGGCGAGATCCGCGGGGGCAGCCGCAACGGCGCGGCGCTCGTCGGCCGGATCGTTGATCGGCGACCAGGGCCGCAGCCCGGCGTGTCGCATCGACACGTAGGAGTGCCAGCCGCGCTGGTGGAGCTCCTGAAGTCGGGCGCGGATCGCCTGATCACGTACTACGACCACGCGCCAGGACTGCGCATTGCCGCCGTTCGGGGCGAAACGCGCAGTGTCCAGGATTCGCCACAGCACCTCATCGGACACCGGTTGCTCGGCGTAGGCCCGGATCGCGCCGGTCGTGCGCAACGCTTCGATGAGCTCCATAGCGGAGTCCCTTCTGTTCCGGGTCTTCGTTGCGTCCCACGGCGCGCCGCGTGGCTTCGGGCGCGTGCGGACGACGGTGCCGACGGCCGCCCCGGCGCGCAATGGCACACTGGTAGACCTATCAGGTGCCGTGATCAGCGGAACGCGAACCCGGCGACAAACTGCGACTTACCCCGAAGAACCACGAAAGACTCAAGTAGCCATGGAACTCGTATCGATCCTGCCCTTACTGATCATCCTGGGCGCGTTTATGTTCTTCTCCGCCCGGAAGCAGCGCAAGGCCATGCAGGCCACCATCGACTTGCACGAGTCGTTGCGGGTCGGAGACCGGGTGCACACGACCTCGGGTCTGCAGGCCACCATCACCGCCATCACCGACGACAACGTCGAGCTCGAGATCGCACCCGGCGTGGTGACCACCTGGATGAAGCTTGCGGTCCGGGACCGCATCGAGCCGACGGTGGACACCCCCGACGTGCCGGCGCCGGCCTCGCCCCCGGCAGAAGATGTCCGGACCGACCCCGACCGGCTGAGCAACGACTGACCCAGTTTGGGCACGTACCCTTTCGGTGCTCTTTCCCCGCGGACGAACCCAACGTCCGGCGCGGCCTGAAACTCGAGGAGACACAACAACGTGGCTGGCACGTCGACGGCGCCGGTGCACCCGTACCGCTACCTGACGCTGTTCCTGGTCCTGCTCATCGGCGCTTACCTGCTGGTGTTCCTGACCGGGGACAAGATCGCGAAGCCCAAGCTCGGCATCGACCTGCAGGGCGGTACCAGGGTCACTTTGACCGCACGCACACCCGACGGATCGGCGCCCACCCGTGAGGCGCTGCAGCAGGCGCAGCAGATCATCAGCTCGCGCGTCGACGGCCTGGGTGTCTCCGGTTCCGAGGTCGTCATTGACGGCGACAACCTGGTCATCACGGTGCCCGGCAACGACGGCAACGAGGCCCGTAACCTCGGGCAGACCGCCCGCCTCTACATCCGGCCGGTAATCCACGCCATGCCGTCGCAGCAGGCCGCACCACCGCCTGGCGCGCCGGGTAACGGCGCCCCGGGAGTGCCGGGTAACGGTGCCCCGGGAGCACCGAACGAGGGCGCCCCGCCGGGTGCTCCCGACCAGGGTGCCGTCCCGCCGGCCGGGCAGACACCACCGGCTGCCGGCGCACCGGCTCCGGCTGCCCCCGGCAGCCCCGCGCCGCAGCCCAGGCCGTTCCCGCTGCAGCCCACCCCGACCCCGCCGGCACCACCGGCACCGCCGGCCGAACCCGCACCCGGTGCACCCGCGCCCAGTGCACCTGCTCCCGGCGCGCCTGCCGCTCCGGGGCCGCCGGACGCGCACAAGGACCTGACCCAGCGGATTGCGTTCGAGAAGCAACTGCGCCAGAGCACCAACCAGAACATCCAGATCCTGGCGCTGCAGTACCAGGCCGGTCGCTGCGGGGAAAACGAGAAGGACATCCTGGCCGGCAACGACGACCCGAACCTGCCGCTGGTGACGTGCTCGACCGATCACAAGACGGTCTATCTGTTGGACAAGTCGATCATCAGCGGTGAACAGATCCAGAACGCCACCTCCGGCTTCGACCAGCAGGGCGCGCGTTACGTCGTCGATCTGCAGTTCAAGGGACCCGCGGCGGACACCTGGGCCAATTTCACCGCCGCCAACATCGGCACCCAGACCGCGTTCACGCTGGACTCGCAGGTGGTCAGCGCCCCCCAGATCCAGGAGGCCATCCCCGGTGGTCGCACCCAGATCACCGGGCAGTTCACCAGCACCTCCGCGCGTGAACTCGCCAACGTGCTGAAGTACGGTTCGCTGCCGCTGTCGTTCGAATCCTCGGAGGCCGAAACCGTCTCCGCCACACTGGGATATGCCTCGCTGAAGGCGGGCATGATCGCCGGTGCGATCGGCCTGGTGCTGGTGCTGCTGTATTCGCTGCTCTACTACCGCGTGCTCGGCCTGCTGGTCGCGCTGTCCCTGGTGGCGTCCGGAGCCATGGTCTACGCGATCCTGGTACTGCTGGGCCGCTATATCGGCTACACCCTCGATCTGGCCGGTATCGCCGGTCTGATCATCGGCATCGGCACCACTGCGGACTCGTTCGTGGTGTTCTTCGAGCGCATCAAGGATGAGATCCGTGAGGGCCGGTCCTTCCGCTCCTCGGTCCCACGAGGCTGGGCGCGTGCGCGTAAGACGATCCTGTCGGGCAACGCCGTGACGTTCCTGGCCGCCGCGGTGCTCTATGTGCTCGCCGTCGGTCAGGTCAAGGGCTTCGCGTTCACCCTGGGGCTGACGACCATCCTCGACGTCGTGGTGGTGTTCCTGGTGACGTGGCCGCTGGCATACCTGGCCAGCAAGTCGGCGGTCATGGCCAAGCCGGCATTCAACGGCCTCGGGGCCGTGCAACAGATCGCCCGAGAACGGCGGTTGGTCGCCAACTCGACTGGACGGGGTTAACCGATGGCACGCCATGTCGCCGACGACGCGACCGAACTGACCGAAACCGCCGCCCAGGAGGCGGGTGCTCTCGACGAGACCACCGACGCCGGCTCCGCGGCTGTGGTACCGCACCACAACTTCTTGACCCGGCTCTACACCGGCACCGGCGCCTTCGAAGTGATCGGGCGCCGCAAAATGTGGTTCACCGTCAGCGGACTGATCCTCGGGGTGGCGATTGCCAGCATCCTGATCCGCGGATTCACCTTCGGTATCGACTTCGAAGGCGGCACGAAGGTCTCGATGCCGGTCAGCGGTGCCACCGCGGCCCAGGTGACAGAGGTCTTCCACGACGCGCTGGGCAAGGACCCCGAATCGGTGGTCATCGTCGGCACCGGTGAATCGGCCACTGTTCAGATTCGCTCGGAGACGCTCAACAACGACGAGACCGCGAAACTGCGCGACGGGTTGTTCGACCGCTTCCACCCCAAGGGGTCTGACGGTCAGGCCAGCAAGCAGGCCATCAGCGACTCGGCGGTGTCGGGTACCTGGGGCGGCCAGATCACCAAGAAGGCGCTGATCGCGCTGGCGGTGTTCGTGGTGATCGTCAGCATCTACATCACCATCCGCTACGAGCGCTACATGGCGATCGCGGCACTGGCCACCATGTTCTTCGACCTGATCGTCACCGCCGGCGTCTATTCGCTGGTCGGCTTCGAGGTCACCCCGGCAACGGTCATCGGCCTGCTGACAATCCTCGGCTTCTCGCTGTACGACACGGTCATCGTGTTCGACAAGGTCGAAGAGAACACCCACGGCTTCGAGCACACCGCCCGCCGCACCTTCGCCGAGCATGCCAACCTGGCTGTCAACCAGACCTTCATGCGCTCGATCAACACCAGCTTGATCTCGCTATTGCCGATCTTGGCGCTTGTCGTGGTCGCGGTCTGGCTGCTGGGCGTGGGCACGCTCAAGGACCTGGCGCTGGTGCAGCTGGTCGGCATCGTGGTCGGTACCTACTCGTCGATCTTCTTCGCCACACCGCTGCTGGTGTCGCTGCGTGAGCGCACCGACAAGGTCCGGACGCACACCCGACGGGTGCTCAACCGGCGCGCCAAGGCCAGCGGCACGACCACCGCCGACACCCCGGCGGCCACCGAAGGCGCCTCCGCCGACGCGTCGGTCGATGCCGGCAGCGAGTCGGCCGAAGAGCTGCCCAGCAAGCCGGCGCCGGGAGCGCGTCCGTCCCGGCCGAGCCGCACCGGGCGACCGACAGGCAAACGAAGCACCCGAGGCTAGCCGTGCGAGCCGGCGGCGCGCGGCGCGCAGTGGTCCTGGCGATGGTCGCGATCGCTGGGGGCGCTGGGCTGACGGCGTGCGGAGGCGGTACCGCCGGCCGCATCGACTACGCCGTCGACGGCAGCTTGAGCACCTACAACACCAACACCCTGGACGGCGCCGCGTCCGGTGGCCCGCAGGCGTTTGCGCGCGTACTGACCGGATTCGGCTACCACGGGCCCGACGGGCAGGTGATCGCCGACACCGACTTCGGATCGATGTCGGTTGTCGGGCGTGAGCCGCTGGTGCTCGACTACCAGATCTCCGACAAGGCGGTGTACTCCGACGGAAAACCCGTCACCTGCGACGACATGGTGCTGGCCTGGGCGGCGCAGTCGGGCCGTTTCCAGGGCTTCGACGCCGCCAGCCACGCCGGATATCTCGACATCGGGTCCATCGACTGCGCACCGGGCGCCAAGAAGGCCCAGGTGTCGTTCGCGCCCGGCCGCTCGGTCGTCGACTACACGCAGTTGTTCACCGCCACCTCGATGATGCCGTCGCATGTCATCGCCGACGAGCTGGGTCTGGGCGAAGGCGGCGTGACCACCGCGCTGCAGACCAACGATGCGGACAAGGTCGGCCAGATCGCGCGGGCGTGGAACACCACATGGAACCTCAAGCAGGGGATCGATCCCAAACACTTTCCGTCCAGCGGACCCTTCAAGATCGACTCGGTCGCCGGCAACGGGTCGGTGACATTGACCGCCAACGACCGCTGGTGGGGCGCCAAGCCCCGGGCGGACCGCATCACGGTGTGGCCCCGCAGCGTCGACCTTCAGGACCACGTCAACGACGGCACGTTCGACGTCGTCGACGTCGCCACGGGTTCGTCGGGGACGTTGACCACCCCCGACGCCTACACCCGGCGCGATACCCCATCCGGCGGCATCGAGCAGTTGATCTTCGCCCCGTCGGGGCCGTTGGCCGACCCGGCCGCCCGCCGCGCAGTGGCGTTGTGCACACCGCGCGACCTCATCGCCCGCAACGCCGAGGTGCCGATCGCCAACGCCAGGCTCCACCCGGCGGCCGACGATGCGCTCAGCGCGGCCGAGGGTGCCGCCGAGGGGGGCCGTTACAGCGTCGCGAACGCCGATGCCGCCCGCGCCGCCATCGGCAACCGTCCACTGAGTGTGCGGATGGGCTATCAAAGTCCCAACGCCCGGTTGGCCACCGCCGTCGGTGCGATCGCCACGGCGTGCGCGCCGGCGGGGATCACGGTGTCGGATGCCGCATCCGACACCACCGGTCCGCAGTCGTTGCGCGACGGGCAGATCGACGTGCTCCTCGCCAGCACCGGGGGCGCCACCGGCAGTGGATCCACCGGGTCCTCAGCACTGGACGCCTACGCGCTGTTCACCGGTAACGGCGACAATCTGCCTGGATTTTCGAACGCCCAGATCGACGGCATCATCAGTCAATTGGCGGTCACCGTCGACCCCAGGGATCTGGCCCGTCTCACCGGGGAGGGTTCGCCGGTGTTGTGGAACGACATGCCGACGCTGCCGCTCTATCGTCAGCAGCGAACACTGTTGACGTTGAAGAAGATGAACGCCGTGACACCCAACCCGACACGCTGGGGTGCGGGCTGGAACATGGATCGCTGGGCACTGGGCAAGTAGGGGGATTAGAGCTGATGAGCGCACTTGTCTACGACCTGATGGACCGGCTGATCCGGGAGGTCCCGGATTTCCCGACACCCGGCGTGCAGTTCAAGGACCTGACCCCGCTGCTGGCCGACCGTGACGGCCTGACCGCCGTCACCGATGCGCTCGCCGAGGTCGCCGAGGGGGCCGACCTGATTGCCGGTATCGACGCGCGGGGCTTTCTGCTGGGTGCCGCGGTGGCCACCAAACTGGGCACCGGGGTGCTGGCGATCCGCAAGGGCGGCAAGTTGCCCCCGCCGGTGCATCGCGAGGCCTACGCCCTCGAATACGGCAACGCGGTGCTGGAGATCCCCGCCGAGGGCATCGAGCTGGCGGGCCGTCACATTGTCATCATCGACGACGTGCTGGCCACCGGAGGCACCATGGTCGCGGCCCGCAAGCTGCTGGTCGACGCGGGTGCCGAGGTGCCCAACGCCGCGGTGGTGCTGGAGCTGACGGACCTCGGCGGACGCGAGTTGGTGGCGCCGCTGCGGGTCTCGAGTCTGCGTCGCTTCTGAGCGATATCCTCGAAAAGTCTGGTGGGTGTACAGGAGGTGACGGAATTGGCCGACGAGCACGGGACGGCGTCGACGGTGCAGCCGCCTGCCACCAACGGTGGTGCGTCCGCAGAGGTCGCGGTGTCCGCATCCGTTTCGCCCGAGGCGCTGCGCGGCGAACCGGTCAAGCCCACCAGTGCGTCGCGGCGGGTGCGGGCCCGGCTGGCCCGCCGGATGACCTCCCAGCGCGGCACGATCAATCCGGTGCTCGAGCCGCTGGTCGCGGTGCACCGGGAGATCTACCCGAAGGCCGATCTGGCGATTCTGCAGCGCGCTTACGCCGTTGCCGAGCAGCGTCACGCCACCCAGCTGCGCAAGTCAGGCGACCCGTACATCACCCACCCGCTGGCGGTCGCGAACATTCTGGCCGAACTCGGCATGGACACCACCACCTTGGTGGCCGCTCTGCTGCACGACACCGTCGAGGACACCGGCTATTCGATGGCGGACCTCACCAAGGACTTCGGTGAGGAGGTCGCCCACCTCGTCGACGGCGTGACCAAGCTGGACAAGGTGGCGCTGGGCACCGCGGCCGAGGGCGAGACCATCCGCAAGATGGTGATCGCGATGGCCCGCGATCCGCGGGTGCTGGTGATCAAGGTGGCCGATCGGCTGCACAACATGCGGACCATGCGCTTCCTGCCCCCGGAGAAGCAGGCGCGCAAGGCCCGCGAAACGCTGGAAGTCATTGCACCCCTGGCGCATCGGCTCGGTATGGCGACGGTGAAATGGGAGCTGGAGGATCTGTCGTTCGCGATCCTGCATCCCAAGCGCTACGAGGAGATCGTGCGCCTGGTTGCCGATCGCGCCCCGTCGCGGGACACCTATCTGGCGAAGGTCCGCGCGCAGATTATCGCGACACTCAATGCGTCCCGGATCAACGCCACCGTGGAGGGACGGCCCAAGCACTACTGGTCGATCTATCAGAAAATGATCGTCAAGGGCCGTGACTTCGACGACATCCATGACCTGGTCGGCATCCGGATCCTCTGCGACGAGATCCGTGATTGCTATGCCGCTGTGGGCGTGGTGCATTCGTTGTGGCAACCGATGGCGGGCCGGTTCAAGGACTACATCGCCCAACCGCGCTTCGGGGTGTACCAGTCGCTCCACACCACGGTCGTCGGCCCGGAGGGCAAACCGCTGGAAGTGCAGATCCGTACCCGGGACATGCACCGCACCGCCGAGTACGGCATCGCTGCGCACTGGCGCTATAAGGAAGCCAAGGGGCGCAACGGAGTTCCGGCCACCCACGCAGCAGCCGAGATCGACGACATGGCATGGATGCGTCAACTGCTGGACTGGCAGCGGGAGGCGGCCGACCCCGGCGAGTTCCTCGAGTCGCTGCGTTATGACCTCGCGGTCGCCGAGATCTTCGTGTTCACCCCGAAGGGTGACGTGATCACCCTGCCTGCGGGCTCGACACCGGTCGACTTCGCCTACGCGGTGCACACCGAGGTCGGGCACCGTTGCATCGGCGCACGCGTCAACGGCCGGCTGGTGGCCCTGGAGCGCAAGCTCGAAAACGGTGAAGTGGTAGAGGTTTTCACGTCGAAGGCGCCCAATGCCGGGCCGTCGCGGGACTGGCAGACCTTCGTGGTGTCCCCGCGCGCAAAGGCCAAGATTCGGCAGTGGTTCGCCAAGGAGCGTCGCGAGGAAGCCCTCGAGGCGGGCAAGGACGCCATTGCCCGTGAGGTGCGTCGCGGTGGACTTCCGTTGCAGCGCTTGATGGGTGCGGACTCCATGGGCGCACTGGCCCGCGAGCTGCGGTATGCCGATGTGTCGGCGCTGTACACCGCGGTCGGCGAAGGGCACATCTCGGCGCGGCACGTGGTGCAGCGCCTGATCGTGCAACTAGGCGGAGCCGATGGCGCCGAAGACGAGATCGCCGAGCGGTCGACGCCGTCGAACATCCCGGTGCGCCAACGCAATAGTGACGATGTCGGTGTCGCGGTGCCCGGCGCGGCGGGTGTGCTGACGAAGCTGGCCAAGTGCTGCACGCCGGTGCCGGGCGACACCATCATGGGGTTCGTGACACGAGGTGGCGGGGTCAGTGTGCACCGTACCGACTGCACCAACGCCGCGTCGCTGCAGGAGCAGTCCGAGCGCATCATCGAGGTGAAGTGGGCGCCGTCGCCGTCGTCGGTGTTCCTGGTCGCCATCCAGGTCGAGGCGCTCGACCGGCACCGTCTGCTTTCCGACGTGACCCGGGTGCTTGCCGACGAGAAGGTGAACATTCTCTCGGCGCAGGTGACGACGTCGGATGACCGGGTGGCCATCAGCC
>DASUGW010000135.1:0-17400 GCA_036273805.1 Mycobacterium sp.
AGCCCCTTGGTGCCGGGACCGGCACCCTCCGGGCGGGCAAGGACCAGATGCATGATGTTCTCGAACATGTCATCGCCGTCACCGTTGGTGATGAACCGCTTCACACCCTCGATGTGCCACGTACCATCAGGCTGCACAATGGCTTTCGTGCGGCCGGCACCCACGTCAGAACCGGCATCGGGCTCGGTGAGCACCATGGTGGCACCCCAGTGCCGCTCGATCGCCATGGAGGCCCAGTTCTTCTGCTGCTCATTGCCGATGCCGTAGAGGATCGACGCGAGGATCGGGCCTGCCAGAAACAGGAAAATCGCGGGATTGGCACCTAGCGGCAACTCGTTGATAGCCCAGGCGAGCATGCTCGGCGCCGGTACGCCGCCAACGTTCTCGTCGAGGCCGATGCGGAACCAATCCGCGTCCCGCCAGGTTCGCAGCGACTGCTTGAACGGCTCCGGAATGTGCACCACGTGCGTGTCCGGGTCGAACGTCGGCGGGTGGCGGTCGGATTCGGCGAACGACTCGGCTACCGGCCCCTCGGCCTGTTTGGCCGCTTCCGCCAGCATTTCCCGGATCGAGTCCGGGTCGAGATCACCGAAATCTCCCTCGGCGAGCACCTTCTCGAGATCTAGCATCTCGAAGAGGTTGAACTCGAGGTCACGGACGTTGCTCTTGTAGTGGCCCATGTCGTTCGACATTAGCCCGTGTTACCGGCCGGTAGCCAGGCCTGCCGCGCGGACCATCGCCACTCAGGCTTCTTCCAGTGCCTCGCCGAGTTCGCGGGCAACCCGGTTGTGCTCGTTCTGCGCGAGGAGGTGTCCGGCGCCAAGGAGCAGCGCGACGGGCCATTCCACGATCTCGGCCACCGCCAGGGCCGTCAGCACCCCGAAATACGCCAGCTGTTCGGGTCGCGGGATACGCACCTTCCCGACGCCGGGCAGGTCGACCGCAAACCTCTGTGCCTCGCGAACTCGCTGCGCTGCGTCTCTGTGCGTACGTTTTGACTTGTCGACCATTGCTTGCCTCCGTGTCACGGCGTGTTCTGTGTGTCGACACCTGACGAATTCACGATGTCGGGGATGAGAACAACGAGTGGATCGACCGATCCGGTGGTGGTCGCCGCCGAGTTGCTTGCGGTGCCATTGCGCGAGCTGTATGCCGTGTTGTTCCGCCTCGGCGTCATCCACATCGAAGACTGATCGGTCCACCACCGGATCACCCGGGGTGCGGCTGCCGCCACGCCGGTGGCGACAGCCGCCGTGGACAGCGCCTGTCCCCAGCCCACCGGACCCAGCGGTGTAGAGCCCAGCAATTGGCTCACGACGGGAGTGCTGATGACGGCACCCAGTGCGAACAGCGAACCCGCGGCTGTGCCGACCACCAGCGGACTGCGGGAGTCGATGAGGGTCTGTCCCAACTGCGTGGACACCAGAGCCACCAGAGCCACGGTCGACGCGCGGCGCGGTCGCCCGGTCAGCAGCGCCATCGTCCACGCCGCGGTGGCAGCGCCGGCAGTCGTCGTTCCGCGGACGGCCACCGCGCGCCACAACGCGGCCTGATCCGGACCGCGGCCCAGGTATCGGAAGTCGGCGCGGGGCGGACTGACCGCCAGCGCCGCGGCCGGAAGCGCGTCGGTCAGCATGTTGACCAACAGCAATTGGCGGGTGTTCAACGGGGACCGCCCGGTGAGCGCCGTCCCGGTGACCGCGAACGCCACCTCGCCCGCGTTACCTCCCAGCAGCACCGAGACTGCGGCCTGCACGCGGCGCCATAGCTGGCGGCCTTCGTCTACCGCGTCGAGAAGCGAGCGGATCCTGCCATCGAGCAGCATCACATCGGCCGCGGTGCGCGCCGGATCGCTGCCCCGGGCCGCAACCCCGATGCCCACGCTGGCGACCCGGATGGCGGCGGCGTCGTTGGCGCCGTCGCCGACCATGGCGCACACCTGGCCGATCCGCTGCAGGGTTTCGACCACCTGCACCTTGTTCTCCGGAGACATCCGGGCGAAAACCAACCGTTCGAGCGCCGCCTCCTCTTGCTGACCCCGCGACAGCGCATCCCACTCCGGCCCGCTGATCACCTGATCGAGCGCGAACGGCATACCCAGTTCGGTGGCCACCGCGGCTGCCGTCACCGGATGGTCGCCGGTGATCAACCGAACTCCGATGCCACGGGCACCTAGCTCGGCGAGCACATCGGCGGCGTCAGCGCGCGGGGTATCGGACAACCCCAGCAGTCCGGCGAATTGCATTTTCTCTGAGCACAATTCGGCAAAGGCGTCCTGATCGGCGGCGGCTGCCCGAGTCAGCTGCACCGATATGGGCCGGCGCGCTACCGCGATGACCCGCAACCCGTCGGCGGCCATTTCCTCGACCCGCCGATGCACCGAAACCGGACTATCGCAGGCGGCGAGCACAACTTCGGGAGCACCCTTGATCGACAATTCACCGTCGCGGATCGACGCCGAGAACGGACGGCCGGACCGAAACGGTAGATGGATGCCGTCAGGGCCGGCTGCGGCAACCACAGGACCCGCCTCGGCGATCGCGGTGTCCGTGGCGTGCACGGACACGCCGTCACGCGGGTCGGGCGCGGTCGCGACCGCATGGCGGAGCACATCCGCCTCGGCAAGCCCCGCCGCCGCATGCACCCGCGTCACCCGTAGACGGTTCTCTGTCAGCGTGCCGGTCTTGTCGAAGCACACGACGTCGACGCGACCCAGCGCCTCCACCGAGCGAGGGGCACGAACCAGCACGCCGGACCGGGTGAGCCGGCGGGCGGACGCCTGTTGGGCCAGGGTGGCCACCAAAGGCAGCCCCTCGGGTACCGCGGCAACACTGACGGCGACGCCGCTACTGACCGCCTGCCGCAGTCCGGTCATGCGCAGCAGTCCGAGCAGGGATACCAATGCGCCGCCAGCCAGACTGAACGGCAGGGCTTTCGCGGTGAGATCGCGTAGTTGGCTCTGCAGACCGACCGCCGGCCCCCGGGTGGTCGCGACTGCGGCCCGGCGCGCCTGTGTGCGGGCACCGACCTCGGTGACGATGGCGGTCGCGGTGCCCGCGACGACCGTCGTCTGTTCGTACAACATGCAGGCCCGCTCGGCCACCGGCACCGCCGGGGTCGCTTCGACCTGCTTGGCCACCGGCAACGACTCCCCGGTGAGCGCCGACTCGTCGACTTCGACGTCCGCGACGTCGATGAGGCGGGCGTCCGCCGGAACGACCTCGCCCGCACGCACCACAATCACGTCGCCGGGACGCAGTTCGGTTGCCGCGACGGTGATCTCGCCATCATCAACGAGCTTGCATGCCATGGGATCCTGGTGGACGAGCAGGCGCCGCAGCAACCGCTCGGCACGCAACTGCTGCGCCGCCGCGAGCGCGGCGTTGCCACCGAGAACAGAACCGACGAGGATCGCGTCGACCGGCGATCCCAGCGCGGCACTCGCAGCGGCGCCCACGGCCAGCACCGGCGTCAGCGGGTCGGAGAGTTCACTACGCATCAAATTGACGTATTCCCAAGCGATTCCGGCAACCGGTGACACCATGGACTGTGCCGCACCCACGGACCTGTTGCCGTAGGACCAGATACGCGACCGCGGGGACGCCCGCTCGTGCGGGGCAGCTTGCGGGGGAAGCATCAGGCGAACCCGCTCGGCTGACATCGCGTGCCACTCGTGCACGAATACCGGTGGCGGTGCGGCGTCCATCACCCGCTGGGCCAACCGGTAGCCCGTCCACAGCCCGGCCGCCGCACCCGCGGTCACCGGCCCGGGGCCCACTCCCCGCACCCCGGGAATCATCAGTAGCGCACCCAGAGCCGAAGCGCCCGCGGCGATTTCGACACCGCGTGCGCTCGCTTTGCGTGCCGTCGGCAAGGCATGCAGGATGGCCCACACCGCGTCCAGACCGTCGGTCAAAACGTCTGCGTGCCAGGCCGGGCGCCCCTGCGCCATGATTCCGATAGCGACATCGGCGTCGGCGAGCGCCTGCGCCGCCGCCGACGTGACCACAGCCACCGTGCGGCCGTCCCGCTGCAGTCGCTGCACGGCGGCTGCCAGCGCGCCGTCGACGGAGTTCTCCACCGGGTCCAGCGTGTCGAAAGACGAGCCGAGATCGTCGAGCGAATCGACGCGCACGGAAACAGCCGTCGCGCCGGCTCTGCGTATCTCGGCGAGCACCGCCGGTGCCAGCGGATCGCGCTCCGGCAGGATCAGGACATCACCATCGCCGCTGCGACCGTTGAGGGCCACCGGATGCCAGCCCGATTGCATTGCACCACACGCCAACTCGTCCTGCGCCCACTGCCATACAGCGGCGCGATCCTGGTCGCGGACACCCCGGATCGCCCCGACCCGTAGACCGTCCCCGCATAGCATGCGGGGGTCGACCAGCACGGCGTCGACGCGATCGAGCCTGCGCAGGGCCCGGGGGTTGATGATCAGCACGCCGTACCGCTCGGCCAGACCCCGCCCCAAGGCCGCGGCGAAGGACTCTCGACACGTCCGGGCAGCCTTCGGTGTCGCCACCACGGCAGCGGTCGCCACGGAGGACACGTTTGCGGTCAGCGCGCCAAGGGCCAGCGCACCGAAAACCTGTGCGGCACCGGCGCGGTCGCCGTACCTCTCAACCGGACCGGACGGCATCCCGCCGGGGCGCGGCCGGGGCCATACCCCGTCGGCGCACTCGGCGTTACAGCTCAGATCCGGTGCGCGCCGACGCCAACTCTGCGCGTTGGCCTGCATCTCGGCGGCCTTGGCCAAATGGACGAGCAGATCGGTGGCCAGCGACGCCGGCGCCAGTGTAAGGGTGTACGCAGTGGCAGCCGCGAGCGCGATCAGGGTATCGGCGGCGGGGGCGCCCAGGCGTTCTTCCACACTGCGCCGCACTCGCGGCTGGTAGTCGACCACGTTAACGATTGCACTGAGCAACAACGGCATTCGCGGTAGATAGGCCAACCGACCCACCAGCGAGATGCCAAGTCCGACTCCGCTCGCCACCGCGGCGATCGCGCTGCCGGCCAGCGCTACAGGATCGATCGGCAGATCCACCGGCGGCGTCCGCGGCGTGCTATCGGCCGCCGCGGGGCCGACGGCTGCTTCGGCGGCTTCGACAACGACACAGAGTTCGGTGAGGCTGGTACCGCCACTGGTCTCGACGATTACCCGGGACAGCGGACAATTGAGCGCGGCCCGCGTGACGCCGGGGTGGGCGCGCAACGCGGCCAGCACCGACGCACCGACCTGCTCGCCCGGCCCGTCGTCGCGCAGCCCGCGCACTTCGATCCAGCACCATCGGCCGTCACGGGCACAGCGCCGCGCCGCCGCACCGCCGAAGAGCTCACCGACCGCATCCGCCACGACATGCATGGCGGGCACCACGGGAAGGTCGCGCACCGGGGCGGTCACCATTCCCGCGCCGGCGGTGGCGATGCCCGCCGCGGTGCGCGCCCCGGCTCCCATCATCTGCACCGGCGCCGCGGTGCACTTCAAGACGAATCGGCGCAAACCCACCGGCGACGCTAGCGCTTGGCAGGGGCACGCCGCGCGCGTGCTGCCGCGCGCGTGGTTGTGGTGCTGGCCTTCCTGGGGCGTGCACCACCTTTCGTACCCGCTTTAGGTGCGGCTTTCCGCGTGGCCTTCGAGGCAGGTTTCGGCGCAGCGGCCTTTTCGCCGCCGCCACGCACCGCGGTCAGGGTCGGGGCCTTCTTCGGGGCCGACTCCTCGGAGTGGCGGCGGAGTTCACGCAATGCCAGCACACCGCCCCCGACGCCGAGCAGGACAGGCCATTCGAGTAATCCCGCAGCGCCGACGACCGCGATCGTGAGTGCGGCCATCGGGGTTGAACGGCTGCCACGGTCCGCGCCGGTCTTGATCCCGTTGACCGCCCCTTGCGCGCTACCGGCCAATCCCCCGAGAATCGCTCCGCCCACCGCTCCGGCGGCGGATGCGGCCATATCGCCCGCACGCGTCAACGCCCCGGTGGCACTTCCAAGGACATTCATCGATCCCTCCCGGCGTTCACCATTCGGATACTCGCGGGTTACCCAAGTTTTCCGACGCTACGCCCAATGCCTGTGGTCAGGCTGGGAGATGTTCACGGCGCTTAGTGCGCCAGTGGCGACCTCAGTGCCGAAGGTCAGTGCCAAATGGTCGGTCTCCTCCGACCCCGCTCGTCCCTCGCGGGGTCTACGTCGACCTCAGTCCGAGGCCGGCAGCGGCTTGGCCTCTTTGAGGACCAGCGCCGTTCCGCCGACGGACAGCGTGCCCTGCCCGGCCTTGGTGACGAGCACCTCGGCGCCGGCATCATCGACGTAACGCTTGCCCATCACCGTGCCCTCGGCGAAATTGGGATCGATCTCGGCGGCGGCCTTTTCGGCGTCCAGCGCGACCATCGCCGTGCCCCCGCAACGCAGGTCGTCGAGCGAGTCCGCCGTCTTGACGACGATCACCTGGGTGTCATCGACCTGGCTCTGCAGGCGGGTGCCGTTCTTCACCATGGCTATTCGTCCTTCGTTCTCGTGAGTTACTTCTCGGCGGTCGCGTCTTGTTGCAGGCTTGCGACGATCTCGCGGCGCAGCACCTTGCCGGTGGCATTGGTGGGCAACTCGTCGCGGAACACTACTCGGTCCGGGGTGCGCGATCCGCGCAGTGCGGCACGCACATGCTCGCGCAGTTCCTCCGGGTCGGGGTTGATACCGGCAACCGGCACCACCACGGCGACGATGGCCTGTCCCCACTCGGGATCCTCAGCACCGACGACGGCCACTTCGTGCACGTGCGGGTGTTCGATCAGCACGTCTTCGAGTTCGGCCGGCGCGATGTTCTCACCGCCCCGGATGATGGTGTCGTCGGAGCGGCCCCCGAGGAACAGGTACCCCTCGTCGTCGAGCATCGCGATGTCGCGGGTCGGGAACCAGCCCTGCTCGTCGAGCACCGAACCGATTCCGGTGTAGCGGCCCGACACCTGCTCACCGCGCACGAACAGTTCACCGGTCTCACCCGCGCCCAGCACGTTGCCGGCCTCGTCGCGAACCTGTACCTCGATGCCCGCGACCGGCTGGCCGACCGAGCCGAGGCGGCGCGCCACCGCGGCGTCTTCGGCGCCGTGTGCGGCGCGATGGTCATCCGGCGTGAGAACCGAAATGGTGGAACTCGTCTCGGTCAGTCCGTAGGCGTTGACGAAGCCGACGCCGGGCAACAGTTCGAGGGCCTTGCGGACCAACGGAAGCCCGACCTTGGAGCCACCGTAGGCGAGGTTGCGCAACGACGGCAGCTGCTGGCCACCGGATTCGAGGACCTTGACGATGCGGTCGAGCATCGTCGGCACCACCGTCGCGGTGGTGACCGCCTCGTCCTGCACGAGCCGCACCCACTCGTCGGCGTCAAAGTTGGGCAGGTACACCATCTTTCGGCCGGCGTACAGGTTCGATAGCGCGGCGCTGACGCCTGCGATGTGGTACGGAGGAACGCAGATCAGCGCCGCGTCGGTAGGTTCCGCCGCACCGAACTCGACAGTGCCGGTGATGTAGCTGGTCAGGTTGTTGTGCGTGAGTTCGACGGCCTTGGGTGCCGAGGTGGTTCCAGAGGTGAACAGCACCACGCCGACGGCGTCGGGGTCGGGGAACTCGGCGGCGGGTTCGGCGGTGCGCGCCGCCGCCAGGAACTCGTCGGAATCCATGACGGTTTTGCCGGCCGAACCGATCATGTCGCGGTATCGCGCATCGACGATCACCAACGGTGACGGCAGGCGCTCGATGAGTGCCTGGATGCCGTCGGCCGACAGCCGGTAGTTGATGGGTGTGAACGTCCGACCCGACCGCGCCGAGGAGAACAACAGCAGCGGCAGCATGGCGCCACCGGCACCCACATAGGCGACGTGCTCACACCCGGATGTCTCAATAACTCCTGCACCGCCGTCGGCGAGGTCGGAGAGCTCCTGGGTGGTCAGCCGAACGTCGCCCGAGACGACGGCAAGCCGATCCGGGTCACCCGAAACGGCCATCTCGAGCAGTAGCGAAATACTCATCGATCCTCATAGGTGGTAGCGACGGCACGTCAAATGCTGCGTGAAAACACTATATAGTTAGCTGTTTAGACGCCGCTAGGAGGGCCTGTTGGCAGCGCGCCGGTCGGTGCCGTCGGCGCAGGCCGCGACCTCGGACGGTGACGGTCTGGCAGAACTCACCGGACCGGTCGACCGGGCGCCCACCCAAGCACCTCCACCTGCGCCACGGTAACCGTGGCGGCGTCCCACTTGACGCCAAGGATGCGCCGCGTCGGCTAATCTGTAAAACAGTTAGTTATTTCGGAAGGACGCTGCGGAGGTCTAACGACGCCATGGAGGTCACCAGCCTTCGCGAGCCGAAGATGGCCGATCGTGTGGCTACAGTGCTGCGCAAGATGTTCATCCGTGGCGAGATCCCGGTGGGCACCATGTTGCCGCCGGAGTCCGAGCTCATGGAACAGTTCGGCGTCTCACGTCCGACGTTGCGCGAGGCGTTCCGGGTCCTGGAATCCGAATCGCTGATCCAGATGCAACGGGGCGTGCGCGGCGGCGCCCGGGTGACCAGTCCGACCAAGCAGACGCTGGCCCGCTATGCCGGGCTGATCCTCGAATACGAGGGTGTGACGCTCAAGGACGTTTACGACGCGCGCGCCTCGCTGGAAGCCGACATGATCAGGAAGCTCGCGGTCGAACGCGACCCGGAGACCCTCGCGGCACTGGAAGCCGCGCTTCGGCCGGCGAACGGCGAGATGTCTGATGAGCAGTCCCGGCTGGCGCTGGCGGAATTCCACATCGCAATCGCGACGCTGTGCGGGAACAAGACCCTGCAGATGGTCAACGAGATGCTGTACCACCTGATCGCGCGGGCCACCCGCACCATGCGGCCCACCGGGACGCGGGCCGAACAGGCGTGGAAACGCTCGATGAAGGCGCACGCGCAGGTGGTGGAGTTGATCGAGGCCGGCGATGCCGACGGTGCCGTTGCGTTCTGGCGCAGCCATCTTGAGCGCACCGAAAAGGACGCCCTGACGGGACCTGCTTTGTCGACGGTTGTGGATCTGCTCGACTGACACCCCGCCATAATCAGCGGGTGAGCCGTTATGACGCACTGAGCGTCACCGAGCCCGAACTGGTCGCCCTGCGCGAGTCGATCCGCGAATTCCTCGACGCCGACCGCGCTGCGCACGGTTGGGAACCCGCGGTCGATTCGTGGTTGTGCGGGGCCGACCCGTCGTTCAGCCAGCGCCTCGGGGCGGCCGGGTTCCTGGGACTGACGATTCCCGCCAAGTACAACGGACGCGAGCTCGGTCACCTGCACCGCTACGTGGTGACCGAGGAACTGTTGCTCGCCGGCGCCCCGGTGTCCGCGCACTGGTTCGCCGACCGCCAGGTGGCCCCCGGCCTGTTGGCGTATGGCACCGAGGAGCAGCGTCAGCGCATCTTGCCGCGCATCGCCGCGGGCCAGTTCTACACCGCCATCGGCATGAGTGAGCCGCAGGCGGGTTCCGACCTGGCTGCGGCCACCACCCGTGCGGTTCGCGCCGACGGCGGCTGGGTGCTCAACGGCCGCAAGGTGTGGACCAGCGGCGCCCATCTGGCGCACATGGTGGTGGTGCTGGCGCGCACCAGTCCCCTGGACCCCGAGCATCGCCATGCCGGGTTCAGTCAATTCCTGGTGCCCACCGACGCCGATGGCGTCACCATCGAGCCGATCGTCACGATGGACGGCGAACACCACTTCAACGAGACCACGTTCACCGATGTGTTCGTTGCCGACGAGGACGTGCTCGGCGAGATCGGTGACGGTTGGCACCAGGTAACCGCCGAGCTGTCATATGAGCGCAGTGGGCCCGAACGCATCCTGTCCACCGCGCCGCTGCTGCTCGCGCTGCTGCGGGCATTGTCGGCGCTGCCTGCAACCGATGTCGACGACCGGACCGCCGCCGACGTCGGGTCCCTGGTGGCGCGGTTGGTGTCGTTGCGCCAGCTGTCGGTGTCGGTGGCGCACGCGTTGGCTGCGGGCCAGCCGGCGGCCAACCAGGCCGCGCTGGTGAAAGATCTGGGCACGCGGTTCGAGCAGGAGTCGGTGGACCTCGCGGCCGGGCTGTTGGATTGCGTTGGGAAACCTGATGTTCGGCTACGCTCGCTGCTGTTGGCGGCACGATTGCATTCGCCCATGTTCACGCTGCGTGGGGGAACCAACGAGGTGTTGCGCGGGGTCGTTGCTCGAGGCATGGGATTGCGATGAGTGTGCTGGCGGGCGGCGTTTTCGCCGCAGACACCGACGATGAATTGAGCGAATTACGCGGCCTGGTCGACGATATCGGAGCCCGTTCAGCGGCGGCACGCATCGGACGGCGCAGACTGCCCGAGCTTTTCGACGAGACGGCGTGGCGCAATCTCGAGGAGACCGGACTGAGCCGGCTCACCACCGATACCGAACTCGACGCCGGCCCAAGGGAATCCGCTGTGTTGCTGCGCGGGCTGGCACGTCATGCCGTGTCCGTGCCGCTCGCCGAGACGGATCTGCTGGCCGGGTGGCTGGCGGGAGTCGCGGGGCTCGAGGTCCCCACGTCCGGGCCGTTGACGCTCGCGCAGGCCGACGCCGGCGGCGGCGCCGCGGAGGTGCCGTGGAGTCGTGACGCGGTGGCCATCGTGGTGGCTGTCCGGGACGGAGACCGCCTCCTGACCGGTGTCGTCAACCCGGCGTCGGTGACCGTCACACCGGGACACAACCTCGGCGGTGAACCGCGCGACGACATCGACTTCGATCTGTCCGCGAACGATTTTCGGGAACTCGACCTGCGATACGGCGACGAATTGGACCGGCGTGGCGCCTGGGCCCGGTGCGTGCAGTGCATCGGTGCCCTGGACGCCGCCGCCGAACTCGCGGTCGCCCATACCCGCGACAGGGTGCAGTTCGGACGGCCCCTGAGCAAGTTCCAGGCGGTGCAGCACGCCCTTGCCGGGATGGCGGGCGAGATCGAAAGAGCGAGGGCGGCAACCGAACTTGCAGTGGCGGCGGCGGCCGACTACGGCTTCGACAGTGCTCAGACCGACTATGCGGTAACCCTGGCGAAAGTAGCGCTGGGACAAGTAGTTCCCGCGGTGAGCATGGTGGCGCATCAGTTACACGGTGCGATCGGCGTGACCATCGAGCACCCGCTATGGTCGGCGACCAACCGGGCGCACAGCTGGATCACCGAGTTCGGCAGCACCGGTGCGCACGCCCGTAAGCTCGGATGGATAGCGTTGAGCCACAACGGCGCCGATCTGTGGGATGTGTTGACCACCGGCCAGAGTTAAAAGGGTGGCGGCTCTTCCGGCGGTGGCGGTGGCCGCAGCAGATACTCCTTATAGTTGAGGGCACGTTCGTGATCGATGCGGGCCTGCCGATCCTCGGCCCGGGTGCGAATCCGCTTGGGCATCATCGACCCTCTGCCCGTGCCGCCTGCCGGCACCTCGGTGGATAACACTTCACCGGTGGGCCTGGCCAGTTGCGGAAAGAACAGTGCCCCATGGGGTTTCGTGACATATGAGTGACCGGTGGGCGCAGTCCACCGCACCGTGCCGTCGGGCTGCTGACTATCCCTCCACTCGTTGTGGAACGTTTTCAGAAGATGGTGAACTCGGCATACAAGTTTCAGGTTCGACGGATGCGTCGGCCCGTACGGCCACGGCACGGTGTGGTCGATGTCGCACACCTCTGCGGGTGCGTCACACCCCGGGAACCGGCACGTGAGATCACGGCACCGCACAAACTCGGCCAGCGCGGCCGACGGCCGGTAACCCCTCTCACACTTGCCTTCTCCCGGATGCACCACCCGCTGAATCTTGGCGCCGCGCAACAAGTGGCGCAGCATCTGCGGCGCCACTGCCCCGTACCCGCGGATATAACCCGGAATCGACGCGACTCCTGACACGGTCGAGGCATCGGCGACAACGTGCACCACCACATTGCTCGCGGGCGGATCACCGGCCGGGCAATCCTCCCTGCCGCAGTGGCACGCGAGCCGATCCTGCTGTGCCGCCATCGCCCCCGTGGCATCGGCACGGAGCTGCTCTTTGGTACGCGGATCGGCCGGGCACACCGTTTGGGCCAGCTCATCCAAACGAGCGTCGAAAGCCGCGGCATCGGCGGCACGCAACGATCCCCACACCTCGGCCGTGCCCTCACCCGCAGGGCCGATACCGATATGACGGCCCTCATCGCGGGTTTCAGCTCGACGCTTGGCCAGATGATCCACCGATATCACCAGCGCGTCGATCAGCTCACCGATCTTCTTCTTGGACAACCGGTTCCACCGGTGCACCTGCCGCGCCAGTGCCGCGTCGACCGCGGCCATGTCGTCCTCGGACTGAATCAGCATCGTGCGCGAGACGATCAGCGCGACGATCCAATAATCGACCAACCCCTTCGCGAACACCTCGGCGACCTCCGGCAACTCCTCGCGCAGTGTCGTCGCCACCTGGATCTGCGCGACCGCCTTGTGCTGGGAGATGCCCTGGGCCGACGCCACTTCGGCGGCCACCGACTCCCAGCCGTCAACCCGCCAGTTCTCGCGCTCCTCAGCCTCCCTGGCGGCTTCCCGGCGCAGAAACAATTCGGCGACCGCAAACAATCGACGCGCCGCCACCGCCCGTTCCATCCGAACAGCACCGGCCATGACGTCGACGAGGCCGGCGTCCGGCAGCCCGGCGATCATCTCCGCCGACGACAAGTCGGCCGTTTCGAACATACGGTCGATATTAGGAGGTCCCACCGACAAGATCAGTTGCAGCGGTGCGGACGCGCGCGAAGGGACCGCTCAGAAGTGCGGCTGAGTCAGCTGCCCGTCCACTTCGGGGCCCGCTTCTCGGCGAACGCGACGGCACCCTCCTGGGCGTCCTTCGACATGAACACCGGTCCGAGGATCTTCATCTGCTCGGTCCACTGCTCCTCGGGACCCCAGTAGCGAGACTCCACGACGATCTTCTTGGTCGCCGCGACGGCCAGCGGACCGTTGGCGGTGATCTTCTCCGCAAGCGCGATCGCGCCCTCGAGCGCGCTGCCCGGCTCAGCGAGAGCACTGACCAGACCCAGCTCGTGGGCCCGCTCCGCGGACAGGTTGTCTCCGGTGAGCGCGAGCTCCATGGCAATGGCGTACGGGATGCGCTGCGGCAGCCGCAGCAGCCCGCCGCCACCGGCGACGAGGCCACGCTTGACCTCCGGGATGCCGAATGCCGAGTCGCGGGCAGCGACGATCAGGTCGCAGGACAAGGCGACCTCGGTGCCACCGGCCAGCGCGTACCCCTCGACCGCGGCGATCAGCGGCTTGGCGGGCGGGCTCTGGGTGAAGCCCAGGCCGCGACCGTCGATATCGCACCGCTCACCGCGGGCGAAAGCCTTGAGGTCCATGCCGGCACAGAAGGAGCCACCGGCGCCGGTGACGATGCCGACCGACAGGCCTGGCTCGGCATCGAGGCGGTCCATCGCGTCGGCCAGCCCCTGGCTGACGGCGAGGTTGACGGCGTTCTTGGCCTTGGGCCGGTTGATGGTGATGACCAAAATGCGGTCGCGCTGCTCGACCAGGACTGCGGGTTCAGTGGTTTCGTCGCTCACGCGCATCATCGTAAACGGTACGGTAAGGGCCACCGGTCACTACCCGCCAGCTCGTTTCAACGAACCCCGGTAGCATCGAACTAGAACACGTTTCAATTCTTGGTAGGGGAACCCGTGAGTCTGAAAGACGCACCCTTGGACGAGACCACCATCGGGTCGATCACAAAGTGGGACCCGGGGCTCACCGAGAAGGTAATGGGCCTGATCCGGCCCCTGATCAAGGGTTTCCACCGGGCCGAGGTGCGCGGTCTTGAACACGTCCCCGCGGCGGGCGCCGCGCTGGTGGTGTCGAATCATTCCGGCGGGCTGTTCCCCATGGACGTACCGGTATTCGCGACCGATTTCTACCAGCGCTTCGGATTCGACCGGCCCATCTACACGCTCGGCTTCGACTTGCTGTTCGTCGGTCCCACCGCGGAGTTCTTCCGGCGCACCGGCTTCATCCCGGCCAATCCCCGCAACGCCGACGAGGCGCTGCGTTCCGGCGGCGTGGTCGTGGTGTTCCCCGGCGGCGACTACGACGTCTATCGCCCCACCGCCGCCCGCAACAAGATCGACTTCGGCGGTCGCACCGGCTACGTCAAGGCGGCGCTCAACGCCGGGGTGCCGATCGTGCCCACCGTCGGCATCGGCGGCCAGGAAACGCAGCTGTACCTGACCCGCGGCACCGGGGTGGCCAAGCTGCTGCGCCTCGACAAGCTGCTGCGGGCCAAGATCCTGCCCCTGTCGTTCGGATTCCCATTCGGTCTGTCGGCGGTACTGCCCGTCAACGTGCCGTTGCCGACGAAGATCGTCATGGAGGTCCTCGAGCCGATCGACATCGCGGCGCAGTTCGGCGACGACCCCGACATCGACGAGGTCGACGCCCACGTGCGCCGGGTCATGCAGCGTGCCGCAAACCGCCTCGCCAAAGAACGCCGATTCCCGGTGATCGGTTAGGTATGGCCCTGCGGCGCCGGAGAAGACCAACCACCCGCAAGACCGCAAACGCCACACTGCTACGCGGAGCCCTGGAGCTGACCAACGCAGCCAACGGGGTGCGCTCACTGGCACGGCAGGGTTACATCACCATTCCGCTGTTCTTCCTCGGTTGGCCCACAAGCGAACTCGCGCCCTGGCTGGGCATGGCCTCGGTGCTCGATGCGGCGCGCCGCGGGTGGCGCGGAGACTTCCGCGGCCGGCGCGGGATGGCCGGTCTGGCGCTGACGGTGTTGTCGTGGGTGCTGTTGGCGTTCATTCACCGTCGCAACATCACCTCGGCTCCCCACTTCGAGGAACCGCTGCGCGAAGCACTAGGTGAGGACTATGAGGCAGCAGCGCACTGGAGCCGGATGACGTTGGCGGGCGGGTTGTTCCGATCCGCCGCCGCTCGGCTGCGATATGTGGCCCAGGCCGACACGGTCTCCTACGGACCGCACCGCGCGAACCGCCTCGACATCTGGCACCGCAGCGATCTTCCCCTTGACGCGAAAGCCCCTGTGCTGGTGAATGTTCCGGGCGGGGCATGGCTGATAGGGATGCGCCGGCCACAGGCCTACCCACTGATGGGACGCCTGGCCGCCGAGGGCTGGATCTGCGTGTCCATCGGGTACCGAGTCAGCCCGCGGTGGACGTGGCCGGACCACGTCGTCGACGCCAAACGCGCACTGGCGTGGGTGCACGAACACATCGCCGATTACGGCGGAGACCCGGATTGCATTGCCATCAGCGGTGGTTCGGCCGGCGGACACCTGTCCTCGCTGTGCGCCCTGACCCAGAACGACCCCGCCTGGCAGCCCGGCTTCGAAGCGGCCGACACCTCGGTGGTGGCCGCGGTGCCGATCTACGGACGCTACGACTGGGACTCCACCGAAGGCCCCGGGCGTGTCGAGTTCGTCCGACTGTTCCTGCAACGCCTCGTGGTCAAGAAGAAGTACGACACCCACCGCCACATTTACCAGCAGGCTTCCCCCATCCGGCATGTACGTGCCGACGCCCCGCCGTTCTTCGTTCTGCACGGCCGCAACGACTCGATCATCCCGGTCGGCGAGGCCCGGGAGTTCGTCACGGCGCTGCGCGAGGTATCCGAAGCGCCCGTCGTCTACGCCGAAATTCCCGGAGCCCAGCACGCTTTCGAGATCTTCGGATCATCGCACGGCCAGTACACCGCCGCCGCGGTGCAGAAGTTCCTGGACTGGATGCGCGCCAAACGCGGGCCGCAGCCGGTCACACCGCCTGCGGCAGCGCCTTCTCGACAACCGTGAGCTGACCGGAAAGGCCTGCCGCCCGGCGGATTTCGACGAACTCGTCGAGCATTGCCTGCGTGACCTCATGGGGATCGCCGACGGAGTCGATATCCGACAGCACCGAGATATTGAGCTGATCCACGTAGCTCCACACCGTGATGTTCAGTCCGCTGCCCGCGGTGATCGGACCGACGCTGTAGATCTCGGTGACCAACGCGCCGCCCACCCGGCCGTACTCGCGCGGCCCGGGCACGTTCGAGATGTTCAGGTTGAGCACCTTGTTTTGCCCGTCCATCATCGACAGCCGCTTGAACAGCGCTTCGATTCCGGCCGGCGGCAGATAGTTCGACCAGCGGCTCACCAGCTCGGGACCGATCAGGTGGTTGGACTCCTTGGCCAGGATCGCGTCCTCGTGGGCTTGACGTACCCGGTCCATCGGATCGTCCAGATGAATCGGGATCGGCATCATGACGCCGGTGAAGTAGTTGCCCGAGATGCGCTCCGACGAGAAGTCGAAGCTGACCGGGACCGAAGCCAGCAGCGGATGGTTGGCGTGTCCGTCGTAGCGCAGGGACATCTTGCGCAGCGCACCGGCCGAGAGTGCCAACACCAGGTCGTTGATCGAGACCCCGAGTGCGTTCTTGGTCTCCTTGATGTCCGCCATCGACAGCGTCGCGGTCGCGAACATCCGCTCCGGAGTGAGCACATGGTTCATGAAGCTCGGTGGTGGTGTGAAGGGGCGGGTCAGCTCGGGCGACAGTTTGCGGTCGCTGCGGCGCACCCGGTTGATGCCGGCCACCGTGTACATGATGGTCGAGGGCACCCTGGCCAACAGGCGTAAGTGGTCCCGGAACGCCGAGCGTAAGAGTTGACCCTTGGTCGGTGCCGGGTCGGCTTCGTAATCCCGGTCGGCGTTCGCGTCGGTCTGCAGGTCCATACCGAGCGCAAGCAGATTCGCCGCTGCCACACCGTCGGCCAGTGCGTGGTGGATCTTGTTGACCACCGCGATGCGGCCGTCGGCGAGTCCGTCGATGAAATACATCTCCCACAGCGGATGGCGGCGGTCCAGCGGAACGCTGGCGATCTTGCCGATGGCTTCGTCGAGTTCCCGCCGGCCACCGGGCGCGGGCAATGTCACCCGTCGGACGTGGTAGTCGAGATCGACCTCGCAGTTCTCCCGCCACATCGGGTGGTGCAGCTTGAAGGGGATATTCACGAGCTCGTAGCGCATGGGATGCAGCTTGTAGAGCCGGCCGCGGATGACCTGACGGAATTCCGCGACGCCCAACGGGAGCGCGCCGGGGTCGACGAGTTCCACGACGGCGATCTTGAGGGTGTGCATGTGCACGTTGGGCGCTTCGCTATACAGCAGAAACGAATCCCACCCGGTAAGTCTCTTCATGTCCGCCCGCCCGTAGGTCCCAACCCAATTCAGACCCTACAAGCGGCGTGACCTAAATAACTCGTTTGACGCGACTCGCCTGGTGCGTTTGGTGAATCCGGTTGAGGAACAGCCCGATTGCGGTAGCGGTCGCTCCGGTGCGCGCACCATCGGTCATATCGAACGCGT
>DASUGW010000136.1:0-4302 GCA_036273805.1 Mycobacterium sp.
CGTAATCGAGCAGCGGTTTGGTCTGCGCCGGCGTCTCGTCCGTCGGCGAAATCCCGGTTCCGCCCGACGTGATCACCACGTCGACGTTGTCGGACACCGCGATGCGCAGCGCCCGGCCAACCGGGTCACCGTCGGGGACGACGACCACCCCGGGCTTTGAAAAGCCTTGCTGGACAAACCATTCCGAGATCATCGGACCACTACGGTCGTCGTATACGCCGGCTGCGGCGCGGGTGGAGGCGATGATGATGCGGCCAGTACGGGTCACCTGTGCCATTCTCCCGTACGTCCGCCGACTTTGCTGAGCACCTTGATGTCATCGATGCGCGCGGCCGGGTCGACGGCCTTGATCATGTCGTAGAGCGTCAGTGCGGTGACACTCACCGCGGTGAGCGCCTCCATCTCGACACCGGTGCGGTCCGTCGTCCGCACAGTCGCTGTCACTTCGACATGGGAACGCCCGATCTCGAAGTCGACGTCGACCCCGGACAGCGCCAGGTGATGACACAGCGGAATGAGATCGCTGGTGCGTTTGGCCGCCAGAATGCCGGCGATCCGCGCGGTGGCCAACGCGTCACCCTTGGGCAGGCCGCCGGAGGCTATCAACGCCACGACCTCCGCAGTGGTCTGCAGCGTGCCGACGGCGACGGCGGTGCGCTTGGTGACGTCCTTGTCGGTGACGTCGACCATGCGCGCGGCCCCGTGCTCGTCGAGGTGCGAGAGCGGTGTGGAACCGGCGCCGCGGGCCACTGGGCTCAGACCGTTACTTGTTGACGACGGTGACGGGATGCAGGTAGGGCAGATCCTCGGCGGGAACCGGGAAGACGATGTCACCGAACGGCGACAGCGCACCCGTTCGGTCGGTCGCCAATTCGCTCACCGCGTGGTCGTCGGGATCGGTGGTCGGCCAGCCGTTGTCGACGTAGCGCTGCTTCTTGCTCTCTGCGATGTCAGCCACGGCAGCCATTGTGACAGGTCATGGACCGGTCACGTGCGACGGAGGCTGTTTTACGCTGGTCAGCGATGACCGAACACACCCCGGGCATGCCGCTGGGCGCCTGGCTGGCCGATTTGTCCGATGAGCGGCTGATCCGCTTGTTGGAGCTGCGACCCGATCTGGCGCAACCGCCACCCGCCAGCATCGCGGCGTTGGCGGCCCGCGCCCAGGCCCGCCAATCGGTCAAGGCCGCCACCGATGACCTCGACTTTCTACATCTGGCGGTGCTGGATGCGCTGTTGGTTCTGCACGCGGATTCGGTGGCCGTGCCGACCACCGAACTGCTGGCCCTCATCGGTGCGCGAGCACCCGAGGACGACGTGGCGGCGGCGCTGGATGACCTTCGCGAGCGGGCCCTGGTCTGGGGCGAGCTGCAATTGCGGGTCGTCGCCGACGCCGCCGTGGGACTGCCTTGGTACCCGGGGCAGGTCATCCTCGAAGACGCGTCTGTGGACGCCGCCGACATCGCCGCGCACATCGAGGGCATCTCGGCGCCCGAACGCGAACTGATCGACCGGCTGCTGCAAGGCTCCCCGGTGGGACGCACCCGCGACGCCGCACCCGGGACGCCCGCCGATCGCCCCGTGCAGCGGCTGCTGGCGGCCGGGCTGCTGCGGGCCGTCGATGACGACACTGTGATCCTGCCCCGCCAGGTGGCCCAGGTGCTGCGCGGCGAGGAGCCCGGCCCGGCGCTGTTCGTTGCACCCGAGCCGGCAGCGGGCGATAAGGCCGCCCGCGCCGCTGACGTCGACGCCGCCGCCGCCGGCGCACTGATCGACATCCTTCGCGAGTTCGACCTGGTGATCGACACGCTGGGCGCATCACCGGTGCCGGAGCTGCGCAACGGCGGGCTCGGGGTGCGCGAGATGAAGCGGCTGAACAAGCAGACGGGGGTCGACGAACAGCGGCTGGGGCTGATCCTGGAGGTTGCCTCGGCCGCGGGCTTGATCGCCAGTGGGGTGCCCGACCCGCTGCCCGAGGACGGCGCCGGACCGTATTGGACACCGACGGTGGCCGCCGACCGATTCGCGGAGACCGCGACCGCCGAGCGTTGGCGGCTGCTGGCCAGCACGTGGCTGGACCTGCCGGCGCGGCCAAGCCTGATCGGACGCCGCGGCCCGGACGGCAAACCTTATGCCGCCCTTTCCGATTCGCTGTATTCGACGGCGGCGCCGCTGGACCGACGGCTGTTACTGACGACGCTGTCACAGCTCGGCGGCGCGGGGTTGCAGGCGGCCGAGGTGTCCCGCGCGATGATCTGGCGCCGGCCACGCTGGGCGGCACGCCTGCAGCCCGAACCGGTGTCGCAGCTCATCGAGGAGGCGCACGCGCTGGGCGTGCTGGGGCGTGGCGCCATCACCACCCCGGCTCGACTGTTGCCGACCGACCCGGATGCCGCGGCGATCGCGATGGCCAAGGTGCTGCCGGCGCCGATCGACCACTTCCTGCTGCAGGCCGACCTGACGGTGGTGGTGCCGGGTCCCCTGGACCGGGACCTGGCCGACGAACTGGCGGCGGTGGCCACCGTGGAATCCGCAGGAGCGGCCATGGTCTACCGGGTCAGTGAAGCGTCCATCCGGCACGCCCTCGACACCGGGCGCACCGCCAGCGGACTGCACACGTTCTTCGCGAAGTACTCCAAAACTCCTGTCCCGCAAGGACTCACCTATCTCATCGACGACGTTGCCCGCCGGCACGGCCAGCTGCGGGTCGGAATGGCGTCGTCGTTCATCCGCTGCGACGATCCGGCGCTGCTGGCGCAGGCCATCGGCACGCCCGCGACCCAGAAGCTTGAGTTGCGGTTGCTGGCACCGACCGTCGCGGTGACCCAATCCCCCATCGGCGACGTGCTGAGCGCCCTGCGATCGGCGGGTCTGGCCCCGGCCGCCGAGGACTCCGCGGGCACCATCGTCGACCTGCGGGCCCGCGGCGCGCGCGTGCCCACTCCCCAGTATCGGCGGCTGTTCCGGCCAGTGGCGACGACACCGAACCGGGACACCTTGGCCGCGCTGGTAGAGGTGTTGCGCAGGGTGGTTGCCGCGCCGCTCGGTCCCACGGGCCAAGGCCGCGTGGACCCTGCCCGTGCGATGACATTGCTGCAGCAGGCCGCGCTGCAGCAGGTCAACGTGGTGATCGACTACATCGACCCCGCCGGCGTCGCAACGCGGCGGGTGGTCTCGCCGATCAACGTGCGCGGCGGCCAGTTGGTGGCCTTCGACCCCGCCTCAGGCCGAGTGCGCGACTTCGCGGTGCACCGCGTCACATCGGTGATGTCGGCAGATTCTGAATAATGGACGGGATGACCTTCCGAGTGAGTGGCCGAGCAGGAAGGCGGCCGGCCGTCCCAGCGAGTAGTAGAGCGGATCACGCATGACCGATGGACCCCTGATCGTCCAGTCCGACAAAACCGTGCTGCTCGAGGTTGACCACGAGCGTGCCAACGATGCGCGCGCCGCGATCGCCCCGTTCGCCGAACTGGAGCGCGCTCCGGAGCACGTGCACACCTACCGGATCACCCCGTTGGCGCTGTGGAATGCGCGTGCCGCCGGGCATGACGCCGAACAGGTGGTCGACGCTCTGGTCAGCTTCTCGCGCTACCCGGTACCGCAGCCGTTACTGGTCGACATCGTCGACACCATGGCCCGGTACGGGCGCCTGCAACTGGTGAAAAGCCCGGTGCACGGTCTGACTCTGGTCAGCCTGGACCGCGCGGTGCTCGAAGAGGTGTTGCGCAACAAGAAGATCACCCCGATGCTGGGCGCCCGCATCGACGACGACACGGTGATCGTGCACGCCTCCGAACGCGGCCGGGTCAAGCAGATGCTGCTCAAAATCGGCTGGCCGGCCGAAGATCTCGCAGGGTATGTGGACGGCGAGGCCCATCCCATCGCCCTGGATCAGGACGGCTGGGAGCTGCGGGACTACCAGGAGATGGCCGCCGACTCATTCTGGGCGGGTGGTTCCGGTGTGGTCGTGTTGCCGTGCGGGGCGGGCAAGACGCTGGTCGGTGCGGCGGCCATGGCCAAGGCGGGAGCCACCACGCTGATTCTGGTCACCAACACCGTCGCCGGCCGGCAGTGGAAACGCGAACTGATCGCGCGGACGTCGTTGACCGAGGAAGAGATCGGCGAGTACTCGGGCGAGCGCAAGGAGATACGCCCGGTCACCATCGCGACGTATCAGGTCATCACCCGTCGCACCAAGGGTGAGTACAAGCACCTCGAATTGTTCGACAGCCGGGATTGGGGCCTCATCATCTACGACGAGGTCCATCTGCTGCCGGCGCCCGTCTTCCGGATGACCGC
>DASUGW010000137.1:0-14913 GCA_036273805.1 Mycobacterium sp.
TGCCCGCCTGAGGCCGCTCGTACCTCGCGCGGCTGCGTCGCCGCTCAGACTCTGTGGTCGCGCTCCTCCGCCGCGCTCGTACCTCGCGCGGCTGCGTCGCCGCTCAGAGCGGACGGCGGTTGACGACACGTCCCGTCAGCACCCGCGCAGCCACCGTGCCCAACCGCCACATGCCGCGGTAGGTCATCGGGTTGAGCAAGGTGGGCCAGGTCGTGCGCAGCCGATGCTCACTGATCGGCTTGCCCTCGAACCGATCCATCAGCCAGCGCAGCGTCATCGGTGCCGACATCGGGTGCAGCAGAAGGTGTTCGCTGAATCGATCGCGGTGGTAGGTGACACTGGAGCCGCCCGCGTTGTATGCGTCGGCCAGCGCGTCGATGTCGTCCACGGACACGATCCGGTCGTGTACCGCCTGCACGATCAGCACCGGCGGGGCCGGGGCCGCGGTGCCCAGCTTGATGTCGTCGAAGACCTCCCGAACCTCCGGGGAGTCCAGCAATTCGTCGAGCGGGCAATCGACCATGTCATCCATGTCCATGCGCACCAGCCGCAGCACGGTGTGCATGGTGGTCATCTTCTCGATCTGGGCCAGCATGGTCTTGCCCTTGGCGGTGGCGTGCTGCTGGATGATGCGGTCCAGGTCGGGGTAGACGTGCGCCAGGGCGGCGACGACCGTCGCGGGCAGTCCCGAATAGATACTGCCGTTGAGCCGGCGGAAGGTGTGGCCGAGGTCGCCGACCGGAGAGCCCAGCACCGCGCCCACGATGTTGAGCTCGGGCGCATACTCCCCGCAGACCTCGGCGGCCCAGGCGGTGGCCAGGCCGCCGCCGGAGTAGCCCCACAGGCCCACCGGCGCCGCCAGGGATAGTCCGACCCGTTCGGTACGCAGGGCAGCGCGCATCCCGTCGAGCACCCGGTAGCCCGGCTCGTACGGGGTGCCCCAGATGCCGTGCGCGCCCTCGTGGTCCGGGACGCACACCGCCCACCCCTCGGCAAGCGCGGCGGCGACCAGGACGAACTCCAGCTGCGGCAGTGAGCCGAGGGCGTGCGCATGCCGGCGCAGCGCGTAGGACGGGAAACAGCGGGCACTGACGGCGTCGATCGCGCATTGGTAGGACACCACCGGACACGGCCGCTGCGGCGACTGGTCGGCCGGCACGATGACGGTCGTCACCGCCGCCTCCGGCGCGCCGTTGCGATCGGTGGTCCGGTAGAGCAGCTGGGTCGCGGTCACCTGCTGCGGGATGAGCCCGAGAAATGCCAGTTCGACGTCTCGGCTGCGCAGGACGGTGCCCGGTTCGGAGTGCTCGTAACCGGCCGGCGGCAGGTAGAAGGGGTCGCGATCGGGCCGCTGCGGGCGTGCTCCACGCGTCAGCGGCTCATGAGGTACCCGCCCGATCCACTGGGGCTTCCATTGGTGTTCGGACGTCCTGGCCGCGTTCCCGGCTTTCATGGAGCTCCTCACTGGCCGTACTTCGGCCTGGTATAGCTCGGTCTTCCACCAATACTCTCTTAGAAAAACCTTAAATACCAATCCGCTCAGTTTGGCGGACGCAAGGCCGCGAATTCGTCAGTGACACGCAGTTGTGAGTCGGTGAACCGGTACAGAGCGGCCGGGCGGCCCCCGCTGCGCCCGGACTGGGCGGTGGTTCCGGTGCGGGTGATCACCCCGCGGCGCGCCAGCACACGTTGCAGATTGGTGGCGTCCACCTGGTACCCGAGGGCCGCCCCGTAGATGTCGCGCAACGTAGACAGCGCGAATTCCTTTGGCGCCAGCGCGAACCCGACGTTTGTATACGACAGCTTGGCCACCAGGCGGGCATGGGCGTGGGCCACCATCAGGCCATGGTCGAAGGCCATGGGGGGCAGCGCGCTGACCGGGTGCCAACGGGTGTCGGGCGGCAATTCCGGGGTCGCGGGGGAGGGCACCAGTCCCAGGAATGTCGTCGCGATGGTGCGTGCGCCCGGCACCCGGGCGGGGTCGGAGAACACCCTGAGTTGTTCGAGGTGGGCGATTTCACGCAGGTCGACCTTCTCGGCGAGTTGACGTCGAACTGAACTCGTAATGTCTTCGTCGTGTCGCAGGCTTCCGCCGGGCAGCGCCCACGCGCCTCGCTGCGGTTCCATCGCCCGCTCCCAAAGCAGCACGCTGAGCTGCGGTTTCGGCGTCTCGAGGCGGCGTACTTGGAAGACCGCGGCAAGCACTTCATGTGCAGTGCTAGTATGAACCACGTTTTCGATTATAAGTCGAAAACCTCAGCTCCGGAAAGGGACCGGTCATGACCGTGCTGGACGGCCTCGACATGGACAGCCCCCTGGCTGCGCAGATCGCCGATGGCCCCGGTGGCTATTCAGGCGTGCTGGGAGACGAGCAATGGGCCGCAGAGGTGCGTCGCCTGGCCACGCTGCGCGGCGCGACACTGCTTGCGCACAACTACCAGCTGCCGGCCATCCAGGACGTTGCCGACCATGTCGGTGATTCACTGGCGCTGTCGCGGATTGCGGCCGAGGCGCCCGAGGACACCATCGTGTTCTGCGGCGTGCACTTCATGGCGGAGACGGCCAAGATTCTCTCGCCCGACAAGACGGTGCTGATCCCGGATCAGCGGGCCGGCTGCTCGCTGGCGGATTCGATCACTGCGGACGAACTGCGCGCCTGGAAGGCTGAGTACCCCGACGCGGTCGTCGTCTCGTACGTCAACACCACCGCGGCGGTTAAGGCGCTCACCGACATCTGCTGCACTTCGTCGAACGCGGTCGAGGTGGTGGCCTCCATTCCCGAGAACCGCACGGTGCTGTTCTGCCCGGATCAGTTCCTCGGTGCGCATGTGCGGCGTATGACCGGCCGTAAGAACCTGCACATCTGGGCCGGCGAATGCCATGTGCACGCCGGCATCAACGGAGACGAACTGGCCGCGCAGGCCCGCAGCCACCCGGAAGCCGAGTTGTTCGTGCATCCCGAGTGCGGTTGCGCCACCTCGGCGCTCTATCTGGCCGGTGAAGGTGCCTTCCCCGAGGACCGCGTACATATCCTGTCTACCGGCGGCATGCTCGACGCTGCCCGGGAGTCGCACGCGAAGCAGGTTCTGGTAGCCACCGAAATCGGCATGCTGCACCAATTGCGCAGGGCCGCACCGGAAATCGACTTCCAAGCGGTCAACGACCGGGCGTCCTGCAAGTACATGAAGATGATCACGCCGGCCGCCTTGCTGCGCTGCCTGATCGACGGTGCCGATGAGGTCGACGTCGACCGGGACACCGCGGACGCGGCACGCGCCAGCGTCCAGCGCATGATCGCGATCGGCCAGCCGGGCGGCGGGGAATAATGACCCGCGGCGTGCCTGCGGGCAGGGCCGCAACAGCGGCCTGCGGCGGCTCCGGGCACTGGCAGTTGCGCGCGGACGTCGTCGTCATCGGCACGGGTGTAGCGGGTCTTGCAGCCGGTCTGGCCGCGCATCGGCAGGGCCGCAAGGTGCTGGTGCTCAGCAAGGCCCCGGCGCAGCTGGGCGCACGCGAGGGTTCTACCGCCACGTTCTACGCTCAGGGCGGCATCGCGGTTGTACTACCGCATAGCGACGATTCGGTGCAGGCCCACGTCGACGACACCGTGGCCGCCGGTGCCGGCCTCTGTGATGGCGAGGCGGTTCGTTCCATCGTCGCCGACGGCTACGGCGCTGTTGCCGACCTGGTGGCAAACGGTGCCCGTTTCGACGAATCCACGCCCGGCCGTTGGGATCTCACCCGCGAGGGCGGTCACTCCCGGCGGCGCATCATCCACGCCGGCGGCGACGCCACCGGCGCCGAGGTGCAGCGCGCGCTCGACGGGGCGGCGGCCCTTCTCGACATCCGCCACGACCATGTGGCAACGCAGATACTGCGCGACGAGCACGGGGTCACCGGCTTGCTGGTGCACAGCCCCGACGGTCCCGGTGTCGTGCACGCCCCGGCGGTGATCCTGGCGACCGGCGGGCTTGGTCACCTCTACACCGCGACCACCAACCCGGACGGCTCCACCGGCGACGGGATCGCCCTGGCGCTATGGGCCGGGGTGGCGGTCAGCGACGTCGAGTTCATCCAGTTCCACCCCACCATGCTGTTCACCGGTTACGACGGCGGGCGCCACCCGTTGATCACCGAGGCGTTGCGCGGTGAAGGTGCCAGACTTGTTGATGGACAAGGGAATTCGGTGACATCAGGTATCCATCCGATGGGCGACCTGGCGCCCCGCGATGTGGTCGCTGCGGCAGTCACCGCCCACCTGCAGCGCAGCGGTGCGGACTGTGTGTATCTGGATGCACGGCATATCGAGGGTGTGCACGCGCGGTTCCCGACAGTGACGGCGGTGTGCTTGGCCGCTGGTATGGACCCGGCGCGCCAACCGATTCCGGTCGTTCCGGGTGCGCATTACAGCTGCGGCGGGGTGCTCACCGACGTATACGGCCGCACCGAATTGCCCGGCTTGTTCGCCGCCGGTGAGGTGGCCCGAACCGGGATGCACGGCGCCAACCGCCTGGCATCCAACAGCCTGCTGGAAGGGCTGGTGGTCGGCGGTCGCGCCGGGCGCCAGGCGGCTGCCCACGCCCTGGCGGCGGGCGCAACTCGTGCAGTTGCCGACGGACCCGGCAATCGCCCGGCGTTGGACCGCGCCGTCCTGCAATCGGCGATGACACGGGACGCATCGGTGGTCCGGGATGCCGCCGGCTTGCACCGTTTGCAGGAATTGCTCTGCAGCGCAGCGATATCCGACCCGAATACCCGCCACCGCTTCGAAGACGCGGCGCTGACGATCACCGCGCGTGCGGTGGCTGCGGCGGCTGCGGCGCGCACCGAGAGCCGGGGCTGTCACCATCGCGGGGACTTCCCGGCCACCGACGACCTCCAGGCCCGCAGCACCGTGGTCCGGATGGCCGACGGCAAGATCGTGGTCGACATACCAGTGGGAGTGCACTGATGACGTTGCAGGCGATCCACATGTCGGCCTTCGAGCGCGACGAAGCCCGTGCCGTCATCAGTCGAGCGCTTGAGGAAGATCTGCGTTACGGCCCGGACATCACCACACTGGCTACCGTGCCCGCCGACGCCGAGACCACCGCCGCGCTGGTCACCCGCGCCGAGGGTGTGGTGGCCGGCATCGACGTCGCACTGCTGGTGCTCGACGAGGTGCTCGGCGTCGACGGGTACCGGGTGATCGGCCGCGCCGACGACGGTGACCGGCTGCGGCCGGGTGACGCGCTGTTGACGCTGCAGGCCCAGACCCGCGAACTGCTGACCGCCGAACGGACCATGCTCAACCTGATCTGTCATCTGTCCGGCATCGCGACCGCGACGGCGGCCTGGGTCGCCGCAGTCGACGGGACGAACGCAAAGATCCGCGACAGCCGAAAGACGCTGCCCGGTTTGCGGGCGCTGCAGAAGTACGCGGTGCGCGTCGGTGGCGGCGTCAATCACCGGATGGGTCTCGGTGACGCGGCGCTCATCAAGGACAACCACGTCGCCGCCGCGGGTTCGGTGGTCGCGGCGCTGCGGGCCGTCCGTGCGGCGGCTCCCGATCTGCCGTGCGAGGTCGAGGTCGACTCGCTGGAGCAACTCGACGACGTACTCGCCGAAGACGTGCAGCTCGTGCTGCTGGACAACTTCGCGGTGTGGGAGACCCAGATCGCCGTGCAGCGCCGCGATGCCCGTGCTCCCGCTGTGCAACTGGAGTCTTCGGGTGGGCTGGCGCTCGAGAACGCGGCTGCCTACGCGGGTACCGGCGTCGACTTCATGGCTGTCGGGGCGCTCACCCACTCGGTGCGGGTGCTCGACATCGGTTTGGACATGTGAGCGGGTAATGCGTTGACGCGCAACGGTTTACTGCGGTGGGCCGTCGAGCAGGATGGTCTTGTGCTCCAGGTAGGGCAGTAGGCCCTCTCTGCCGCCCTCTCGGCCGATGCCGGACTGTTTGAATCCGCCAAAGCCGATGCCGTAGTCCAGTTTGAATCCGTTGTGGCCCACCGTCCCCGAACGCAGCCGGCCCGCCACGGCACGGGCATGGGTTGCGTCCGGGGTGAACACCGCGGCATTCAAGCCGTAGACGGTGTCATTGGCGACGTCGATCGCGTGCTCTTCGTTGTCGGCCGGGATCACCGACAGCACGGGCCCGAAGATCTCCTCCTGGGCGATGGTGTGCTTATTGTCGACGTCGGAGAACACCGTCGGCTCGATGTAGTAACCACGGTCGAGGTGTTTCGGCCGGCCGCCGCCGGTCACCAGCTTGGCGCCTTCGTCGATGCCCTTGGCGATGTAGCCCTCCACCCGGTCGCGCTGCCGCGACATCGCCAGCGGGCCCATGTGGGTCCCGGGGTCGAACGGGTCGCCGACGGTGACCGCCGAGAACGTCGCGGCCAGCACTTCGGCGAATTCGTCCTGACGGCTGCGCGGCACGATGATCCGGGTGAGCGACGCGCATACCTGACCGCTCAGGAAGCACTCGCCGGCGGCGAGCATTGCCGCGGCGGTGGGGAAGTCCGCGTCGTCGAGAACGACCGCGGCGGATTTGCCGCCCAGTTCCAGTGTGCAGCGGGCAACCCGCTCGCCGCACAGCGACGCGATCCGGCGGCCCGCGGCCGTCGACCCGGTGAAGCTGATCTTGTCGACGCGCGGGTCGCGTACCAGCAGTTCGGATACCTCGCGGTCGGCGGTCAGCACGTTGAGCACGCCCGGCGGCAGCCCGGCCTCGGCGGCGACTTCCGCGATCACGTAGCCGGCGCCGGGGGCTTCCGGTGACATCTTGGCCACCACGGTGCACCCGGCCAGCAGGGCCGGGGCGAGCTTGGTGACCAGCAGCGTCGACGGCGCGTTCCACGGGATGATCAGTCCGGCGACGCCGACGGGTTCGCGGACGCGCAGTCCGTAGCCCGCTCCCATCAGGCCGGGTGTGGGCGTCACCGGCTCTTCGAACGCGAAGTCGGCGGCCAGACCGGCATAAAAGCGCAGGGTCTCTGCGTCGCCGGCACCGATCATCTGCGCAATCGAATGCACGACGCCCGATTCGTGGGGCCACAGCTCGGCCATGTCAATGGCGCGTGCGGCCAGCCCGTCGGCCATCGCGTTCAGGAACTCGGCGCGCTGCGCGTGGGTCAGCCGCGGCCAGGGGCCGTGGTCGAACGCGCGGCGGGCGGCCCCGATCGCCAGGTCCATGTCGGCCGGTTGGGCTTCGGCGGCCCGAAAGTAGGTCTCCTCGGTGTGCGAGTCGACGACGTCGAACGTGGAATCTGTGCTCGGTGGGATCCAGTCACCATCGATGTAGAACCGGTCCGGATACCGAAACGGAACCGCCGCAGCTGTCATATCGCCACCCCCCAGTGAGCAACAGGTGTGGCGATTCTATGCCGGGACGGCCCGCCGAACCAGGGATAACAGCACGGCCGCGGTAGCGAACAGACCCGAGAACGTCCGGTTCATCGCCGTCTGCTGGCGTGGAGTCTTCAGCCAGCGCAGCACCCGCGACGCCAGACCGGCATAGCCGCCCATCACGAGCAGGTCGACGACGGTCATCGTCACGCCGATGGCCAGGTACTGGGGGCCGAGCGGGGCGGCGGTCACGACGAACTGCGGAAGCACCGCGAGCAGGAACACCAGGCCTTTCGGGTTGGTCAGGTTCACCAACGCACCGCGCACCACCAGCGCGCCCCGGCCATTCGGGAAAATGGCGTCAACCTGCGCGTTCAGATCGATGCCCGCGCTCCGCCACTGCCGGACGGCCAGGTAGATCAGATAGGCCACCCCGACCCATTTGACCGCCGTGAACGCGAGTGCGGAACTGGCCAGCAGTGCGCCCAGACCAACCGCGACCAGGATCAACTGCGTTGTCAGGCCGATCTGCAGACCCAGAATTCCCCAGTAGCTGCGGCGCACGCCGAGGTTCAGCCCGTTGGCCATCGAGAAGATCGCGCCTGCGCCCGGGGACAGGCTGATCGCGAATGATGCGCCGACAAACGCCAGCCACAATCCCAGCTCCATCGCCGCAGTGTGACAAAACACGACGGTGCAGCTCAACTCGATTTTTATTCGGCTGGACCCATCAGGGACAATTAACTCAATGGCCACCTTTGAAATGACCCGGATAGATCTGCGGGACCGCGCCCTGTCGGCAGCGCAGCTGCGTGCTGCCCTGCCGCGCGGCGGTGTCGATGTCGACGCGGTCGTCCCGAAGGTGCGGCCCATCGTCGAGGCGGTGGCTGAACGCGGCGCGGTGGCCGCGCTGGAATACGGCGAGACCTTCGACGGTGTGCGCCCCGACACGGTCCGGGTCCCGGCTGCCGCCTTGCAGCAGGCGCTGGCCGAACTCGACCCCGACGTGCGTGCGGCCCTGCAGGTCGCGATCGACCGTACCCGCATCGTGCATGCAGACCAGCGGCGCACCGACACCACCACCGAGCTGGCGCCCGGGGCCACCGTCAGTGAGCGCTGGGTGCCGGTCGAGCGTGTCGGCCTCTACGTGCCGGGCGGCAACGCCGTCTACCCGTCCAGCGTCGTGATGAACGTCGTGCCCGCGCAGACCGCGGGGGTGGACTCGCTGGTGATCGCCAGCCCGCCGCAGGCGTCCAACACCGGAGCGCTGCGCGGGCTGCCGCATCCGACGATCCTGGCGGCCGCGGCCCTGCTGGGCGTCGACGAGGTATGGGCCGTCGGTGGCGCTCAGGCTGTGGCGCTGCTGGCTTTCGGTTCCACCGATACCGACGGCACCGAACTTGCGCCCGTCGACATCATCACCGGCCCGGGCAACATCTACGTCACTGCGGCCAAGCGGATCTGCCGCTCCGAGGTCGGGATCGACGCCGAGGCCGGCCCCACCGAGATCGCCATCCTCGCCGATCACACGGCTGACCCGGTGCACGTGGCCGCCGACTTGATCAGCCAGGCCGAGCACGACGAAATGGCTGCCAGCGTGCTGGTCACCGACAGCCTCGCGCTGGCCGACGCCACTGATCGTGAACTCGCCGTCCAACTGCAGACCACCGTGCACCGCGACCGGGTGACCGTCGCGCTGTCGGGCCGGCAGTCGGCCACGGTGCTCGTCGACGACATCGCGCAGGGCGTGCGCGTCGTCAACGCCTACGCTGCCGAACACTTGGAGATCCAGACCACGGAGGCCGCCGCCGTGGCCAACCAGATCCGTTCTGCCGGAGCGATTTTCGTCGGTGCGTACTCGCCGGTGAGCCTGGGCGACTACTGCGCGGGTTCCAACCATGTGCTGCCCACCGCCGGTTGTGCCCGGCACTCCAGTGGGCTTTCGGTCCAGACGTTCCTGCGGGGTATTCACGTCGTGGACTACACCGAAGCCGCGCTCAAGGACGTCGCCGGTGACGTGATCGTGTTGTCCAAGGCCGAGAACCTGCCGGCGCACGGCGAAGCGGTCCGCCGGAGGTTCGAGAAGTGACCAAACGTGTCACCTTGCGGGATCTTCCGCTGCGCGAGGATCTGCGGGGCAAATCACCTTACGGCGCACCGCAACTCGATGTGCCGGTGCGGCTCAACACCAACGAGAACCCGCACCCGCCGACGCAGGCGCTGATCGACGATGTCACGGCCTCAGTGCGGGACGTGGCCGCCGAGTTGCACCGTTACCCCGACCGGGATGCCGTCGCCCTGCGCAGTGATCTCGCCGCTTACATGACGGCGGCCACCGGCACCGCGTTCACATTCGAAAACCTCTGGGCGGCAAACGGTTCCAACGAGATTCTGCAGCAGCTGCTGCAGGCGTTCGGTGGGCCCGGCCGCAGCGCCCTGGGTTTCGTGCCGTCCTACTCGATGCACCCGATCATCTCCGACGGCACCCAGACGACATGGCTGCAGGCGTCGCGCGCTGAGGACTTCGGCCTCGACATCGATGTCGCCACCGCCGCGATCGCCGAACAACGCCCCGACGTCGTGTTCGTCACCAGTCCCAACAACCCGACGGGACAGAGCATCCCGCTCACCGACCTGCGCCGGCTGCTCGACGTCATGGACGGTGGCATTCTCATCGTCGACGAGGCCTACGGCGAGTTCTCTTCGCAGCCCAGCGCGGTCGCGCTCATCGACGACTATCCGGCGCGACTGATCATCAGCCGCACGATGAGCAAGGCATTCGCGTTCGCCGGCGGTCGCCTCGGTTACCTGATCGCGGCTCCGGCCGTCATCGACGCGATGCTGCTGGTGCGTCTGCCGTATCACCTCTCGGTGCTCACGCAGGCCGCCGCCCGTGCCGCGCTCCGTCACGCCGACGACACGCTGGGCAGTGTGGCCACACTCATCGCCGAGCGCGAACGTGTTTGTGCGGCGTTGAGCGACATGGGTTTCCGGGTGATCCCCAGCGATGCCAACTTCGTGCTGTTCGGTGAGTTCGGTGATGCACCGGCCACCTGGCAGCGCTATCTGGACGCGGGTGTGCTGATCCGAGACGTCGGCATAACCGGCTATCTGCGCACCACCATCGGGCTGGCCGCGGAGAACGACGCATTCCTGGCCGCCAGCGCCGCGCTGGCCGAGACGGTAGGAGCACAATGACATCCGACGCGCGCGCCCCGCGTATCGCCAAGGTCGAACGTAAGACCAAGGAGTCCGACATCGTCGTCGAGATCAACCTCGACGGCTCCGGCAAGACCGACATCGACACCGGGGTCCCGTTCTTCGACCACATGCTCACCTCGCTGGGCAGCCACGCCAGCTTCGACCTGACGGTGAAGGCCAAGGGCGACATCGAGATCGAGGCGCACCACACCGTCGAAGACACCGCGATCGTGCTCGGACAGGCGCTGGGCCAGGCGCTGGGGGACAAGAAGGGCATCCGCCGTTTCGGCGACGCGTTCATCCCCATGGACGAGACGCTGGCGCACGCCGCCGTCGATGTCTCCGGGCGTCCGTACTTCGTGCACACCGGCGAGCCGGACTACATGGTCGATTTCACGATCGCCGGGTCTGCAGCGCCCTACCACACCGTGATCAACCGCCACGTGTTCGAGTCGCTGGCCTTCAACGCGCGCATCGCTCTGCATGTGCGCACGTTGTACGGCCGCGATCCGCACCACATCACCGAAGCGCAGTACAAGGCGGTGGCCCGCGCGCTGCGCCAGGCCGTCGAAAACGACCCACGGGTGTCGGGCGTGCCCTCCACCAAAGGTGCCCTGTGAGCGACGGATCCCGCGAGGGACGAGCGGGAGGAGGAGCCACAGCATGGCTCGTCTGACAGCCAGAGTCACGATCCTCGATTACGGCTCGGGCAATCTGCGCTCGGCCCAGCGGGCACTGGAGCGGGTGGGCGCCGACGTGGTCGTCACCTCGGATGCGGCCGTGGCCGCGGAAGCCGACGGTCTGGTGGTGCCGGGTGTGGGCGCGTTCGAGGCCTGCATGACGGGCCTGCGGGCGATCGACGGCGAGAAGATCATCGCCGACCGTATTTCGCGTGGCCGTCCCGTGCTGGGTGTGTGCGTGGGTATGCAGATCCTGTTCGCCCGCGGCGTGGAGTTCGGGGTGGAGTCGGTGGGCTGCGGACAGTGGCCGGGTGAGGTCACCCGGCTGGACGCGCCGGTGATCCCGCACATGGGTTGGAACGTGGTGCAGACCGCACCGGGCAGCCGGCTGTTCAAGGGCATCGATGACGCCACCCGGTTTTATTTCGTGCACTCGTATGCGGCCCAACGCTGGGAGGGCAGCCCCGGCGCGCTGCTGACGTGGGCGACGCACCACGTGCCGTTTCTGGCGGCCGTCGAGGACGGGCCGTTGTCGGCCACACAATTTCATCCGGAGAAGAGCGGCGATGCAGGTGCCACGTTGCTCGCGAATTGGGTTGAGGGACTGTGAGTTTTACTGAAGACAAGGCCGCTGCGGCCGAACGGCTGATCCTGCTGCCGGCTGTCGACGTGGTCGACGGCCAGGCGGTGCGTCTGGTGCAGGGCAAGGCGGGTAGCGAGACCGGTTACGGTTCGGCGCTGGAGGCCGCGCAGACCTGGCAGCGCGACGGTGCCGAGTGGATTCATCTGGTCGACCTCGACGCAGCGTTCGGTCGGGGCGACAACCGTGAGCTGCTGGCCGAGGTGGTCGGCAAGCTCGACGTCGCGGTAGAGCTTTCCGGTGGCATCCGCGACGACGATTCGTTGAAGGCCGCGCTCGCGACCGGCTGCGCCCGGGTCAACATCGGCACTGCGGCCCTGGAGAACCCGCAGTGGTGTGCCCGCGCCATTGCCGAGTACGGCGACAAGGTGGCCGTCGGGCTCGACGTGCTGATCGACCCCGACCGGCCGGAGGGCGGGTTCCGGCTGCGTGGTCGCGGCTGGGAGACCGACGGCGGTGACCTCTGGGAGGTCCTGGAACGCCTCAACGGCGAGGGCTGCTCACGCTATGTCGTCACCGACGTCACCAAGGACGGCACGCTGACCGGACCCAACCTCGAACTGCTCGCCACGGTGGCCGACCGCACCTCGGCCCCGGTGATCGCGTCCGGCGGGGTGTCCAGCCTGGACGACCTGACCGCCATCGCGACGCTGACGGGCCACGGTGTGGAGGGCGCGATCGTCGGAAAGGCGCTCTACGCCGAGCGATTCACGCTGCCGCAGGCACTGGCGGCCGTCAGCCGCAGGATCAGCGGATAGTGATCGGCGGGGTTTGGCCTTATGCCAGTTGACACGCCGCCGGATCCAGTTCAGCTGGCCGCCTGGCTGGCCACCGCCGCCGAGATCCTCGATGCGGCTTCCGGGCCGTTCATCGCCGGGCACCGCGCCGACTCCGCGGTTGCCAAGAAGGGCAACGACTTCGCCACGGAGGTCGATCTCGCGATCGAGCGCCAGGTGGTGGCAGAGCTGACCCGCCTGACCGGAATCGGTGTGCACGGCGAGGAATTCGGCGGTGTGCCCGTGGATTCCGGGCTGGTGTGGGTGCTCGACCCCATCGACGGGACGTTCAACTACGCGGCCGGGTCGCCGATGGCGGCAATGCTGCTCGCGCTGCTCTGGAACGGGCAGCCGGTCTGCGGGCTGACGTGGCTGCCGTTCGTCGGGCAACGGTTCACCTCGCTGGCCGGTGCCGGGCTGCGCTGCAACGGTGAGCCGTCAGAGCCGTTGGCATCCGCGACGCTGGACGAGGCGATCATCGGTATCGGCACCTTCAACGTCGAGTCACGCGGGCATTTCCCGGGCCGTTACCGCGCGGCGGTGCTGGAGAACCTCAGCCGGCAGTGCTCGCGGATGCGCATGCATGGCGCCACTGGTATCGACCTCGCCTACGTCGCGGCCGGAATACTCGGCGGTGCAATAAGTTTCGGGCATCACGTCTGGGACCACGCGGCCGGCGTGGCGCTCATTCGGGCCGCTGGAGGCATCGTCACCGATCTGGCCGGTGAGCCCTGGAGTACGTCGTCGCGTTCGGTGCTGGCCGGTGCGCCCGGCGTGCACCAGCAGATGCTCGACATCGTCAAAGCCGCTGGAGTTCCGGAGGATTACCTGTGATCAGTGATGTCGCGACCCGGGTGATCCCGTGCCTGGACGTCGATGCGGGCCGTGTCGTCAAGGGTGTCAACTTCGAGAACCTGCGCGACGCCGGTGATCCGGTGGAGCTCGCCGCGCTGTATGACGCCGAGGGTGCTGACGAGCTGACCTTCCTGGACGTGACTGCGTCCTCGTCGGGCCGGGCCACCATGCTCGACGTGGTCAGCCGCACCGCTGAGCAGGTCTTCATTCCGCTGACGGTCGGCGGGGGAGTGCGCTCGGTCGAGGACGTTGATGTGCTGCTGCGTGCGGGTGCAGACAAGGTGTCGGTCAATACCGCCGCGATCGCGCGCCCGGAACTGCTCGCAGAGATGGCCCGGCAGTTCGGGTCCCAGTGCATCGTGCTGTCGGTGGACGCCCGGACGGTGCCGGCCGGCGACGCACCCACCGCGTCGGGCTGGGAGGTGACCACGCACGGCGGTCGCCGGGGCACCGGGATCGACGCGGTCGAATGGGCACGGCGCGGCGCGGAACTCGGCGTCGGGGAGATCCTGCTGAACTCGATGGACGCCGACGGCACCAAGGCCGGTTTCGACCTGCCGATGCTGCGGGCGGTGCGGGCCGCGGTCAGCGTGCCGGTGATCGCCAGCGGAGGCGCCGGCGCCGTGGAACATTTCGCGCCCGCGGTTGTTGCAGGAGCCGACGCCGTCCTGGCGGCCAGCGTGTTCCACTTCGGTGAGCTGACCATCGGCCAGGTGAAGGAAGCGATGGCGGCCCAGGGGATCACGGTCCGATGACAGCCGCGACGAGCACGAATCGAGGTGGTGAGCGATGAGCGCTCTCGATCCGCAGATCGCTGCCCGGCTCAAGCGCAACGCCGACGGCCTGTTCACCGCCGTGGTGCAGGAGCGTGGCACCGGCGATGTGCTGATGGTTGCGTGGATGGACGATGCTGCGCTGGCCCGGACTCTGGAAACTCGTGAGGCGACGTACTTTTCACGTTCCCGCAATGAGCAGTGGGTCAAGGGCCTGACCTCCGGCCACACCCAGTATGTGCATTCCGTTCGTCTGGATTGCGACGGCGACACCGTCCTGCTGGAGGTTGATCAGGTGGGCGGGGCCTGCCACACCGGCGATCACAGCTGTTTCGACGCCGACGTTTTGCTTTCTGCCGAGTAGCCGGCCCGGGCACCGACAGCGGTGCTGCCGGTGCCCGGATACCCTCAGCTCAGCCGCTCGCGTTGGCCATGCCGCCACCCTCGCACATCGTCTGCAATCCGTAGCGGCCGTCGCGCTGCTCAAGTGCGTTCACCAGGGTTGTCATGATGCGAGCATCGCTGGCCCCGAGGGGGTGGCCGATGGCGATTGCACCGCCGTTGACGTTGGTTCGAAACGGCACGCACGGAAGCGGCTACTACCGGTGCTGATGGTCAAACACGCGCGTGGTGGATGTCGGGTCTTTTCGCGTGGC
>DASUGW010000138.1:0-24223 GCA_036273805.1 Mycobacterium sp.
CGGGGTGAGCATGCCGCCGACCGCGCCCGAGCGCAAGAAGAGCGCCGTCAGCAGGGGCTTGAGTACCAGTAACACAGCCGCCGAGGTCAGAGTCATAGAACCGTCCAGACTCACCATCAGGATGCTCCTGCCATTACCAGGCAGTTCCGCCCAGCGCAGCGAACACAGACCGATGGTCAGACCCGCAACCGCGATGGCGAGGATCATCCACGCTGATCGGATCTGCGATTCCGGTCGCGCCCACTCCATCAATCGGTTGAATGCGAGACCGGTCACCGCCATCAGCGGCGCCAGCACAACCGTCAACGCGCCGAACAGCGGAAGGTATTGAGGACCGGGCCAGGGCAAAACGACCTCGTAATGAGTGACCGGTGCGGCCACCGCGACGGCGAGACTGGAGGTGATCAGCGCAGTGCCCAGCACGCGGGGATGCCAGGAGGACAGCAGAATCCGTGCCGCGAACAGCGCACCGCCAAGCGGGACGCTGTAAACGGCGGCCAGACCGGCACCGGCCGCGCAGGACAGCAGGATCTCGCGATCGCGCGGCGTCAGCGTCGAGCGTGTCGTCGCGGCGTCGCTGAGCGCTGCGGCGAACTGTCGTGGCGCACCTTCGCGCCCCAACGATGCGCCTGAGCCGACCAACAGCACCTGCAGCGCCGCATCCAGACTCAGCGCCAGGTGGGGAATCGGCTTGTGTGCCTTGATCGTCGGCGCCAATGCGGGTACGTCGGTGTGTCGGCGCAGCAGCCACCAGCCGGTGCCGGCCAGGGCGCCTCCGACCACTGGGCCGGCCACCCGGCGTACGGGGCTGGCGGCGCTGACTCCCTCGAGCAGCGTGCCGAACGTGTAGTCGAAGGTGGCGTGCTCCACCCAGTGCAGTAGCAGCGTCGTCATCCCCCCGGCGATGCCGGCCAGTAGGCCGACCAGGATGACGGCACACCCGAATTCGAGGTGACGTCGTGGCACCGGCTGACTTTATTGGCTGACGCCGGTGGCGGGGAAGTGGCGCAGTGGGTCACTTCCCCGCCGGCCGTCACTTGCTGGCGCTGGCCGATGAACCCTTGCGCGCGGCGGCGAGTTGGTGGACGCCGACGTTGCTCAAGCCCCTCTTCTGGACAGTGCTGCCGGAGGAGTTCTTCGCGGTTACCTTGGTGGCGGCCAACGCTGCCACATTGGCGCTCAATTGCGTCGCCCGGCCGATCTTATTCTTGAGGTTCAGGGAGGGCTTCGAACTCGAGGTCGTGACGGTGGGATCCTTTACGGTGGAATCTTTTTCGGCCACCGTGTAGGTGTAGTTGGTGTCGGTGTCCTTGATGACCTCGACCTTGGTCGCCGTCTCTGTGACGGTCTTGACCTCCGTGTAGTCCTTGGCAGTCACATCGGTGTCTTTGACGACCACGACCGTTGTGTACACGTCCTTGGTGGGATCGGCTGTGACGACGTCCTTGGTGACCACGGTGTAGGGGTCTGTGGGATCTGTGGGGTCTTCGACGACGACCTTGACGGGTTCCGTGGGATCTGTGACCACGGGCTCCTTGACAGCCGGGTCCACGACGACGGGGTCTTTGACCACGGGGTCTACGACGACAACGGTGCCGGGATCGGTTGCGGTGCCGGGGTCGGTCGTGCCGCCGGTGCTGGACTCACTGGTTTCCTTGGCCGCAGTGGTCGACACGGGGAAAGTCATGGCAGCGGCGATGGTATTGCGGAACCGCAGCAGGGTGCTGATCGGCCCGGCGTCATACGCGCCGGTGCCGGGTGTCAGGAGCCCGGCGGAGGCTTCCGTGCCGTTGAGGAAGGCGTTGATCAACGATATGGGAGCGTTGAGCAGCGCCGTCAGTGCGGCCGTCGCGTCGCCTGCACGCAGTGCGTCGGAGAAAGCCTGGGCGTCGGTGCCGAACTGGTCGACGACTGCGGCGATGGGATAGATGAGTGACAACCCCAGCGGCAACAGCAGGTTGTCGTCGAGTGCGTCGACGACCTTGGCGAAATTGTCCACCGTATTTCGGACGATGGTGGCCACCGAGATCAGCGGAACCGCAAATCCCAGCGCGCTCGCAAGGATGATGTTGCCCCAAATGGTGTTGACTATCGCGTCCTTGACGTTTCCGGCCGCAATCTGTTGGGCAGCGAGGATGAGATTCTGCGGGATCGCCGTGACGGTTTGGACGGTGGCGCCAACACCCGCCGTCAGAGCGCTGACAAGGTTGTTGATGTTGGCAGTCTGGTTCGAGACGAACTGGCTGAGGATGGGCGCCGAATTGCCCTCGTTGTAGAACACCACGCCGAGTCCGGCCAAGTTGTCCGCCGTCGTCGATATCAATTGGAACAGGGGATTGGTGGCCGCCGAAAGTGCCACCTCCGCGGTGCGTATCGACGGTAGATGCACCTGTGGCAATTGCGGTGCAATGGGTGTGACGGCGATTGCTGCAGCGCTTACGAAAGCGACTGCACCCGCCGCGCGTGGACGACCAGCTATGTGCATGATTGCTCCTTCGAGATGCAAATGAGACCCCTACGTGATCAAAAGTAGCGCGCTTTACGTCTGCGTAAAGCCGAAATTGCGGAGATGTCAGCAACTGAAAAAATGTGCGTATGCAAACGAAATGACCGGATACGGCCAACATCACCCCAGTTCAGCGAGTTTCTGTGAATTTAGCAATGAAATGTCAGCGACTGCAAATAAACGCATGGTCATTTTGTTAGCCACCCACGGAGAGACTTCGATTGCTCTAGATGCGGTGTTAATGGCGTTGTCGTTAATCAGCGCGCCAGCAACGTCGCCCGCAGTTCTTGCATGAGCAACTAACGCGGAGTCGTGGTTGCCAGACTGCGTTGCCGCGGAGCCAACCGATCGTTCGCGGGCACCGTGCAGCGGCGAATCTGGCGGCGCGCGTGGTGCCCGAAGTTGCTCCGTTCCCGGCCGGTCGAGAGCAGCAAAGTCGATAGGCTGGTGCGATGCCGACCGTGGTCCCCCGATTGCTCTTCGTCCACGCCCACCCCGATGACGAGACGCTGAACAACGGGGCCACCATCGCCCACTACACCGCCCGTGGCGCCAGTGTGCGCGTCGTGACGTGCACCCTCGGGGAAGAAGGCGAGGTCATCGGGGATCAGTGGGCGCAGCTGACGGTCAACCATGCTGACCAGCTTGGCGGCTATCGGATTACTGAGTTGTCAAAGGCATTGCGGTGCTTGGGAATCGATGAACCGATCTTTCTCGGCGGCGCCGGCCGGTGGCGGGACTCGGGAATGGCGGGCACCGAGTCGCGGCCCGGTGGCAGTACCCGTTTCGTCGACTCCGGGCCGGCGGCGGTGGCGGCGCTCGTCGAGATCATCCGTAATTTGCGCCCGCACGTCGTCGTCACCTATGACCCCAATGGCGGCTACGGCCATCCCGACCACATCCGGGCCCATGAGGTGACGACGGCGGCGGTCGCCGCGGCCGGGGGCGCCGAACATCCAGGGGAGCCCTGGGTCGTGCCGAAGTTCTATTGGACGGTGACGTCGGCGGCGGCGATGGCCGCCGCGGCACGCCAACTCGGCCCCGACGACTTCCTGCCGCACTGGGTGCCGCTGCCGCCCGAAGGAGCAGAGGCAATCGGCTATCAGGACGAGCGAATCACCACGGTCATCGACGCGCGGGACGGCTTGGCCGCAAAGATCGAGGCGCTGCGCGCGCACGCCACTCAGGTGGTCGTCGGTCCGACCGGCCGGTCCGGGGCGCTGTCGAACGACCTGGCCCTGCCGATCATCGGCGACGAGCACTACATCTTGATCTCTGGGGCTTCACGGGCCTCCGAGAACGCGCCCGGCGGTGGTGCGCTCACCGAGACGGACCTGCTCGCAGGTATCGACTTCGAGTGAGAAGAAGGCGCCGGCGAGGCTGTCCCCTCCTCAGCCCCGCCGGCGAGCTCGGCGATTTTCGTGCGTTGAGCTGAACGTACGTACACATCCGCACCGGTAGAAGTGCCCGCCGGGGATACGCGTAGTCCCGCTGACGGATTCGCGTAGTGGCTACCTGCAGCGGACTTGCAACGGAGTAAGCTGCCCTTCACGCAGCCCACCGCCGAAGGGATGGTCATGGACCCGGATCTGGATCCCAACCTGCAGCACTGGCAGGACCGAGCGGACAACTTCCAGTGGGTCGTCGGCTCCCTGGTCGGCCTGCTGGACAGCATCCCGACCTGAGCGGTAGCACCGGCACGGACCGGCTTTTCCGCGGTGTCGTCCTCACCCTGCTCGGCCTCGATGGTGTGCTGTGCGCGGTGACCGCGGCCCTGCTGCTGCCCAGTTATCTGGGCCGGGTCTGGTTTCCGCTCAGCGCGGTGATTGCCGGCGCGGTCAACGCTGCGCTGGTCTGGGCGGCTGCACAGTGCACGACCTCCACCCGGGTGGCCGCGCTGCCGTTGTTCACCTGGTTGTCGATGATCGCGGTGCTGACGTTGGGCGGCCCGGGTGGCGACATCGTTCTTGGCGGTACCGGAATCGCCGGGTTCGGCCCGTTGCTGCTCGTCGCGCTCGGGACGCTGCCACCGGCATGGCTGCTGCGGCGGCGTGGGCGGCCACGCCAGCTACAGAACCCCTGAGGACGCTCTGGATGGTCCCGGGAGGGGCGCGGTAATGGCGGGAGGCGCCGCTAGTTCGCGGACGCCGTGGCCTTCTTCGCCGTCCTCTTGCCGGTCGAGTCGTGGCTGTTACCCGGCTGGCCGCCGCCCGCGGTGTTCAGGGATGGCGTAGAAGGTTTGCCGGCCGTGGGCGTCCCGGCGGTGAAACCCCGGCCGGATCGCGCCGTGGTGCCAAGCTTGTCGGACTTGACCTTGCCGTGTCCGAGGGAGCCGCTGCCTGGCGAGGTGTCCGAGGTCGCGCCGTCGCCATCGGCGGTGGCCGATGCAGCGGCCGGGTCGTCGGAGGACGTCTTGCTGTCTGTCTTCGGCTGTGGCCGGGCAGTGTTGAGCGTCGCGACGACAGACGCCGGGATTTGCGACGGTGCCGCCACCGCTTCGGTTGCCGCGGCACCATCGGTCTGGCCGGTGTGGGACCCCTCCGGCTTCAGCTGCGCAGCCGCGGCGTCGTGCAGCGCAACAGGTGCACCGAATGCGTCGCTGACGAACTTTTCGCCGGCGGCGACGGCGGCACGCGCGGAGTTGGCCAGCGCGTCGGCGTCTCGGGCGAGCTGGTTGAAGGCGCGGGCCAACTCGGAGTTCGCCAGCCGCCCCATCTCCTGTAGGCCGGACGTCAGCGCACGCGAAGCGTCGGTGACTGCTTCACCGATCGAATTGGCAAGCGTGGCTGCCGGATCGCTGGCGGCCAGCGCGGTCGGCGTCGCGGCGGCGGCCGCGAACGGTAGCGGCGGCAGGGGCGGCAGCGGTATCGGGAACCACTGCAAGCTGACCAGGTAGTTGATCTCGGACCGAATGCCGGCTCCGGCACCGCTGACTGCTGTGTTAGCGATTGCGCGCAGGCCGTCGGCCCACACGCTCCAGTTGAACGGGTCGTTCACCACCGGGTCGAGGAACTGGTAGACGAAGCTGTCGACCACCGGCAGCACGAACGACGGGTACCAGATGTAGATCTGGTCGGAGATCAAATAGCCGAACGGGATCCAGTTGATCAGCCACGGCCCGAGGTCCAGCGCGACGTAGTTCGCCCAGTAGCGCGCCACCGAATAGACCGTGTCGATGACGTTGGAGGCAGCGTTTTGCGGGGTTGCATCAGCTACCGTCGAGGGCACGTCGGTGGGGGCGGGCAGGTTCACGCCCGGGGCCACCGACGTGACGAACGCCCGGAACGCCTCCAGGGCTTGCGAGCTCAGCGTCGTCGTACTGGCCGTCAGTTCGACGGCGAGCGCCGAGTGGGTCTGCACGGGTGCCGCGCTGGGCAGAGGATGCAGCGCCGGTGCCATCACCACAGCACTCGCCGCGACCGTGCAGATGCCGGCCGTCAGTGTGGAACGAATGGAGATGTCCATCGGAGGTTCCCGTCCTTTGCCCGAGGTTGCTGTGCATCTAGCAAACTACGCGTGAACCGACCGAGGGCGGGGAATTTGGGCCGTTTGCCACGGGGCGTGTCAGGACGGTCAGGGTTCGCGGCTAGTGTTGTGGCCGACGGGGCAGACACCGAGGTTTCAGATAGTGGGACGCGCGGATGAATCACTGGTACGTAAGGGTTACACGGGAGTGGCTCTGAACCCTCAGCACGGCATCGACCTGCCCAGTCCAGTCGTCCTACCTCGGTCCTCGCCCGCCCCGGCAGCACTGCGGCGCGTATTGCGGCGGGCCCGCGACGGCGTGACCCTGAGCATCGAGGAGTCCGCGATCGCCCTGACCGCGCGCGGCGACGAGCTTGCCGATCTGTGTGCCAGTGCGGCCCGGGTGCGCGACGCCGGGCTGGCGTCGGCAAACCGGCGGGGTCCCGGCGGCGGGCTGCCGATCAGCTACTCACGCAAAGTGTTCATCCCCGTCACGCACCTGTGCCGGGACACCTGCCACTACTGCACGTTCGTCACCGTGCCCGGCAAGTTGCGAAGCCAGGGCGCGGGGATGTACCTGGAGCCCGACGAGATCCTGGACATCGCACGCCGGGGCGGCGAACTGGGCTGCAAGGAAGCGCTGTTCACCCTGGGCGACCGCCCGGAAAGCCGGTGGCCGGAGGCGCGGCAGTGGCTCGACGAGCGTGGCTATGACTCCACACTGGACTATGTGCGCGCGATGGCGATCCGCGTGCTGGAAGAGACCGGGCTGCTGCCGCACCTCAATCCTGGGGTGATGAGCTGGGCCGAGTTGTCTCGCCTCAAACCGGTCGCGCCGTCGATGGGCATGATGCTCGAGACCACGTCGCGCCGCCTCTTCGAGACCAAGGGCGAGGCGCACTACGGCAGCCCTGACAAGGATCCGCAGGTCCGCCTTCGGACGTTGACCGACGCCGGCCGGTTGTCGATTCCATTCACCACCGGCCTGCTGGTGGGCATCGGTGAGACCGCCACCGAACGTGCCGAGACCATCCACGCGATCCGCAAGTCGCACAAGGAATTCGGGCACATTCAGGAAGTGATCGTGCAGAACTTCCGGGCCAAGGACCACACCGCGATGGCGTCGTCTCCGGACGCCGGCATCGAGGAGTTCCTCGCGACGATCGCCGTGACGCGTCTGGTGCTCGGCCCCGGTATGCGGGTGCAGGCACCACCCAACCTGGTGTCGCGCGAAGAGTGTCTAGCGCTGATCGGTGCGGGCGTCGACGACTGGGGTGGAGTGTCACCGCTGACCCCCGATCATGTGAATCCCGAACGACCGTGGCCGGCACTGGATGATCTGGCCGCCGTGACGGCCGAGGCCGGATACGAGTTGGTGCAACGGCTTACTGCTCATCCGAAGTACCTGCAGGCCGGGGCGGCATGGATCGATCCGCGGGTGCGCGCGCATGTGGATGCGTTGGCCGACCCTGACACCGGCTGGGCCCGTGACGTCAATCCGGTCGGACTGCCGTGGCAGGAACCCGATGAAGCCGCCGAGTCGTTGGGCCGCACCGACTTACACAGCGCCATCGACGTCGACGGCCGGTTGACCGAGACGCGCAGCGACCTCGACAGCGCCTTTGGTGACTGGGATTCGATCCGGGCGCACGTGCACGAACTGGCTGCCCGCGCGCCGGAACGCGTCGACACCGACGTGCTGGCCGCATTGCGCTCGGCCGAGCGCAACCCCGGCGGGTGCAGTGACGACGAGTACCTGGCCCTGGCCACTGCCGACGGGCCGGCGCTGGAAGCCGTTACCGCGCTGGCCGATTCGTTGCGCCGGGATGTCGTGGGCGAGGACGTCACCTTCGTGGTGAACCGCAATATCAACTTCACCAACATCTGCTACACCGGCTGCCGGTTCTGCGCGTTCGCGCAGCGCAAAGGTGATGCCGACGCGTACTCGCTGTCGACCGACGAGGTCGCCGAACGGGCGTGGGAAGCGCACGTAGCCGGTGCCACCGAGGTGTGTATGCAGGGTGGCATCGATCCCGAACTGCCGGTCACCGGCTACGCGGACTTGGTGCGCGCCGTCAAGGCCCGGGTGCCGTCGATGCACGTGCATGCGTTTTCGCCGATGGAGATCGCCAATGGTGTCACCCGCAGCGGCTTGTCGATCCGAGAGTGGTTGACCAGCCTTCGGGAAGCAGGCCTGGACACGATTCCAGGCACGGCGGCCGAGATCCTCGACGATGACGTGCGCTGGGTGCTTACCAAGGGCAAGTTGCCGACGTCGATGTGGATTGAGGTCGTCAGCACCGCGCACGAGGTGGGGCTGCGGTCGAGCTCCACGATGATGTACGGCCACGTCGACACCCCGCGGCACTGGGTGGGACACCTCAATGTGCTGCGCGACATCCAGGACCGCACCGGCGGTTTCACCGAGTTCGTCCCGCTGCCGTTCGTGCACCAGTCCTCGCCGCTGTATCTGGCCGGCGCATCGCGGCCCGGGCCGACCCACCGGGACAACCGCGCAGTGCACGCACTGGCCCGGATCATGTTGCACGGCAGGATCTCTCATATTCAGACCAGCTGGGTCAAGCTGGGGATCGAACGCACCCAGGTGATGTTGCGCGGCGGCGCGAACGATCTGGGCGGAACCTTGATGGAGGAGACCATCTCGCGAATGGCCGGTTCGGAGAACGGTTCGGCCAAGTCCGTCGAGGAACTGGTCGCGATCGCTGAGGGGATTGGCCGGCCGGCGCGGCAGCGCACCACCACCTACAGCGGCCAGGCCGCCTAGCTCTTTTCCCGATTGGCGCGAGCGTGCGTGTCCCCGTGCAACACGCCGATGTTTTTACGCGGTTTGCGCACGCTCGAGGAACGAGAACCGCTCCCGCAGCTCGCCGGGATCGATGCCGAACTCCTCTGGCGTATAGCGGTGCTGCCCGTGGGCATTCCGCGGATGTGCCCGCTCATAGGCCGCCACGAACTCCTCGGGATCCCCGGGAGGCTCCATGCCGGCGGCGCGATAGACGGCGGCCAGGGTATCGGCCGGCTGGGCGACGAAGGCGTCGTAATCGACGTCAACGAATCTCGCCGCCGCCGACGCCGGCGAGGCGCGGAACTCGGCGGCGCGGCGAAACCACAACTCGCTCTGCCGTACCTGCTCACGGCCGACCTCGGCCGGATCAACCGCATCGCTGTAGGTGGATCGGTAGACGGCGAACAAGCTGGCTCCGGACGTCAGAGTGGGCACGATGTCGCGGTGGATCTGCACCACGACCGCACCCGGAAATGTTGCGACGAGATGGTCGAGTTCTGCGGTATGCGCCGGTGCCTTGAGCACGAATCGCCGAGGGTCTTCGGTGGTGAGCATCTGCAGCGCCGTGCGGTAGTCGCCATAGGTGGCTGCGAAATCTTGTGCGGCAAGCCAATCCGCGTAGGTGGGAATGCGCAGCATCGAGGTGAAGCCCCAGTTGCGCAGATCCGTTCCCATGCCCAGGACGCATTCCTCGGGCAGTGTTGGACCGGATGGGTGGATGACGGCCATATCGGGGTTCAGGGTGTGCAACAACTGCGACGCGGGTGCGGTCAGTTGATCAACCCCGGCGCGGTTGCCGGCGAACAACCAGGGCGCAACGAGTTCGGCCGGTAGTGGTGCGTGTAGTCGGGGGTCGCCGGCGAGTAGCCGAAACAGGAAGGTCGTGCCGGTGCGCCAACCGCCGACGATGACGATGGGCGGCGCAAGCGGGATATCGGCAACCTCGGGATGCTCTTTCAGGTAGCGGGTCACCTCGGCACCGGCGATCAGCCGACCCGTTGCCATCTGCTGAGCCATCCGTACGCCGACCGCGTTGAGCCTGCCGTCGTGCTCGGCGGAGGCCAGAAACGACTCCAGTCCGGATCGCCAGTTCGGCGAGAATTCCGATGATGCAAAGTCTTTGGTTGCCCGGTCAAGCACCGACTCCGGGTCGAGGTGGTAGCGGTCCGGTCGCTGTGCGCGGTCCTGCTCGGCGGCGGCGTAGATCTGCTGTGCGGCGTCGCTGCGTTCGGTGGGCTGCCACATCAGTGTGCGGCCCTCAGCGCGCCGAGAGTCGTGCATGCGACGGTGGGTAGCGACGGTTCGGCCTCGGGCTGCAGGAATCGCATCACGAACAACCCGAAAGGGCGTCCCTGGGTGTCGAGCCAGTCGTAGCCGTCGACGGCGGGATCTTGATCGGCCAGGACGAAACGGAACCGCCCATCGGCGGTGGAAGCGGTGGCCGGCGAGTATGAGACGGTGTGTCGCCGGTAGTCCAGCGAGTTGAGAAACCTGTTGTACAGCACGATGTTCCAATGCCGGCATGACGGCAAAGAACCTTCGAGGACCAGCGCTTCGCCTGGTTCGAGTTGCCATGCTCCCCGCAGGTACCGGATGCCCGGTTCGGTGAACGCCGCGCCACCGGCCATCGCATTCCAGTACCGCACCGTGTTGGGTGACTGGAGGTCTTCGCGTATCGCCCATTCGAACGCCTGCGGCAGGCTGGAGATGAAGTTCCCGAGGCCGGCCAGGTCGCGATCGAAACGGTCCGGGCGGGGTTTGGCCGGTGGTTTCGCCGTGCTCACCTGGTCGATGCGGCACCAGCCCGGATCGTCCTTGCGGGCGTCGCCGAGGATGTGGCGCACCCATACCGACGATGCATGTTCCGGTACGGCCAACCATGGCGGCGGCCCGGAGTTTTCGCGGGACAGCAGGACTTCGTAGTCACCGTTCGCGCTTACGCCGAGGGTGTCGGAGTCCTGCCGCGAAACCGCGGCGGCGTCGGCAATGCCCGAGCCGGTGTACACCGTGATCGACTGGTAGACCGAATCCCCGACGTTGCCCGAGATCCGGTACGAGCAGTCGTCGCGGATGTCGGCGATCCAATAGTGATAGTCCGGGTTGTCCATGAAGAACTTTTCGCGCCAGCTGTTGAAGCCGGTCAATTCCGGTATGTCGCTGTCGGTTTCGAGACGGCTCAGGCGATTGTTCAGCGCACGCATCAGCGCTCGGTAGCCATCGGCGTAGTCGACCGGGTCGAGTTCGATCTCACCGAGACGGGCTCCGGCGGCTTGCAGGCCCGCGCTGAACTGTGCCCAGGCTTCGCTGGCAGGCATCCGTTGATGCTCCTCTCGGACGGCCGCGGGTCGCCGACTCCGGACCCGAGTGTTACCCGTCGCCGCGTGGGGTGTCAACGAATTGCGGTGGCAGGATCAATCAGAGCGTGTGAAAGCCGCACCCTACCGCCCGTTACAGTCGCGCCGCCAGTTCGGTGCCCTGCCGGATCGCGCGTTTGGCGTCCAGTTCTGCGGCCACCAGCGCACCCCCGATGACGTGCGTGTTGATACCCGTGTGGCGCAACTGTTCTTCCAGATCGCGGACGGATTCCTGGCCCGCGCAGACCACCACGTTGTCAACTGCCAACACCTGCGGCCGTCGGCGTTTGGGCCCGAAGCTGATGTGCAGTCCGGCGTCGTCGATGCGTTCGTAGTTCACTCCGGAGAGCTGCTGCACGCCTTTTGCTTTCAACGACGCACGGTGTACCCAACCGGTGGTCTTGCCCAGCGTGCGTCCCTGCGGTCCTTTGCTGCGCTGCAGCAGGTACACCTGCCGTACCGCGGGTGCGGGGATGGGATCGACGAGCCCGCCACGGCCGTCCTGTGGGTCGCCCGCGCCCCACTCGGCCTTCCACTCCTTGAGGTTCTGCGGAGATTGCTCGTCTGCTGCCGGCGAGGTGGTCAACAGTTCGCTGACATCGAAGCCGATCCCACCCGCGCCGATCACGGCCACCCGCTTGCCCAGTGCTCTGGTTCCATAGATTGCCTCGGGGTAGGTGAGCACCATCGGGTGGTCGATACCCACGATGTCGGGCAGTCGGGGCGTCACGCCGGTGGCCAACACGACGTCGTCGAAGCCGGTGAGATGTTCTGCCCTGACACGTATCCCGAGGCGTTGGGTGACCCCGCTTTTGGCCAGCATCGTGCTGTAGTAGCGAACCGTCTCGGTGAATTCTTCTTTGCCGGGGATGCGCCGTGCCATATCGAACTGTCCGCCGATGAAGGTGTTGGCGTCGAAGAGCGTGACGCGGTGGCCGCGCCCGGCGGCGGTCACCGCTGCGGCCAACCCGGCTGGTCCGGCACCGACGACGGCCACCGAGCGGCTTCGCCGGGTGGGGCTCAGAACCAGTGTGGTCTCGTGTCCCGCGCGCGGATTCAGCAGGCAGCTAACCTTTTTGTGCACGAACGCGTGATCCAGACAGGCCTGGTTGCACGCGATGCACGTGTTGATCTCGTCGGCGTTGCCGGCGGCGGCTTTGGCCACCCAGTCCGGATCGGCGAGAAACGGACGGGCCATTGAGATCAGCTGAATGCGGGTGTTGGCCAGGATCTGTTCGGCGGCCTGGGGCATGTTGATCCGATTGGAGGCGACCACCGGAATGCCGACGATATCGGCTACCGCATTGCTGATGTCGACGAAGGCCCCGCTGGGCACCGATGTGACGATGGTGGGCACCCGCGCCTCGTGCCAACCGATGCCGGTGTTGATGAACGTCGCCCCCGCAGTCTCGACCTCGATTGCAAGCGCGACGATTTCATCCCAGCTCTGGCCGTCTTCGACATAGTCGGCCATCGACATGCGGTAGTCGATGATGAAGTCTGGCCCGACAGCGGCGCGGGTTCGGCGGACGATCTCGACGGGCATCCGGCGACGCTTGGCAGCGCTGCCACCCCAGGCGTCGGTGCGCCTGTTGGTCCGTGGCGCAAGAAACTGGTTGAGCAGATATCCCTCGCTACCCATGATCTCCACGCCGTCATAGCCGGCCTCCCGGGCCAGCACTGCGCAGCGCACGAAATCGTCGATCGTCGCTTCGACGTCGCGAAGTGCACGCGGACGAAACGGATTGATGGGGGCCTTGATCGATGATGCGCTCACTGAGAACGGATGGTAGGAATAGCGGCCGGCGTGCAGAATCTGCAGCAGGATCTTGCCGTCGGCTTCGTGCACCGCGGAGGTGATCTCCCGGTGTCTGCGGGCTTCGGCAGACGAGACCAGCTGCGCCGCGAACGGCAGCAGCCAGCCCGCGCGGTTGGGCGCGTACCCGCCGGTGATGATCAGCCCGACGCCCCCGCGGGCGCGTTCGGCGAAGTACGTCGCGAGCTTGCCGATGTCGCGCGAGCGGTCCTCCAGTCCGGTATGCATCGAGCCCATGATCACGCGGTTGCGCAGCGTCGTGAATCCAAGATCCAACGGCGACAGTAGGTTCGGGTAGTTGTTCACTGTGCTGCTCCCAGCGCGTCGAGGACTTCGTCGAGCCACGCAATGGTGCTCTGTTCGGCGCAGATACCCCCGCGCAGGACCAGGTAGTGGTGTAAGTCGTTGCCGGCCAATTGAGATGGATCCGGAAACTGTGCGGTCTGGTACCCGCGATAGGTGTCCAGCAGGGCGCCGCGTTGCGCGCGCAGCGCCTTTGCCTGCTCGCATACCGCGGCGAGTGCACCGGGGCCGCCGAACCCGACCCCGCGCAACTTGACCGCGAGATCGCGGGTGCGGTTGTCGGTGAGCGCCGCAGCCTTCGCGGTGCGCGCCGCGGCGGGCGCTTCGGCGATCCAGCGCGCCAGCTCGGCGCCCCCCGGCGGGGCGACGGTGTAGACCTTCTTGTCCGGCCGTCCCTGCTGGGTTACCTGCTTGGCGGTGACCCAGCCGGCGTTCTCCATGGTCTGCAGCGTGCGGTAGATCTGCTGATGCGTCGCACTCCAGAAGTGCCCGATCGAGCGGTCGAACCGGCGGGCCAGTTCGTATCCGGAGCCGGACTGTTCGCTCAGCGATACCAAGATCGCGTGTGCAAGCGCCACCGCGAGAGCATAAAAGATACCCGCGGTTATATGCAATTTGTTGCACTGCACTAATGCGCATAGCGGAGCGGTTTCGCGGGTTTTGTATGCGACGTCTAGTATCAGTAACTGCCGTCACGAAGCCGGGGCGGCAAAGACTAGGGCACACTGGCACGCACGTCCGGGTTCAGCCTCCCGGATGCTGAAGTCTGTGAACCACCCAAACTGAAAATGACCCACCCGAAACTGAACACGCAGCAGCCCGCCTGCAAGCCGAGGAGAGTTCTGTGACCTACGTGATCGCTCAACCATGCGTCGACGTCAAAGACAAGGCATGCATTGAGGAATGCCCCGTCGACTGCATCTACGAGGGCGCACGCATGCTGTACATCCATCCCGACGAGTGCGTGGACTGCGGCGCGTGCGAACCGGTCTGCCCGGTCGAAGCCATCTTCTACGAAGATGACGTCCCGGATCAGTGGAGCAGCTACACGCAGAGCAACGCCGACTTCTTCGAGGAGCTCGGCTCCCCGGGCGGTGCGTCGAAGGTCGGCCAGACCGACAACGACCCGCAGGCCGTCAAGGATCTGGCCCCGCAGGGCGAGGGCTGAGCGCAGCCGTGTCACCCCGGCCGGTGCGCACCCCTCGCTCAGCGGCCCTTCCGGTGTTCCCCTGGGACACCCTCGCGGCGGTCACCGCTACGGCCCGTTCGCACCCTGACGGCATTGTCGACCTCTCTGTCGGTACGCCCGTAGATCCGGTTGCGCCGGTGATCCAGGAGGCGTTGGCCTCGGCCGCCGCCGCACCCGGTTATCCGACCACCGCCGGAACCCCGCAGCTGCGTGCGTCTATCGTCGCAGCGCTGCAACGGCGGTACGGCGTATCGGAGCTGACCGGAGATGCCGTCCTCCCGGTGATCGGCACCAAGGAGCTGATTGCGTGGCTGCCGACATTGCTGGGGCTCGGCGACGGCGACCTTGTCGTCATCCCGGAGCTGGCGTATCCCACCTACGACGTCGGCGCGCGGCTGGCCGGTGCACCGGTGCTCGCCGCGGACGCGCTGACCCAGCTGGGCCCGCAGCGGCCCGCGCTGGTGTTCGTCAACTCGCCGAGCAACCCCACCGGGAAGGTGCTGGGAGTCGACCATCTGCGCAAGGTGGTCGAATGGGCCCGCGAGCGGGGCGCCGTCGTGGCGTCCGACGAGTGCTACCTGGGCCTGGGCTGGGACGCCAAACCGGTGTCGGTGCTGCATCCGTCGGTGTGCGGCGGTGACCACACCGGCCTGCTCGCCGTGCATTCGCTGTCGAAGACCTCGTCGCTGGCGGGTTACCGTGCCGGATTCGTCGCCGGTGACCCCGATCTGGTCGCGGAGTTGCTCGCGGTTCGCAAGCACGCGGGCATGATGGTGCCCACACCGGTCCAGGCCGCGATGGTGGCGGCCCTCGACGACGACGCGCACGAGCAGGACCAGCGCACGCGGTACGCCCTGCGCCGGGACGCGCTGCTGCCGGCGGTGCGGGCCGCCGGATTCCGGGTCGACGATTCCGAAGCGGGCCTGTATCTGTGGGCCACCCGCGACGAGCCGTGCCGCGAAACCGTGGCCTGGTTCGCCGAACGCGGGATCCTGGTGGCGCCGGGGGAGTTCTACGGACCGCGCGGATCCAAGCATGTGCGGATCGCGCTGACGGCGACCGACGAGCGCATTGGAGCCGCGGTGTCCCGGCTGGGCTGACGTTCACCCCGCCGAATCAGGTCAGCGCCCGCAGGCTCAGCGAAAACAGCAGCCGCACATCCGGATCGGCCAGCGTTGTGCCCAACAGCTGCTCGATGCGGCGCACCCGGTACCGCACAGTGTTGGGGTGTACGTGCAGCCAGCGGGCGGCGGTCGCCACGTCGCCGAAGCTGTCCAGGTAGGCACGTAGCGTGTCGGCCAGCATCGAATCGTGTTCGCGTAGTTCGCGAATTCGCGGATCCACCAGCCGTGGATCGGCGGCGACACGGGTGACGATCTCGTCGAGCTGCACCGTCGTGCGCGCTTCGGCGAGCGAGGTCACCTGCCGTAATGCGCCAGGATGCCGACCGGCGCTGTCAAGCGCCCGGTCGATCTCGATCCGCGTTGCCGCCGCCTGCCCCAGGCCGGTCACCGGTGCGGCGATCACCGCGCGCAGTTGCAGGCCCAGTTCGGTGTGCAGCGCGCTCACCGCGCCGCGCGCCCACGACGAGACGGTGGCCGGCTTGCCGATTCCGGGGAACAGCGCGTAGACCCGGGCGCCGACGGAGGTAACTTGCGCTTCCCGGTGAAAAGCGCTGGCGCTCAACGCCATCACGTGAGCCAGCCGCGTATCGACGGTGCCGCTTTCGAACCCGACGATCGCGGCCGGCCCAGACGCGGTGATGCCGAGTTCACGCGCGATGTCGGCGATATCGGCCTCGTCGTCGTCCTCCCGAAGTCCCAGCAACTGCTGCAACCGGGTGGTGGGGGCCGACGGAGCGGCGGCCAGCCGCGTCATGATCCGCGACGCCAGCACCGAGGCACCACCGAGCACGTCGTCGGCGTCCTCGGCCAGTGGGCGCGACCCCTGCTGGACCCAGATGGTGCCCAGGTAGGCCGGCGGCTGGCGCGGTTCGTCGTCCGCGCCGTAGACGCCGACGGCCCGCCGCGGCTGCAGCCCGAGTTCCGGCCGGGCATCCACCTGCACCACGGCGGGTCCGGCCCGCAGCGCGTCGAAAATGCCCCACTGGGATAACCACTGCAGATGCTCCGGCGGTCCGGCGCGGCCCAGGATCGACAGGCGCCGCAACTCGTCTGCTTCTTCGCTGGACGCCGAATACGCCAGCACGTGCGACGCCGCATCCTCGATGCTGACCATGCCGTGGGTGCGGTCGGCGATGGCTTGCGCGAGGCCGAACAGGTCGGTGCCCGAATCGAGGCCCGGATCGTGCCGGTGGTGTTCGAAGACGTGGTTGACCAACCGGTATAGCCGCTCCCAGCGGGCCTGCGGTTCAACCGCGACGACGGCGATGCCGGCGACCGCCGCGCGTGCCACCGCCGCATCGGAGGGGTGCTTGAGAAAGACAGCGACGGGCGGACGGGTGCTCGGCTGCAGGTCGAGCCAGCGCAACGTCTCCTCGCCGGAAACCCCGAGCAGGAAGAAAATGTCGGCCGAGCCGGCACCGACGGCCAGTCCGAGCTGAATGTCATCGGAGTCGATCAGGGCCGACGACGCAACCGTCAGATCGAGACCCCGTGGCGCCTCGGTCAGGGTGACCATGGTGGCGTCCAGCGCCAACAGCAGTTGTCCGAGGCTGACACCGGTCACGGCCATGTTGTCTGATTCTACAAGCATTGCGCCCGACTATTAACGGATCAGCCAACTGCTGACGGTGCCGAATCAGCAATCCTTGTCGATATGGACGCCATCACCGATGTGCCTCTGCCGACCAACGAGCCGGTGCACGACTACGCCCCGCATTCCCCCGAACGGACCCGGCTGACCGCGTCGTTACACAGCCTGGCGGCCGACCCGATCGAGCTGCCGCATGTCATCGCCGGACGCCACCGCATGGGTGACGGCGCGCGGATCGACGTCGTCCAACCGCACAACCGGCACACCGTGCTCGGCACGCTGAGCAACGCCGACCACGCCGACGCGCAGGCCGCCGTCGAAGGAGCCGTGGCAGCTTCCCGTTCATGGGCGGCCATGCCGTTCGACGAGCGCGCTGCAGTGTTCCTGCGCGCTGCCGACCTGCTGGCCGGCCCGTGGCGGGAGAAGATCGCCGCCGCCACCATGCTCGGTCAGTCGAAGACCGCCTACCAGGCCGAGATCGACGCACCCTGCGAATTGGTGGACTTCTGGCGATTCAACGTCGCGTTCGCCCGCCAGATTCTGGCCCAGCAGCCACTCAGCAGCCGTGGGGTGTGGAATCGCACCGACTACCGCCCGCTGGAGGGCTTCGTCTACGCCATCACTCCCTTCAACTTCACCGCCATCGCCGGCAACCTGCCCACTGCTCCCGTGTTGATGGGCAACGCCGTCATCTGGAAACCATCTGTCACACAGACATTTTCGGCATACCTGACGATGCAACTGCTGGAAGCCGCGGGGCTGCCGCCCGGGGTGATCAACCTGCTCACCGGAGATGGCTACGCGGTCTCAGATGTGGTGCTGGCCGACCCGCGGCTGGCCGGCATTCACTTCACCGGATCGACGGCCACCTTCCAGCACCTGTGGCGGGAAGTCGGCAGCCACATCGAGCGCTACCGCAGTTACCCGCGACTGGTGGGGGAGACCGGCGGCAAGGACTTCGTGGTCGCGCACACTAGTGCCGATCCGGATGTCCTGCGCACCGCGCTGATTCGCGGTGCGTTCGACTACCAGGGCCAGAAGTGCTCGGCTGCATCGCGCGCCTACATCCCGGCGTCGGTGTGGCACCGGATGGGCGACGACTTCCTCGCCGCCACCGAGGCGCTGCGCTACGGCGACGTCACCGACCTTTCCAACTACGGCGGCGCGCTGATCGACGAGCGGGCCTTCGCCAAGAACGTCGCGGCCATCGAACGTGCCAAGGGGGCGGCCGGGGTGACCGTGGCCGTCGGCGGCGAATACGACGCCAGCCAAGGCTATTTCGTGCGGCCCACAGTCCTGCTGTCCGACGATCCGAAAGATGAGGCTTTCGCGACCGAGTACTTCGGACCGATCCTGGCGGTACACGTGTTCCCCGACGAGAAGTTCGACGACATTCTCGGCGTCGTCGATGCCACCGCGCGCTACGCACTGACCGGCGCCGTGATCGCCGACGACCGCGTCGCGGTGCTGAGGGCGTCCGAGCGGCTGCGCAACACCGCCGGCAACTTCTACGTCAACGACAAGCCGACCGGCGCGGTGGTCGGCCAGCAACCGTTCGGCGGCGGTCGCGCCTCGGGCACCAACGACAAGGCAGGCTCACCGCTGAACCTGCTGCGCTGGACCTCGGCACGTTCGATCAAGGAAACGTTCACGGCCCCAACCGAACACAACTATCCGCACATGGAGGCATGATGTCCGGCGTCTTCTCGCACCTGGCCCGTCCAGCGATCCTTGCCGCCGGACGCTCACTGCGGCTGCGCAACACAGCCGAACGCCTGCCGGTGACCCGGCGCGTGGTGGACCGGTTCGTCCCCGGTGAGGCGATTGCAGATGTGCTGAAAGCCGTTGACGCACTGCGTTCATCGGAGCGTTTCGTCAGCGTCGACTATCTCGGCGAAGATGTCACCGACCCCGCCAGCGCCGACGCCACCGTCGCCGCGTACCTCGACCTGCTCGACAACATCACACCCACGACCGGGTACGGCCCGCTGCCCTTTGAGGTTTCGCTGAAACTGTCCGCGCTCGGGCAGTCTTTACCCCGCCACGGCGAGAAGATCGCCTACGAGAACGCGCATGCCATTTGCAGCAGGGCCCGCGAGGTCAGGACCTGGGTCACCATCGATGCCGAGGACCACACCACGACGGACTCGACGCTGGCGATCGTGCGCGCACTGCGCGAGGACTTTCCGTGGCTGGGAACGGTGCTTCAGGCGTATCTCAAACGAACCGACACCGATTGTCGCGAGTTCGCCGCCTCCGGTGCGCGTATCCGGTTGTGCAAGGGCGCATATGACGAACCTGCATCGGTGGCCTACCGCGATCGCAACGAGGTGACGGCGAGCTATCTACGGTGTCTGCGAATCCTGATGGAGGGCAACGGCTATCCCATGGTCGCCTCTCATGATCCGCAGGTGATTGCGGCAGTGCCCGATCTGGCCCGCGAAACCGGCCGCGGCACCGACCATTTCGAATATCAGATGCTCTATGGCATCCGCGACGCGGAGCAGAAGCGGCTGACCGCCGACGGAAACCATGTGCGGGTGTACGTACCCTTCGGCACGCAGTGGTACGGCTACTTCGTGCGCCGGCTCGCTGAGCGGCCCGCCAACCTGGGATTCTTCCTGCGGGCCCTCACCGAACGCACCTGACGCAATGGCCGCGATCGGTTCCCGGCGTGTATCAGGGCCGTTCGTGCAGCGCCAATAACATCCACGCCGCAATCGATTGTGCGTCGGTGATCTCTCCGGCCCGCATCATCTCCTCGATCCGGGCGCGGGCGAACCAGCCATGGCGCAGGTCCTGCTCCTCATGTTCGCGCTCGGGATCGCCCTCGGTGATGCCGGTCGCCAGAAACACCCGGCCCCGCTGGCTGCTCATCCCGGCGGCGACATCGAGCAGCCCGAGGTACGTCAACTGTTCGGCGACGATGCCGGTCTCTTCGCGCAGTTCCCGGTGCGCCAGTTCGCCGGGGTCCAGATCGTGCAGGCCGACCGCACCCTGTGGGAACTCCCAGCGCCGCATCGCCAGCGGATACCGGTATTGCTCCACCAGCGCGAAGTATCCGTCGTCGCGCCGGGCCAGCACCAGCGCGTAATCCGGTTTGTCGACGACACCGTAGATGCCCTGGCTGCCGTCGGGTCGCCGGATGCTGTCCTCGCGGACGGTCATCCAGTTGTTGGCATACACCTGACGGCTGGAGATGGGTTCAATCCGCGACATGGGCCCAGTATCGTCGCACCCGTGCTGTTGGCGTCCTTGAAGTCCGCTTCTGCCACCGACCTGGCCGATGCCGTGCGCATCGATGGAACGGTGCTGTCCCGCAGCGACCTTGTGGGGGCGGCCACTGCCGTCGCCGAACGGGTCGCCGGCCTGCAACGGGTCGCGGTGCTGGCCCGGCCGACGGCGGCCACCGTGCTGGCGGTGACGGGTTCACTCATCGCCGGGGTGCCCTTCGTTCCGGTGCCGGCCGATGTCGGCACCGCCGAGCGCAATCACATCCTCACCGACTCCGGCGCGCAGGCGTGGCTTGGTGACCGTCCCGACGATCCGGCCGGACTGCCGCACATCCCGGTGCGGCTGCACGCCCGGTCCTGGCATAACTACGCCGAACCGCCGGCCGATGCCCCGGCGTACGTCATGTACACATCCGGCACCACCGGATTGCCCAAGGGCGTGCAGACCAGCCGGCGCGCGGTCGCCGCGGATCTCGACGCGCTCGCTGCGGCGTGGCAGTGGACGCCCGAGGACACCCTGGTGCACGGTCTGCCACTGTTCCATGTGCACGGTCTGGTGCTGGGACTGCTGGGCTCGCTGCGCATCGGAAACCGCTTCGTGCACACCGGAAAACCCACTCCGCAGGCCTACGCTGAGGCGGCTGCTGCGGGCGGCACACTGTTCTTCGGGGTGCCGACGGTGTGGTCCCGGGTGGTCGCCGAGTCCGACGCGGCGGCTGCGCTTCGCAGCGCCCGACTGCTGGTGTCGGGGAGTGCCGCACTGCCCGTGCCGGTGTTCGACGGCCTTGTGCAGCTCACCGGCCACGCCCCGGTCGAGCGGTACGGCAGCACCGAATCGCTGATTACGCTGAGCACCCTGGCCGACGGCGAACGTCGACCGGGCTGGGTCGGATTGCCGCTGCCCGGCGTCGAAACCCGGCTGGTCGACGAGTCCGGCGCCGAGGTACCGCACGACGGTGAAACCATTGGCCGCCTTCATGTTCGGGGTCCGATGACATTCGACGGCTATCTCAATCGCCCGGATGCCACCGCCGAGGTGCTCGGCGCCGACGGTTGGTATGTCACCGGCGACGTAGCGGCGATCGACGCGGGCGGCATGCACCAGATCGTCGGACGCGAATCGGTGGATTTGATCAAGTCCGGCGGCTACCGCATCGGCGCCGGAGAGATCGAGACCGTGCTGCTCGGCCATCCCGGCGTCGCCGAGGTTGCGGTGATCGGTGTCCCCGACGACGACCTCGGCCAGCGCATCGTCGCCTACGTCGTCGGCGACGCCGAACCGAAGGCTCTCATCGACTTTGTCGCCCAACAGCTTTCGGTGCACAAACGTCCTCGTGAAGTGCGCCGGGTGGACAGCCTGCCCCGCAACCCGATGGGCAAGGTGATGAAGAAGGAAATGATGGGTTGGCATTGAGATGACCTTGCGGTTCAGTGAGATCTGCATCGACGCCGCCGACATTCACGCTCTGGGTGCGTGGTGGGCGGAGGCGCTGGGCTGGACATTTGAGGTCACCGAGGACGGCGACGTGTTGCTGCGGGCACCCGCCGGGCCGAACTGGCTTTTCCTTCCGGTCGCCGATGACAAGGTCGTCAAGAACCGGATCCACTTCGACTTCACTCCCGGTGATCAGCGAGCCGAGGTGGACCGGTTGCTCGCCCTCGGTGCGCGCCATGTCGACATCGGACAGGGGGAGCAGTCGTGGGTGGTGCTGGCCGACCCAGAGGGTAACGAGTTCTGCGTACTGGCCCCGGAGTGACTTCGAGGTGATCGCTTGCGCTGAGCGCGCATCGTCACACGGAAATCCCGTCAGCTCCAGCCGTTTTCGAAGACGAACTCGCGCAGCGGCCGTCCGACCGTCCAGTGGTCGATCTCCAACTGCGGGCGGTCGGGAAACTCCGGAACCTCGCCGACGCACAGCACGGCAATCGGGTCGGCGTCGGCAGGCATGCCGAGCAGCGCTGCGAGTTCGGTGGGTTCGAAGATCGACACCCAGCCGACACCCAGACCTTCGGCCCGCGCCGCCAGCCAGACGTTCTGGATTGCGCACGCCGCCGACGCCAGGTCCATCTGCGGCATGGTGCGCCGGCCGAAGACATGCCCGGCCCGGTTGTCACCCAGGGCGACCACCAGCAATTCGGCACAATCCAGGATGCCCTCGACCTTCAGCGCCAGGAATTCGTCCTCCCGCTGGCCCAGGGCTTGGGCCGTCCGCAACCGCTCTTCATCGACAAGCGAATGAATACGTTTGCGCAGCAATGCATCCGTGATCCGGATGAACCGCCACGGCTGCATCAGGCCGACGCTCGGCGCGGCGTGCGCCGCCTGCAGGATCCGGGCGAGCACATCGTCGTCGACCACGCTGCCGCGGACGAAGCGCCGCATGTCCCGACGTTCGAAGATGGCCCGGTAGACGGCGTGGCGCTCAGCGTCACTGAACGCGTGATCGGTCATGGCTAGTTCGCGTGCAGGGCTTCGTTCAAGGCGATGCCGTGGCCGTCCCGGGAGACCACCTCGACCGCGCCGGAAACCGAATTGCGCCGGAACAGCAGGTTGTTCGCGCCCGACAGCTCCCGGGCCTTGACCGTCGCTCCGTCCGTCAGGCTCACCTTGGTGCCGGCGGTGACGTACAGCCCCGCCTCGACCACGCAGTCGTCGCCCAGCGAGATGCCCAGCCCGGAGTTCGCACCGAGCAGGCAGCGCTTGCCGATCGAGATGACCTCGGTGCCGCCGCCGGACAGCGTGCCCATGATCGACGCGCCGCCGCCGACATCGGATCCGTCGCCGACCACCACGCCGCCCGAGATCCGGCCCTCCACCATCGACGTGCCCAGCGTCCCGGCGTTGAAGTTCACGAAGCCCTCGTGCATCACCGTCGTACCCGGCGCCAGATGCGCGCCCAGGCGGACCCGGTCGGCGTCGGCGATCCGTACGCCCGAGGGCACCACGTAGTCGACCATCCGCGGAAACTTGTCGATGCCGTACACCGTCACCGGCCCGCGCTTGCGCAGCCGGGCCCGCACCGTCTCGAAGCCGTCGACCGCGCACGGACCGAAGTTCGTCCACACCACGTTCGAAAGCAGGCCGAAGAACCCGTCGGTGTTCAGCTGGTGCGGCGCGACCAGGCGGTGCGAGAGCAGATGCAGACGCAGGTACACGTCGTGCGCGTCGGTGGCCGGTGCACTCAGGTCCACGATCGTGGTCCGCAGCACCACCGTCTCGGTGCCGCGGTCGGGGTCGGTTCCGGCCAGTGCGACCAAATCGGTGGGCGCTTCGGCGGCGGTGAGCCGCAGGTTGCCCGGCGGATCGAAGGTGCCCAGCTCCGGGGCCGGGAACCAGCTATCCAGCACCGTTCCGTCGGCCGTCAGCGTCGCCAATCCGATACCCGAAGCTCCAGTCACGGTGCTAGAGGTTACCGGTCAGCGAGCCCGTGCCCCGCGCTGGGTAGCGGGCGCAAAATCCCAGCGTGGCCGTCGACAACGCGCTGGTCTGCGTGGCGGTTACCGACGGTGACTAGGCTGGGAAACCATGCTGGATCTACACGGCGACCCGGTCGCGCTGACCGCCGCGTTGGTCGACATCCCCAGCGAATCCCGCGACGAGGCGCGTATCGCCGACGAAGTGGAAGCCGCATTGCGGGCTCAGACCGCTGGGTTCGAGGTCATCCGCAATGGCAATGCGGTGCTCGCCCGTACGAACCGCGGCCTGGGCAGCCGGGTGCTGCTCGCCGGGCATCTGGATACCGTCCCCGCCGCCGACAATCTGCCCAGTCGCATCGAGGGACCTCTGCTGTACGGCTGCGGCACCTCGGACATGAAGGCCGGTGACGCCGTCTTCC
>DASUGW010000139.1:0-12505 GCA_036273805.1 Mycobacterium sp.
CGTGGTTGCGCGGCTGACGGCGCTGATCGACTGGACGAGCGACCACCTCGCCGAGGTGGAGGTCAACGACAAGATCGCCGAGGACGTCCGCGAGGGCATGGAGAAGACGCAGAAGGAGTTCCTGCTGCGCCAGCAACTCGCCGCAATCCGCAAGGAACTCGGCGAATTGGGTCCGGATGGCGCTGGCGAAGAGGCGGATTACCGGGCCCGCGTCGAGGCGGCCGACCTGCCCGAGAAGGTCCGCGAAGCCGCGCTGCGCGAGGTCGGCAAGCTGGAGCGGGCCAGCGACCAGAGCCCTGAGGGCGGCTGGATCCGCACCTGGCTGGACACCGTCCTGGACCTGCCGTGGAACGTGACCACTGAGGACTCGACGGATCTCAAGGCGGCCCGCGAGATTCTCGATGCCGACCACCACGGCCTGGACGACGTCAAGGACCGCATCGTCGAGTATCTGGCCGTGCGTGCCCGGCGCGCCGAGCGCGGCATGGCCGTGGTCGGCGGGCGTGGTTCCGGTGCCGTGATGGTGCTGGCCGGTCCGCCCGGGGTCGGCAAGACCTCGCTGGGTGAATCGGTGGCCCGGGCTTTGGGCCGCAAGTTCGTGCGTGTCGCCCTGGGCGGTGTGCGCGACGAGGCCGAGATCCGCGGCCATCGGCGGACCTATGTCGGTGCCCTGCCGGGCCGCATCGTGCGGGCCATCGGGGAAGCGGGATCGTTGAATCCTGTTGTGCTGCTGGACGAGATCGACAAGGTGGGCTCCGACTACCGCGGCGACCCGTCGGCTGCGCTGCTCGAGGTGCTCGACCCGGCGCAGAACCACACGTTCCGCGACCACTACCTCGAACTCGACCTGGACCTGTCCGATGTGGTGTTCCTGGCGACGGCCAACGTCATCGAGAACATCCCGAGCGCGCTGCTGGACCGCATGGAGCTGATCACTCTCGACGGCTACACCGAGGACGACAAGGTCGCCATCGCGCGCGACTACCTGCTGCCCCGGCAGGCCGAACGTGCGGCGCTGACCGACGGCGAGGTGACGGTGACGGATGCGGCACTGCGCAAGATCGCGGCCGACTACACCCGCGAGCCGGGTGTGCGGCAATTCGAGAGGTTGCTGGCCAAGGCACTGCGCAAGGCCACCACGAAGCTGGCGTCGAGCGGGAAGCAGAGCGCCGGCCTCACCATCGACGAGCCGGATCTCGTTGACTACCTGGGCCGTCCGCGGTTCACCCCGGAATCCGCCGAACGTACCGCGGTGCCCGGTGTGGCCACCGGTCTGGCGGTCACCGGGATGGGTGGCGACGTGCTCTACATCGAGGTCAACTCCAACGATGGTGAGCCGGGTCTGCAGCTGACCGGTCAGCTGGGCGACGTGATGAAGGAGTCGGCGCAGATCGCGCTGTCCTACGTTCGTTCGCACGCCGAGCAACTCGGTGTCGACCCGAAGGCGCTGGACCGCAAGATCCACGTGCACGTGCCCGCCGGTGCCGTTCCCAAGGACGGCCCGTCGGCCGGCGTCACCATGGTGACCGCGCTGGTCTCGATGGCCACCGGGCGTCAAGTGCGCGGCGACGTCGGGATGACCGGCGAGGTCACGCTCAACGGCCGCGTGCTGCCGATCGGCGGTGTCAAGCAGAAGCTGCTGGCCGCCCAGCGTGCCGGATTGTCAACGGTTTTCATTCCGCAACGCAACGAGCCCGATCTCGACGACGTGCCTGCCGAGGTGCTCGCCGCGCTCGAGGTGAAGCCGATGACCGACGTTGCCGACATCGTCGCGCAAGCGCTGGAACCGGTCGGTAACGCGGTGACGGCCGCCGCCTGATCCGTCACGCGCCGAGCGTGAACCTGTTGCGAGAATCCGCCCGGAAGCTCGCACGCCGATTCACGCTCGGCGCGTTCTACACTCGCGGTATGAGTCTGAAGCGGTCCGTGGTGCACACGGTGCAGCGCCATCTCGCCAACCCCGTCGGGCGCCGGATCGCGCCGGTTCTGCTGGAGACCACCGGCCGTAAATCCGGCCAGCCGCGAATTACCGCGGTGGGTGGGCGCGTCGTCGACAACGTGTTCTGGATGGTGTCGGAGCACGGTGCGCATTCCGACTACGTCAAGAACATCAAGGCCGATGCCGCGGTGCGCATGCGCATCGGCGGCAGATGGCGCACGGGCACCGCACGTCTGCTGCCCGACGACGACCCCATCGCCCGGCTCAAGCAGCTCCCCGGCGGCAACAGCGCCGTCGTGCGGTTGATGGGCACCGATCTGTTGACCGTCCGGGTGGACCTGGACTGACCGTGGAGGTTTGCGGCGGTCCTCCTGTACGGCGGTCGTGATGTACGACAGCGAGCTGGCTCACCGGGTTCGTGAGTTGCTGTCCGGTCAGCGATTCGATGAAAAGGCGATGTTCGGCGGCCTGGCCTTCCTGGTCGGCGGGCACATGGCCGTCTGCGTCAGCTCCAAGGGCGGCCTGATGGTCCGTGTGCCGCCCGCGCAGACCGCGGCACTGCTCGACCGGCCGCATGTCGCTCCGATGGTGATGGCCGGCCGGCAGACCCGGGGCTGGCTGCGGGTGGCCGACGAAGGCATCCGCACCAAACGCCAACTTCAGTCCTGGCTGCAGCGCGGTGTCGATTACGCGCGGACACTGCCGCCCAAGTAGGTTGACCGCCCGCCGCGGCGGGTACGCGGTGGACGTATGGACGACACCACTCGGGTCCGCAGGCTGCTGCAATTGGCCGGGACCACGTATGCGATACAGGCCGGCATTCGGCTGAAGAACACGCCGATGCCGCTTTTTCAGCTGCTTGTGCTGAGCATGCTCGCCGCCAAGCCGATTGCCGCAGACACTGCGACCAAGGCCGCCGCCGAACTGTGGAAAGCCGGCCTGCGCACCCCGGCGGCTGTGCTGGAGGCCAAGCGGCACACCATGATCGACGCCTTCGGCCGGGCCGGCTACGCACGCTACGACGAGAGCTCGGCCGACCGCCTTCACGACATGGCCGGCAAGGTCGACTCCGACTACTTCGGTGACATGCGGCGCCTGGCCGCGGTCGCGGACCGTCGCGTCGCCGGCGCGATGCGACGGCTCGAAGAGTTCACCGGCATCGGCGATACCGGGGCGTCGATCTTCCTGCGCGAGGTGCAGGACGTGTGGCCGTGGGTGCGTCCCTACTTCGACGAACGTGCGCTGGCCGCGGCCCGCCGCCTCGGACTGCCGCCCGACCCCGAGAAGCTCGGTGCGCTGGCGCCGCAGACCAACGCGGGGTTGGCGGCGGCCCTGGTGCGCGTCTCGCTCGACGACGACCTGTCCGCGCGAATCACGGGTTAGAGATACGGAGGCACTGCCATGTCCAGGACCACCACCTACGTCATCGTCGGCGCCGGGCTTGCGGGCGCGAAGGCCGCGGAGGCATTGCGGGACAACGACTTCGACGGCCACATCGTGTTGATCGGCGCCGAGGAGCTCCTCCCCTATGAGCGACCACCGTTGTCCAAGGAGTTTCTGGCCGGCAAGAAGGGGCTCGAAGAGTTCACGGTGCACAACGCCGCCTGGTATCGAGATCACGACGTAGAACTGCGGCTGGGCACCGAGATTACCGGCATCGAACGACCCAAGCAAGCCGTGACGTTACCCGACGGCGAAGCGCTGTCCTACGACAAGCTGCTGCTGGCCACCGGATCGCGATCGCGGCGCCCGAAGCTGACCGGCGCCGGCGCCGACCGGGTGTACTACCTGCGCACATACCCCGATGCCGAGGCCATCAGCGCAGCCCTGACCGACGGTGCCGCTCTCGGCATCGTCGGCGGTGGCTGGATCGGCCTGGAGGTCGCCGCCGGGGCGCGTGATCGCGGCGTCGCCGTGACCGTCGTGGAGGCCGCCGAGTTGCCGTTGCTGGGGGCGATGGGACCCGAGATGGCCCAGGTGTTCGCCGACCTGCACCGCGAGCATGGTGTGGATCTGCGCTGCAAGACCGGTGTCGCCGAGATCACCACCATCGGCAACACGGCCAGCGGCCTGGCGCTCGACGACGGCGCCGGGGTGGCGGCCGACGCGGTTCTGGTCGCGGTCGGGGCGGCGCCGAATATCGAGATCGCCGAGGCCGCGGGGCTGCAGATGGCCGATGGCGGGGTGGCCGTCGACGCGTCACTGCGCACCAGTGATCCGAACATCTACGCAGTCGGTGACATCGCCGCGGCAGAACATCCCTTGCTGGACACCAGGATTCGCACGGAGCACTGGGCAAATGCGCTCAAGCAGCCTCCAGTTGCCGCGGCAGCCATGATGGGTCGTCACGCCGTCTATGACGAATTGCCGTACTTCTTCACCGACCAATACGACCTGGGTATGGAGTACGTCGGCCATTCGGCCGGATACCGCAAGGTGCTGACCCGCGGTGACGTCAAAGGCCGTGAGTTCACGGCGTTCTGGCTCGACGGCGATGACCGCGTGCTGGCCGGGATGAACGTCAACGTCTGGGAAGGCCTCGACGACATCAAGGCCGTCATCCGCAATCGCCGTCCCGTGGACACCGGAAAGCTCACCGACCCGGATCAGCCGCTGGCGGGAGTCGGTACCTGACTCAATGGTGTGCTCGACGGTCGGCTATGCGGGAACGGCGGTCCCGTCGGCGTCGATCCGCACCTTCATGCCGGGCAGGTTTTCGCCGTCGGCGGCCAGTACCGCGCTGACGCTGTCGGGATCGGTGATCGCCGACAGCGCCCGCTCGTCCTCGGGCGTACGTACCGCCAGGAACACCTTCTCCGGCGTACCGTCGCGGCCGTAGGGCGCCGTCCAGGTCTCGACGACCCCGACGCCCTCGAAATCCGCGACCGCGCGCCGAGTCGGCTCGGCGTCTACCTCGGATTGCACGTCCTGCCAACGGAACTGCTCCGGCGGCGGGGTCGCGCTGTACACACCGAACGCGTGCTTGGTCAGGTATCCGCCATTGGCGGTGATCAGGCCGCGGGTGCCTGGGCTGGCGGCCAGCTTCTCGGCCATGGTGGCGATGGAGTGCATCACGTAGTTGTTCCACGGGCCACCGGCAAAGGTGAGCCCGCCGGTGACCGTCAACGGCAGTGCCGGATCGTCCAGCGGCACACCGATCTCGTTGGCAGCCACCTGCACCGCCGACGGGAAGCACGAATAGATGTCGATGAAGTCGATGTCGCCGATCCCGAGACCGGACAGCTCCAGTGCGCGGGCTGCGGCGATCCGGATCGCCGGTGAACGGTGGTACTCCCAGCGTTCGGCGATCGAATAGGTGTCATGGGAATCGGTGCCCGACCACGGGAAAACCCAGCGCTCGGCGGGAATCTGCAGATATTGCGCCTTCTCGACCGAGGTCAGGATGACGACGGCACCCTGGTCGACCATGTTGTTGGAGTTCAGCAGCTTGGTGTACGGCCAGCTGATCATCCGGTTGTCGGCGGCGGGAGTGGTGATCTGTTCGCCGGTGTAGGCCTGATTGCTCCAGGCGTGCGGATTGTGCTGTGCCACTTCGTTGAACCGGGCCCACAGCGCACCGATGCGGCGGCGGTGCTCGTCCTGGGAGGCTCCGCTGTCGATACGCAGTGCCTCTTCGAACAGCGGGTAGACGTGTGACGGCAGTGCCAGGCCGACACGATCCTGGGCCGGGCTGGACATCTCGACGGCGTCCTCGGCGCCCGGCGGGACGGCAACCGATTCGTCCTGCTTGGTCCAGTCCGGACGAATCCCGTTGGCCTTCTGGCGCTTGCGGGTACGCCAGGCCTCGGCGCCCGCCAGCAGCACCACTTCGGAGCGGCCCGCCATGATGTCCAGGCATGCCTGGTTCACCAGCGACTGCGGCACGTTTCCGCCCACGCCGGTGTAGCGGGTGGCGGCGCTCTTGGCGCCGATCAGCTCACCGAGCGCCAGGCCCGGATCGCGGTACCGCCACGACAGCAGGTTGACGACGCGGATCGCGTCGACGGCCTCGAGCACACGCGGGTCGGCGGCCACCCGGGCCGCCTGCGCCATCAGCGCGACGGGCTCCAGTGCAGTCGCCGGGTCTGCTGCGTGCTGGTTGACCTGGCCGTAGCCGATCAGGACGGGAGTTCTCGGATCCAGCGCCATGTCAGGCCCTTCCGCTGCGGTAGATGGACTTGGTCTCCAGGAAGGCGTCGAGGCCCTCGGGGCCGAGCTCGCGGCCCAGGCCGCTGGCCTTGACGCCGCCGAACGGGGCGGCGATATCCAGGTTGTAGGCGTTCACGCCGATCGTGCCGGTGTGCACGGATCTGGCTACCGCGGTGGCACGGTCGGTGTCGGCCGACCACACCGTGCCGCCCAGGCCGTATTCGCTGTCGTTGGCGATCCGGACCGCGTCGGCGTCGTCGTCGTAGGCGATCACCGCGAGCACCGGGCCGAAAATCTCCTCCTGGGCGATCCGATGCTCATTGGAGACATCGGCGAACACCGTGGGTTCGACGAACCAGCCACGCGGCTGATCCTTCGGGATGGCGCCGCCGGCCACGATTTTCGCACCATCCGCGGTGCCGGCATCGATGTAGCCCAGGACGCGTTCGCGTTGCCGTTCGCTGACGACGGGGCCGATGTCGGTGGCCAGCTCCAGCGGGTCTCCCACCGTCAGCCCTTCGGCCATGGCGGCTATGGCGTCCACCACCTCGGCGTACCGCGACCGCGGGGCCAGGATGCGCGAGTTCAGATAGCAGGTCTGACCGTTGTTGGCGAACGACTGGGTGCGCAGGCCGTTGATGGTGGCGTCCAGATCGGCGTCGTCCAAGATGATCGCGGCGGATTTGCCGCCCAGTTCCAGCGTGACCGGTCGCAGCAGCCGGCCGCACGTCTCGCCGATCGCCCGGCCCGCCGCGGTGGACCCGGTAAACGAGACCTTGTCGATGCCCGGGTGGGCCACCAGGTGCACACCGGTGTCGGTGCCGCCGGGTACGACGTTCAGCACGCCGGGCGGCAGACCGGCCTCGGTAGCCGCCTCACCGAACACCATGGCGTCCAGCGCGGTTTCGGGCGACGGCTTGAGCACCACCGGGCAACCGGCGGCCAGCGCCGGGGCGAGTTTGAACGCGGCCAGCGCCTGCGGGTAGTTCCACGGTGTGATCGCCGCGACCACCCCGACGGGCTCACGGCGCACGATGGTGTGGCCGATCGCGGCGGGCCGGATCTCCTCCTCGGCAAGCCCGGCGATCATGTCGGCGTAGTAGGTCAGCAGCAGCGCCGGGAACGCGCCGTTGGCGCCGCGGGACAACGACATCGGCATGCCGTTCTCGCGGGTGACCAGTTCGTTGGTGGCCTTGGCGCGGGACTTCAGCGCCGCGGCCATGGCGCGCAGGATCTCGGCGCGCGCGGCCCGTGGGGTGGCACGCCAGCCGGGCAGTGCGGCCCGCGCGGCACCGACCGCGTCGTCGATTTCGGCAGTGGTGGCATGGGCGCCGTCGCCGAGCGGTTCCCCGGTGGCCGCCTCGATCACCCCGGCGCTGCGGGCGCTGGGGCGAAACTTCCCGTTGACGTAGATCTGGGCGCTCATGGCTTCCTCTCGGGGGTCGTGAACAGGACGCCGTCGGCGAGCAGCTGCGCCGTCCGCTCGTCGTCGAAACCCAGTATTTCCCGGCAGATTTCGAGGGTGTCGCGGCCCGGCAGCGGCGCCGGCGCCGTCAGCGCCGGACCGATGTTGCGGTACGGCGCGGGGCCGGACTCGGCGGGCAGTGGCTCGTCGAACAATGGGTGGGTCATCGGCTGATATAGCCCGCGGTCGGTCAGTTGTGGATCGGCCAGCACCTCGGGACGCCGGTTCATCGGCGCGGCGGCGACACCGGCCGCCTGCAACTGCTCGGCCGCCTCGGCGGGGGTGCGTGACCGCGTCCAGTCGGGCCACTGCGCGGGCTCGCCCATGACGGCGGTCGCGGCCTGCCGGTCGGCATCGGATGCCAGGGAGACGACGCACCATTCGTCCTCCCCCTGGCAGGGGTACACGGCGCTGTCGGCCGAACCGTGCGACACCAGCTCCGGATGCTGCTCGGCGGCACTGCGTTCCACGAACATGGTGTCCAGCTGGTTGATGCCGGCTTCGGCCTGCGAGATGTGGATCCGGGTACCGGTGCCGGTGTGGTCGCGGTGGATCAGCGCGGCCAGGGCGCCGATCGCGGCGATGCGCCCCACCACGTGATCGGGGAACACCGTGGTGGCGTCGAAGAACGGATGCCGCTCGGCGCCGTCATGCTCGCCGGAGGTCCACAGGCTGGTGACCCCGGTGGTGGCCCGGACCAGGGGGCCGTATCCCATGCGGGCGGCCCACGGCCCGGTGTCGCCGAAAGCGCTGCTTTCGGCCAGCACGATCCGCGGATTCAGTTCGTGCAGCTTCGCGTACGGAAAGCCAAGTCCGACAAGGGTTCCCGGCTTGAAGTTGGCGAACACCGCATCGGCGGACCCGACGAGTTCGGCGAACACGTCCGGGCCGCCCGCACTGCGCAACTCCAGGCCCAGGCTCAGGTTGTTGCGGTGCGTCCAGGCGAACGACTCCGTCATCGCCTGTCCCGGCCGGCCCTGTCGCAGACCGTCGGGGAATTGCGCGCTCTCCACCTTGATGACCTCGGCACCCAGATCGCCGAACAGCCGGCTCAGCTCCCCGCCGGCCACGATGATGCCGAGGTCGACGATGCGCAGACCGGCGAACGGCATCGCTGCGGAGTCGGCGCCGCCGGCGACCCGCGCGGCGTCCAGCCAGCCCGGCGTCGCGGTGCCCGGACCTGGGGCCGGCGTGCGGAACCCGACGTGTTCGCCCTCGACGGTGAAGTATCCGACCGGGACCTCGGTGTGCACACCCGGAACCAGCTCGACCTCGGCCATGGCGCCGGTGGCCGCGAAGTGTTCGGCGCCGGCCACCTCGGACGGCTCGAGCACCGCGGCGATCGGCACACCGTAGGACTGGCCGGTGACCGCCAACTCGTCCATCGTCTTGTCGGCGAACATCTGCGCCGCCAGGGCGCCGATGCGGTCCCAGGCCATGAAACGTTCGCCGATCGAGTCGTATTTGCGGTCGGCGAACTCCTCGGGCTCCCCCAGCCAGGCGCGCAGCCCGTGCCACTGTCGCGGTGCCATCACGACCAGCCGGACGTGACCGTCCTTGCAGGCGATGATCGGATAGGAGTCCTGGTTGCGCGGCCGGCCACGCCACTTCTCCACGCCCTGCGCCGACGCCGCCTGACCCATCGACCCGAAGGGTGGATCCAGCGCCATCACCACTGCCTCATAGCGCGAGAAGTCGATGTAATCGCCTTGGCCGCAACGGATCCGGTGATAGTAGGCGACCAGCACGGCCCACGCCGCCTGCACGGCCGCGGTGGCCGAGGCGATGCCGTCCGGGGGCAGCACCGGTGTGCCGATCGGGGGGCCGGACCGCGACAGCGCCGACGACAGCGCGTAGAAGACCGCATCGCTGCCGCGCCACCCGGCGCGCGGCCCGGATTGGCCGAAGTCGGTGACCGACAGTGCCACCAGGTGGGCGAATCGCTGCGCCAGCTCCTCGCACGAGGTGCCGAATTCGGCGGCGAAGCCCGGCCGGCCGGAGTCGATGAGAATGTCGGTGCCGGATACCAGGTCCAGCAGCTGCTGCCGGTCGGCGTCGAGTCCGGGATCGAGCACGGTGCTGCGCTTGTTGGCGTTGTGCAGGGCGAAGGCGATGCTGGTGCCGCCCAGTTGCGGCTGCGCGGTACGCGCCGGGCTGCCGCCGGGCGGCTCCACCTTGAGGACGTCGGCGCCGAGGTCGGCCAGAATCCGTGACACCGCATCGCCGGTACCGCAGGACAGGTCGAGTACGCGCATCGGCGCCAGTAACGACCCGCTCTTGCCGCTTTCGTTCACGGACATCCTCACCTTCGACATCGCTTGGCCGGTTCAAACAATATCGGCGGCCCATCACCGTCGGTCAACCGGTTGGTAGGTAGCTCGAATTTGGTGAACTTTTCGGTTCAAAACTCCCGTTGCGAGTGCGATCGCGGTTGGATGGAGTTCGTGAACGCGACTACGCATTCCTGGCAGACCGCGAACTCAAAACCTCTCAGCGACGACGAACTCGCCCAGCTCGACGGATGGTGGCGCGCCGCCAACTACCTCTCCGTCGGACAGATCTACCTGCTGAACAACCCCCTGCTGCGCACCCCGCTGACACGCGAAGACGTCAAGCCGCGTCTGTTGGGTCACTGGGGAACCACCCCCGGGCTGAACTTCCTCTACGCCCACCTCAACCGAGTCATCAAAGCGCGCTCGCAGTCGACCATCTACGTCACCGGACCCGGCCACGGCGGTCCGGGCCTGGTCGCCAGCGCCTATCTGGACGGCACCTACTCCGAGGTGTACCCGGACATTTCCACTGACGCCGAGGGGCTGCGCCTGCTGTTCCGGCAGTTCTCCTTCCCCGGGGGGATCCCGTCGCATGTCGCGCCCGAGACACCGGGGTCCATCCATGAGGGCGGCGAACTCGGATACGCGCTTTCGCACGCCTACGGCGCGGCGTTCGACAACCCCGACCTGCTGGTCGCCACGGTCGTCGGCGACGGCGAGGCCGAGACGGGTCCGCTGGCCACCAGCTGGCATTCCAACAAGTTCGTGCACCCCGCCAAAGACGGTGTGGTGCTGCCGATTCTGCATCTCAACGGATACAAGATCGCGAACCCGACGGTGCTGGCCCGCATCCCCGAGAACGAGCTGCGGTCGTTGATGATCGGCTACGGCCACAACCCGCATTTCTTCGAGGTGCCCGATTCCGACGGCAACGGCGGCGACGATGCGACCCGCTTCGACGCCCACCGTCGTTTCGCCGCGCTGCTCGACGAGGTGTTCAACGAGATCGCCGAGAAGAAGGCCGCGGCGCTGGCGGAGCCCACCGCGTCGGCGGAGCGCGTGCACTGGCCGATGATCGTGTTCCGCACCCCGAAAGGCTGGACCGGACCCGCCTACATCGACGGCAAGAAAACGACGGGATCCTGGCGGGCGCACCAGGTTCCGCTGGCCAACGCCCGGGATACCCCCGAGCATCTGGCGGTGCTCGCCGACTGGCTGGCGTCGTATCACGCCGAGGAGCTGTTCGACTCCAACGGCACGATCGATCCGAAGATCGCTGCGCTGGCGCCGGAGGGTCAGCTACGGATGAGCGACAATCCGCACGCCAACGGCGGGCTGCTGCTGAAGGATCTGCGTCTGCCGGACTTCCGTGACTACGGCGTCGACGTCCCGGCGCCGGGTGGTTCGATCTCCGAAGCCCCGCGGGTGCTGGGCACCTGGCTGACCGACGTGATCCGGCTCAACCCGGACAACTTCCGGATCTTCGGACCGGACGAGACCGCGTCGAACCGGCTGCAGGCGGTGTTCGACGCGACCGACAAGCAGTGGAACGGCGAGTTCTTCAGCCCCGAGGTCGACGAGCACCTGGCCCGCGTCGGCCGGGTGGTCGAGATGCTGTCCGAGCACCAGTGCCAGGGCTGGCTGGAGGGCTATCTGCTGACCGGGCGGCACGGCCTGTTCAACTGCTACGAGGCGTTTATCCATATCGTCGATTCGATGCTCAACCAGCATGCCAAGTGGTTGAAGGTGACCAACGGCATCCCGTGGCGCCGTCCCATCGCGAGCCTGAACTACCTGTTGTCCAGTCTGGTGTGGCGCCAGGATCACAACGGGTTCTCGCATCAGGATCCCGGCTTCGTCGACCACGTGGTGAACAAGCGCGCCGAGGTGGTGCGGGTGTATTTCCCGCCGGACGCCAACACCCTGCTGTCCACCTACGACCACTGCCTGCGCTCGCGCCAATACGTCAACGTGGTGGTGTCCGGCAAGCAACCGGCGCCGAACTACCTGACGATGGACGAGGCCGTCGCCCACTGCACGCGCGGGCTGGGCATCTGGCAGTGGGCCGGCACCGAAGTGCTCGGTTCCGACCCCGACGTAGTCTTCGGTGCGGCGGGTGACGTTCCCACTCTCGAGGCGTTGGCGGCCGCCGACATCCTGCGCCAGAAGCTGCCGGATCTGAAGGTGCGCTTCGTCAACGTCGTCGACCTGATGCGGTTGCAGGACGATACCGAGCATCCGCACGGCCTGAGCGCCCGCGACTTCGACATGATCTTCACCCGCGACAAGCCCGTGGTCTTCGCCTACCACGGCTATCCGTGGCTGATCCACCGCCTGACCTACCGCCGTACCGGGCATTTCAACTGGCATGTCCGGGGCTACAAAGAGGTCGGCACCACGACCACGCCGTTCGACATGGTGATGCTCAACGACCTCGATCGCTACCACCTGGTCATCGACGTCATCGACCGCGTGCCGTCGCTGGGGTCCACTTGCGCCACGCTGCGTCAGGAGATGGTCGACAATCGCATCGCCGCTCGCGAATACACCCGCGAACATGGTGATGACGTCCCCGAGGTGCGCGACTGGGTCTGGCCCGGCGCTGCCGCCGCCGGGACCGCGGCGGGTGTCAGCGCTGCGGCTGCCACCGGTGGTGACAACGAGTAGCGGGCGCCCGCT
>DASUGW010000140.1:0-6543 GCA_036273805.1 Mycobacterium sp.
GTGCGCTGCGGGCAGAGCAGCCGCGCGCTTGGGCCGAAGCCAGCGGGGCAGCCAGTGCGGCGGATGGTCCGGTGCACCCTCGAACACTCCGCCGGCGGGATCGTCGACCCGGCCGTTCCAGCGCACCAGATCACCCTGCGGGCGATAGATCTGCCGGACCACCAGCACGCACAGCGCCACCACCGCGATGTCCCGCAGCAGCACCGTCGTGGTGAACCATTGCTCGGGCAGGCCCTTGTTCTGCTCGCCGTAGAGGTACATCATCCGCGGCACCCAGACCAGCGCGTCGATGCTCATCCACGCCAGCAGGATCCGGCGATGCGGCAGCGCCAGCACCGCCAGCGGAACCAGCCACAGCGAGAACTGCGGACTCCAGACCTTGTTGGTGAGCAGGAAGGCCGCCACCACCAGAAACGCCAGTTGCGCCACACGCGGTCGCTGCGGCGCCGTCAATGCGATGTAAGCGATTGCCGCACAACACAATACGAACAACACCGCGACGACGCCGTTGAGCACCTCCGGCGGCTGCCAGAAACCGAGTCCGGGGTCGAAGCCCTTCCAGCCGGTGAACGACTTCACGACGTTGTACAACGAATCCATATCGTCACCGCGACGTGCGTTGAGCCGGAAGAACTCCGACCACCCGCGGGGGAACAGCAGCATCACCGGCACGTTGACCGCGAACCATGTCAGCACGGCCATCCCGGCAGTGCGCCAGAAATCGGCAAGGCGACCGGTTCGCACCCCGAGCACCAGCAGCGGCACCAGGAGCAGCAGCGGATACAGCTTCGCGGCCACGCCGAGCCCGATCAACACACCGGCCAGCACGGGTCTGCGCCGCGCCCACGCCAGCAGTGCACCGGTCGCGAACGCCGTCGCCAGCGCGTCAAAGTTGGTGAACGACTGGAAGATCAGGATCGGTGAGGCAGCCACCAGGGCGGCATCCCAGATCCGCCGACCCGACAAGCTTGCGGCGGCCCACACCGTCGTCAGCCACGCCAGGGCCAACCCGAAAGCGGAGATGTTGAAGAACATCACCACCTCGGCCACCACCGGGACGTGCAGGACCTTGGTGAACGCCGTGTAGGTCTTGGCCAACGCCATCGAGACGTACTGGTACACCCCGGTCAGCACCGGATACTCCATGTAGCGGACCGCTGGGGTGCCATCGAACTGCTGCCGGGGCTGCCCGGCGGCATCGGTCTCCAGCCAGCTCGACTTGTACGGAAACTTGCCCTGGCTCAACAGTTCCGCGCCGTACAGCGGCACCGTGTCGGAATAGCAGAGTTGGAAGTAGGCGCGCTGATGGTCCCAGTTGGCCACCCGCTGATCGGCGGTGCCGGTGCCGGTGCTCTGCAGGCACGGCGATTTCGTCGCCCACCCGAGCGCGAGGAATACCAGCCCGAGCACCAGCATCACCCGTAGCGGCGTGACGAAACGCTGCCGCCCGATCAACGCATGCCGGCCGACGGGCCCACCGATGACGTCCGCGAGCGCCGAACCGAGGGTGTCGGTGCGACTGGGCAGATCACGGGTGGTGTCGCTGCGCAGGTCGTCGGCCAGTCGTTGCGGTGACACCCGGACCGGATCGCCGGCGGTGGGACCCGCCGTCACGGTGGCGGTGCGCCTACGTTCGGTTCCACTGGTGGCGGAGCTTCACCCTGGGGAGGCGGCGGCGGTGCCGGTGGCGGGCCCACCGTCGTCGGCGGACCAATCGGAATGGTGATGCCCGGTGCCACCACGATGGTCGGCTGGATCACCGTTCCCTCCGGCGGCTGCGGCGCGTCGCTGGGCATCGGCTCGCCCGGAGGCGGCGTTGGCGCCGGCGGCGGCGCGTATGCCGGGACGCCGGCGTAGCCGCCGATCTCGCTGGGCTTGGGGAAGCTCTCGTTGTCGGTGCCCTTGAGGGCGCCGTCCATGGTCGCCTTCCAGATGTCCGACGGTAGCCCCGAGCCGTACACGGGCCCTCCGTAGGAATTGACCAGCGGCTTGGTGCCCTCGGTCGTGCCGACCCAGACCGCGGTGGACAACGACGGGGTGAAGCCGACCATCCACGCGTCGCGGTTGGCGCCGGTGTCACCGAGCTGGTTGGTTCCGGTCTTGGCCGCCGACGGGCGACCGCCGGCGAGGTTGTGGCCTCGCGACCAGCCGGCGATCGGCTGCATGGCGGACGTCACGTTGTCGGCGACGGCCTTCGGGATGCGCTGCTCACCGCTGTTGTCGTTCGAGCCGGCGTCGAAGAGCACCTGCCCGTCCGCGTTGACGACCTTCTGCACGAAATGCGGTGCGCGGTAGACGCCGGAGGCGGCCAGCGTTGCGTACGCCGACGCCATATCGAGCACCCGGGTCTGGTACTGACCCAGCACGACGCCGTTGTTGGGCGGACCGCCCTTGCCGTCCTCGGACAGCGTGTGGTCGACACCCGGGAAGCTGGTGGCGATGCCGGCCCGGTGGGCGGCGTCGGCGACATCCTGCGGGCCGTTCTTCAGCTTGAGCATCAGCCGGTAGTAGCTGGTGTTCAGCGACCGCTTGAGCGCCTCGGCGATGTTGCAGACACCGCAGCCCTCGCCCTCGACGTTGGTGATCTTGATGCCGTTGACGGTCAGCGGTGAACTGTCCACCTGGTAGCCCAGACCCATGCCCTGTTCCAGGGCCGCCACCAGAGCGAACACCTTGAACGCGGACCCGGTGGGCAGACCGGCCTGGGCGAAGTCGAACCCGTTGGCGTCCGAGCCGCCGTAGTAGGCCTTGACGCCGCCGGTCTTCGGGTCGATCGAGACCACCGCCGCGCGCATGTCGCGGTCCTGACCCTCGAGCGTGTTGGTGACGGCCTTCTCGGCGGCCCGCTGCGCCTGCGGGTCGATGGTGGTGGTGATCTGCAGACCTTCGGTGTTGAGCTGCTGTTCAGAAATGTTGAACAGGTCGAGCAGCTCCTTGATGACCTGCCGCTGGATCAGGCCGTTGGGTCCGCTGGTCTTGTTCTGGGCCTGGGCCTGATCGGTCGGGACCGTCGCCGGAAACACCTGGGCCTTGCGGTCCTGCGCGGACAGCGTGCCCATCGACACCATGCCGTCGAGCACCCAGTTCCACCGCGCCGCGGCGCCTTCGGGATCGACCGCCGGGTCCAGCGTGGACGGCCGCTGAATGAGCGCGGCCAGCAGCGCGCCCTCGGCCACGTCGAGCTGTTCGACGGGCTTGTCGAAGTACGCCTTGGCCGCCGCAGAGATGCCGTACGCGCCGCGGCCGAAATAGATGATGTTCAGATAGGACTGCATCACCTGGTCTTTGGACCACTCCCGCGACATCTTCGTCGAGATGACAAGTTCCTTGGCCTTGCGGACGAGGCCGCTGACACCGTGACGCTGATCACCGACGAGGGCGTTCTTGACGTACTGCTGGGTGATGGTCGAGCCACCATGCAGGTCACCGCCGAAGATGTTGTTCTTGAAGGCCCGGGCGAAGCCGGTGTAGGAGAACCCCGGGTTGGAGTAGAAGTCGCGGTCCTCGGCGGCCATCGCCGCGTTACGCACGTGCACAGGGATCTGGTCGATGTTGACATCGACCCGGTTACCTTCCGGGGGAACGATTCTCGCCAGCTCCGAACCGTCGCTGGCGAGGATCGTCGACACCTGGTTGGTGCGGACGTCTCCGGGCTTGGGCACATCGACGATGAAGTACGCCATGGCGAACGTGATGATCGGCAGGAGCACCACCAGCGCGACACACGCGGCGACCGCCCGTCGCACCCATTTCCAGTTGATGCCGCCGCTCGGCCGGGACCGTCGGCCGCCACCACCCCGTCCGCCACCGGTCCGGGGCGGTTTGACCGGTGGTGGTGGCGACGGTGGCGCTTGTTTGGGTGCGGGCACGCCGTCGAGGGCGGCCTTGACGACGTCGATCGGATCACGCAGGCGCGGGTCGATCTCGGCGCGCACGGGAGGCAGCAGAGTGGTCGGGCGGGCGTCCGGGGGCACCGACGAAGCGGTCGGCGGTTTGGCACCCGGCGCCGTGGGTCGCCTGGAGGCCGGGGCTTTCGCATGGCGCGCCGTCGGACGCCCGGTTGCCGATCCGCGCTGATTGTCGGTGGCTGAGGGATCCTCCCGGCCTTGCCTGCCCGGTGGGCTATTCACTGGCCGTGCGCGCACCGTTGCGCGCCGATCGAGTGCCTCGCGTACGGCGCGTCGGCCCAGCCGGGCGCGGGTTTCCGAGCACATAGGACTTCACGAGATGGTTCCAGCTGCACGTCCGGCATACCTCCACCACATGTACTGCAAACTCGTCGTACCGGGTGGCCAGCAGCACCAATTCCTCTGCGGTGCGCGCCGACCCGGACACCGGGCCCAGATGGTCCCCGAACACCCAGGAGACCAGGGTGAGCTGTTCTTTACGGCAGATCGGGCACATCGCCGAACTCTGCTTGCCGTGAAATTTCGCAGCGCGCAACAGGTACGGATTGGCGTCGCAGACCTCGGAGACGCCCGTCCGCCCTGAGTAGACCTCGGCCAGCAAGGACCGCCGCCGGAGGGCGTAGTCCACCACCTGTCGCTGTAACCGCACGACGACCAGAGTACGTCGGCCCGGAACCGGCGGCGGCGTGACGGGGCCCGCGCAGGGGTTATCAGACAGCCGCGCCAAGACCTGCCAGCTCTTACGATCATCGCGTGGCGATCCGGCAAACCCCTGGCGCGCGAGCCAAGGACAGCGACCGTAATGACACCTGCACCGTTCTCGACAGCGCGCTCGGTGACGGTCAGCTCTCCAGCGAGGAGCACCGGCAGCGGGTGGCCGCTGCGACCAGCGCAACGACCTTGGGCGACCTGCAGGCTCTGGTGTCCGACCTGCAGACCGCCAACGCGCCGGTGCAGTTGCCGACGCTGAAATCTGCCGGGAAGGTGCCGGGCGGCTGGGGTCTGCGTGCGGCGGTGGCCGGGGTGCTGCTGGTTCTGGGTATCGGGATCGGCTGGGGTCTGTACGGGAACACCCCGTCACCGTTCAACTTCACCTCCGATCCCGGCGCCAAGCCCGACGGCATCGAGCCGGTGGTGCTGACACCGCCCCGACAGCTGCAGTCGCTGGGCGGCCTGACGGGACTGCTGACGCAGATGAAGCAGAAATTCGGTGACACCCAGGGCTATCGGCTGCTGGTGTACCCGGACTACGCATCGCTGGACCGGCCCGACCCGAACGAAAGCCGGCGCAAGCTGAGCTACACCTACCGCGGCGGCTGGGACGACCCGAGCACGGGAACCAAGAGTGACGACGACGTGCAGGTGGACCTGGCGGCGTTCGACACCAAGGCGATCATCGGCGTGCTGCGCGGTGCGCCGGAGACGCTCGGCATCAAACCGGCCGAGGTCAAGAGCACGTATCTGATCGTCGACCCGGCACGTGACCCGACCACACCCGGTGCGCTCACGCTGTCGATCTACGTGTCCAGCGATTTCGGCAGCGGGTCTATCGAGCTGAATCCGGACGGATCCACCAAGCGGATCAGCTACCCGACCTGACGGCGGCGCGGTCTCCACGCCGAGATCGACGTTTCGACGGGTACTACTCGCACTTTTGCGCCCAAACGCACGTTTCGGCGAGACAACTGTAGCGGCGAATATATCGGCGCGATACTATTGCGCGAGGTGTCGTACCGCCGTAACGGCCGGTTGTGTCGAGTAGCAAGGAGGTGATTCGAGTGCTGGAGCTCGCCATCCTCGGTCTTCTGCTCGAATCCCCCATGCATGGCTACGAACTACGCAAGCGCCTGACCGGTCTGCTCGGCGCCTTTCGGGCCTTTTCCTACGGCTCGCTGTATCCGGCGCTGCGGCGGATGCAGACCGACGGGCTGATCGTCGAGGATGCCGCGCCCGTCGGCACCGCCAAGGCGCTGGGCACCACCAAGGTGCGCCGGGCCCGGCGGGTTTACCGGCTGACCGATGCCGGCAGCCAGCGGTTCACCGAACTGGTGGCCGATACCGGCCCGCAGAACTACACCGACGACGGTTTCGGCGTACATCTGGCGTTCTTCAACCGCACCCCGGCCGAGGCCCGGATGCGCATCCTGGAAGGCCGCCGCCGTCAGGTCGAAGAGCGCCGTGAAAGCCTGCGCGATGCCATCACCCGGGCCAGCAGCTCTTTCGACCGCTACACCAAGCAGTTGCACCAGCTCGGCCTGGAATCAAGTGAGCGAGAAGTCAAGTGGCTCAACGAATTGATTGCCGCCGAGCGGGTGGCGCAGAGCCATCCTGATCAACCCTGAGCCATCCCGAACAATCCTGACCGATAGCCGTACGGCACTACCGAATGAAGGAGAGCACCCAGATGAGTGAGAACAATGCGACTGCGGCCGGGGATGTGCGTGTCGCCATTGTCGGCGTCGGAAACTGCGCGTCCTCGCTGGTGCAGGGTGTGCAGTATTACCAAGACGCCGACGAGAACGGCAACGTACCGGGCTTGATGCACGTCAAGTTCGGCCCGTACCACGTGCGCGACGTGAAGTTCGTCGCCGCCTTCGACGTGGACGCCAAGAAGGTCGGCTTCGACCTGTCCGAG
>DASUGW010000141.1:0-11267 GCA_036273805.1 Mycobacterium sp.
CCGGAGGCGTCGGCTGCGCCCTGCACAGCAAGGCACTCAAGCTCGGCGTGGAGCCGTGGACCATGAAACCCGAAGTCTGCTGGCAGCTTCCGATCCGGCGCACCCAGGACTGGGTCACCAGGCCGGACGGTTCGGAGGTGCTCCGGACGATGATCACCGAGTACGACCGGCGCGGCTGGGGCGAGGGTGGCCTGGATCTGCACTGGTACTGCACCGGCGACCCGGCCGCCCACGTCGGGGCGAAACCGGTCTACGAGACCTACGCGCCCGAGCTCACCGAACTGCTGGGCGAGAAGGCGTACGCCGAACTCGCGGCGATGTGCAAACGGCGGGCCGGCCTGGGGTTGATCGCCGTACACCCGGCCACCCGGGCGGCACAGTAACCCGCGCGGGCTGACGCGAACCCGCCCCGCCGGCGGACGGTGTCAGCTCTCCAGCTTGTAGCCCAGGCCGCGCACGGTCACCAGATGCACCGGGTTGGCCGGGTCGGCCTCGATCTTCGAGCGCAACCGCTTGACGTGCACATCCAGTGTCTTGGTGTCGCCGACGTAGTCCGCGCCCCAGACCCGGTCGATGAGCTGGCCACGGGTCAGCACCCGACCACTGTTGCGCATCAGGTACTCCAGCAGGTCGAACTCCTTGAGCGGCAACGTAATCGGCTCGCCGTTGACGCTGACGACGTGGCGGTCGACATCCATACGCACCGGGCCGGCCTCGAGCACGCCGTCGGCGAACGCGACGTCATCGGCGTCACCACCGCGGCGCAGCACCGCGCGGATGCGCGCGATGAGTTCACGGGCCGAATACGGCTTGGTGACGTAATCGTCGGCACCCAGTTCCAGGCCGACCACTTTGTCGATCTCGCTGTCACGGGCGGTCACCATGATCACCGGGACTCCCGAACGGGCCCGCAGTTGTTTACAGACATCGGTGCCGGACATACCGGGCAGCATCAGGTCCAGCAGCACGATATCCGCACCGGCCCTGTCGAATTCGGCGAGCGCCGACGGGCCGTCGTTCACGACGGTCGCCTCGAAGCCCTCCTTGCGCAACAGAAACGCCAGCGGATCAGCCAGCGACTCCTCGTCCTCAACGATCAGCACATTGGTCATCTGCGCTGCCCCTCTTCATCGCTCGTGCCTCGCTCTGCATCGTCGTCAGCGCTTGTCATCGACGTGATTTTTCCTCTCGATTTCGCCCACGGGGAGGCGCCTGATGTGCGGGTGGTTTGCCGGCCGGCACCAAGGCGTCGGCCGGATGGTCGACGCCGCCCTCCGATCCGTTGCCCGTGCCGGTTGCGCTCCCGTCATCCTCGGAAGCCACAGTCTCGATGTACGCCGGGATCGACAGCGTGAACGTCGACCCGGTGCCCTGCTTGCTCCACAACCGGATGCTCCCGTTGTGGTTGGCTGCAACGTGTTTGACGATCGCCAGGCCCAGTCCGGTGCCACCTGTGGCACGCGAACGCGCCTTGTCCACCCGGAAGAACCGCTCGAACACCCGCTGCTGATCAGCCGGGGCGATCCCGATCCCGCGATCGGTGACGGCGATCTCGATGTTGTCGCCGTTGCGGCGCCGGCTAATGGACACCGTCGAACCGTGCGGCGAATAGGCGATGGCATTGGAAATCAGGTTGGCCAGCGCGGTGACCAACAGCGGCTCGTCGCCGAGCACCTGATATCCGCTGGGCGCATCGGTGGCCACGTGGATGTCGGCATTGTCGGCCGCCACTTTGTAACGCGAAATCGCCCGCACGACAAGGCTGTCGACATCGACGCCGTCGAGGTCCGGCAGCGGCTCGGCGCCCTGCAACCGGGACAGCTCGATCAATTCGCCGACCATGTTGGCCAGCCGGTTGGACTCGGCGAGCACCTTCGTGCCGAATCTGCGCACGGTTTCGGGATCGTCGACGGATTCCAGCAGCGCCTCGGCGAGCACGCCCATCGCACCGACCGGGGTCTTGAGTTCGTGGCTGACATTGGCGACGAAGTCCCGCCGGGTGGCCTCCATCCGCGCCTGCTCGGACTGGTCGTCGACATAGAGCACGGCGAACCGCCTGTCGTCCTCGGCCAGCAGCCGTACGTGGGCGCGCAGCGACAGTGCGGTCCGTCCCGGTGTCGGAGGGCGCCGGGGCGTGACGTCGACGTCGCGGTCCTGGCCCGTCATCAGCGTGCGCTGCGCCGCCGCCCAGGCGACGTCGTCAAGCAACCGATCGCGGACCAGACCCAGTTCGCGGGCACGCTCGTTGAGAAAGACCACGTCCCGGAAGATGTCGACAACCACCACACCCAGCGGTGCCTGCGTGACGATGTGCTGCAGCATCTGCGAGACCGTCAGCCCGCTCTGCGCCGCCGCGGCCCGGCGCCGGCGCTCAGTGATGCGCGGCACGACCGACGCGCCGAGCACCAGCCCGATGGCCAGCGCAACCAGCGCCGAGATCCCGGCGACGGTCAGCGCCGACATCACACTCACGCGAAAATCGTACGCATCGGGTGAACGTCATCCCAGCAGCGTGCGGCCAAAGCGGGACATGTCACAGACCCAATCGCAGCTGTTCGGGTGCAGTTCACCTGCGTTAACCCAGAGTTCAGCAGACGCTTGCCCGCGACCGGCTACTTCGCGCCCTGGCTGGCAACCGCCGCTGCTCCGGCCGCCGCGGCCTCGGGGTCCAGATAGGTGCCACCGGGGACCTTCGGCTTGAGATTGGCGTCGAGGTCGTAGCGCAGCGGGATGCCGGTCGGGATGTTCAGACCCACGACGTCGTCGTCGCTCATGCCGTCGAGGTATTTCACCAGTGCACGCAACGAGTTGCCGTGCGCCGCGATCAGCACGGTCTTGCCGGCCTGCAGGTCCGGCACGATGGTGCCCTCGAAGTACGGCACGAATCGCGCCACCACGTCGGCCAGGCACTCGGTGAGCGGGCCGCCGTCGATGTCGGCGTAGCGCGGGTCGGTGTCCTGGCTGTACTTGCTGCCCGCCTCGATAGGTGGCGGCGGGGTGTCGTAGCTGCGCCGCCAGGCCATGAACTGCTCTTCGCCGTACTTGGCCTTGGTTTCGGCCTTGTCCAGACCCTGCAGGGCGCCGTAGTGGCGTTCGTTGAGACGCCAGTTGCGGACCACCGGGATCCAGTGCCGGTCGCAGGCATCGAGAGCAAGGTTCGCGGTGGTGATCGCGCGGCGCAGCAGCGAGGTGTAGAGCACGTCGGGCAGCAGCCCCTGCTCGGCCATCAGCTCCCCGCCGCGAACGGCTTCCGCACGACCTTTGTCGGTGAGATCGACGTCGACCCAACCGGTGAACAGGTTCAGCGCGTTCCATTCGCTCTCGCCGTGACGGAGCAGCACAAGGGTGGAGTCAGCCATGGGTCGAATCCTCTCACGGGGCAGTGTCGGGTGTCGGGGCCCGACCGATAAGTGCCGAGTGTGCAGCTAGTGGTCGGCCGTGCGGCGGCACCTCGATACGCATCGAGTGTGCGTTCAGATCGCTTGTGCAGTCGGAAACACGATCCACACGCACACTCGAGGCAGGCGTCCTCAGTCGTCGTCCTCGATGAGGTGCGCGAACGCCTCCAGGTTCTTGAGCGACTCGCCGCGCTCGACCCGCCACGCCCACTCCTTTTGGATGGACGAGCGAAAGCCCAGTTCCAGCAACGTGTTGAAGTCGGAGTCGACGGCTTCGAGCACCTGGCCGAGAACCCGGTCGATCTCGTCGGTGGTGACCGCGTCCAGCACCATGCGGCCCACCAGATAGATGTCGCCGACATTGTCCAGCGTGTAGGCCACCCCGTAGAGCCGGCGGTTGCGTTTGAGCAGGAACTTGTAGACGCCCTCGAAATTCTCGTCGGGCTTACGGCAGACGAACGCCTCCACCCGAACGGAATGCTCGCCGATGCTCAGGATGGTGTTCGTCTTCAGCTTGCGCTCGCCGGGGAGTTCGACGATCAGCCCGGGCAGCCCGCCATGGGCGCCCGGATGCCGGGTGTAGACCAGTTCGCGTTCGTCGAGGGCCTGCTCGATGAGCTGCTGAACACTTACTGGACCCGACGGCGCGGCTCCTCCGCCCGCTCGTCCCTCGCGGGCTGCGTCGCTCACGCGCGCACGCCCCGGCGGCGGGTCCAGCGCCGGCTCGACCGCCGAACCGCGGACGGGCTCGTGGTCGGCCCATGCGTCAGCCGGTACTCGGCGATGGCCTTTTCGTAGGACGCCAGCAGCGCATCGGTGGTGTGCTCCCAGGAGAACCCCGCGGCGTGCACCACCGCGGCGGCGCCCATCGCGGCGCGTTCGCCGGCATCGCGATCAAGCAGCCCGCCGATGGCAAGCGCCCAATCGGCGGGATCGTGACTGCCGACCAGGATGCCGCTGACGCCGTCGCGCACGGCCACCGGCAGACCGCCGACCGCCGCGGCGACCACCGGCGTGCCGCAGGCCTGCGCTTCCACCGCGACCAAACCGAAGGATTCCGAATAGCTCGGCACCGCAACAAGATCCGCCGCCCGGTACAGGTCGACCAGGTCGGTTCGGGACTGCGGCGGCAGGAACGTGACCCGGTCGCTGATGCCGAGCTCGTCGGCCAGCCGGATCAGGCCGTCGGGTGCCGCCAGACCGCTGCCGGAGGGACCGCCGGCCACCACCACCCGCAATTGCGGCAGTAGCGCCGCGGCGCGCAGCAGCACATCGGGCCCCTTGAGCGGCTGAATGCGCCCGATGAACGCCACGATCGGCCGGTCCCCCGGCAGGCCCAGCGCCGCCCGGGCCGCGTCGCGGTCCCCGGGTGTGAACGCCTCCACATCCACCCCGGGATGCACGACGTCGATGCGGTCCGGGTCTGCATGGTGAAGCGAAACCAGTTGGTGCGCTTCGTCTTCGGTATTGACAATCAGACGATCAGCTTCATCCACCACCTGCTGCTCACCGACGGCACGCAGCGCGGGTTCCGGCGAATCCCCCGCGGCCAGTGCGGCGTTCTTGACTGCGGCCAGCGTGTGCGCGGTATGCACCAGCGGCACCGCCCAGCGATCCCTGGCCAGCCAGCCGACCTGTCCGGACAACCAGTAGTGCGAGTGCACGATGTCGTAGTGGCCCGGCTCATGGTTGGCCTCCGCCCGAAGCACACCCGCAGTGAACGCGCACAGCTGCGTGGGCAGGTCGTATTTGTCGAGGCCTTCGAAGGGGCCGGCCACCACGTTGCGCACCAGCACGCCCGGCGCGACGTGCACCACCGGCTCGTCGGCCGAGGACGTGGCCCGGGTGAAAATCTCGACGTTCACGCCGCGGCGGGCCATGTGGAGTGCGGTCTGCAGGACGTAGACGTTCATCCCGCCGGCATCGCCGGTACCCGGCTGGGCCAGCGGCGAAGTATGGACCGACAGGACGGCGACACGCACCTCACCATCCTTACACGCTCTAGTCGGGCCCCAGGATGCGCCCATTCAGCGCCGACCGTGAACACCGGAGCGACAAACGCAGCCGTCAGGCTGTTGCCCCCACCCGGCCCGCGGACGCTTTGCGCAACGCCCCGAGCGGGTCGGCATACAGCCCACCCAACGAGACGATGCCGGCACCGGCCTCCTGCACGCGGTTACCGAACGCCGTCACCCGGATCTCACGCGGCGCAAGCACCGAACGCCGGGTGAACGCCGACGACACTGCGGCCATGCCCTCCGGGTATTCGGTGAACGCCTGCCCGCCGACCACCAGGTCATCGGGGTTGAGCAGATCGCGCAGCAGCGCGAGCGCCTCACCAAGCACACGGGCCCGTTCGGTCAGCAGCCGCTGCGCATCGGCGTTGCCCTGCCGGGCGGCGGTAAGCACCTGCGCCACGGAGCGCACGGAGGGGTCGAATCCCAGCCGGCGAGCCGCGGCCAACACCGCCTCGTCGCTGACAGTTGACTCCAAAAGTCCTGTACCGCCAAGCAATTCAGAATGCACGGGCAGGTTCGCGATGGTGCCCGGGCCGGATGTCGGACTGTGCACGCGACCGTCGATCTGCAACGCATACCCGACCGTCTCGCGGGCGTACACATACAGACTGCTCGACGGCGCACGCCGCACACCCAGCAGCAGTTCGGCGCCCGCCATGGCGTCGACGTGCGCGGCCACCGACACCGGCAGGCCGAGCGTCTCGGCGAGCACCGGCCCCACCGGCGCTTGCGCCCAACCGAGGCGCTGATGGTCGACGAGACCTCCGGCGCTATCGACGACACCACCGACGGCTACCCCGACCCACAGGGCGCGTCGCTTGTGCCAGCGGCTCAGGTAGCGCTGCGCGCTACCGGCGAGTGCGGCCAGTGCACTGGACTGATTGCCGGCCGGCGTCGGCATCTCGACGGCGTCCAGCGTGCGCCCGAACAGGTCGGTGGCCACGATGCTGGTGGTGCGCGCGCCGATGTGCACGCCGAGGGTCAAAAACGGCTCATGGTTGACCTCGACCGGGACGCGCGGCCGACCGATCGCCCCGGAAACCGCCAGGTCAGCACGTTCCCGCAGCAGACCCGCGTCGAGCAGTGCGGCGACCTGGCGGTTGACCGTGGCGATGGACAGTCCGGTGACGCTGGCGACCGTGTCGCGGGCGATGGGACCGCGGCGGCGTGCGGCGGCGAACACCGCGGCCGCGGGCGCATCGCCGATGCGCAGTGCCGGAGCCACCACACGGTGTCGCGCCCCGATCAGCGCCGGACGCGGCGAGGCGAGGCGGTTGGTCTTGGAGGCGGGCTTCTTCGCCGCGATGGCCGAGGTGACCGCGGCGCCATGCAGGGATGTGGGCTTCTGCACGCCTGCGCTGCTGCGGGTGGGGGCGATGGTGTCGGTGGAAGTGCGCACTGGGGTTCCTGTCGGCTTGTCATCCGTGGGGGGCGGGACCTGTGCCGCGCCGACCGAGAACCGGACGTCAGGCGCGACGAAGTTCAGGACAACAACACATGCCGGCGTGCGCGGCGGCATGGATTCCCGTGAACATGGACCGAAGGCTAGCACGCGCAGTACACCGGCCCGCACGGCAAGTGACAAACATCGCAGCCACACCCTGGCAATTGGTTTGGCGATGCGCGGTACCCGCTACGAGTGAGCGCGCCCAGCCAATAGAGTTGACCCATGAGTACCCCGCACGCACACAGCCGCGTCGCAGTCGTAACGGGAGCCAGTTCGGGAATCGGCGAGGCGGCAGCGAAAGTTCTTGCCGCACAAGGTTTTCACGTGGTGGTCGTGGCCCGGCGGGCCGAGCGGCTAGAAGCTCTGGCGGCCGAGATCGGCGGCACCGCCATCGTCGCCGATGTCACCGACGACACCGCGGTCGATGCGCTGGCCGCCCGTCTGGATCGCCTCGGCGGCAAAGTCTCGGTGTTGGTGAACAACGCCGGCGGTGCCAAAGGACTGGAACCGGTGGCCGAAGCCGACATCGACAACTGGCGCTGGATGTGGGAGACCAATGTGCTGGGGACACTGCGCGTCAGTCGTGCGCTGCTGCCCAAGCTGATCGACTCCGGCGACGGCCTGATCGTCACCATCACTTCGATCGCCGCGTTCGAGACGTATGACGGCGGCGCCGGTTACACCGCGGCCAAGCATGCCCAAGGCGCGTTGCACCGCACGCTGCGCGGTGAGCTGCTCGGAAAACCGGTGCGGCTCACCGAGATTGCACCGGGAGCCGTCGAAACAGAGTTCTCGCTGGTGCGTTTCGGTGGTGATCAGCAGCGCGCGGACGCCGTCTACAACGGCATCACACCGCTGGTGGCGGACGACGTCGCCGAGGTCATCGGCTTCGTCGCCTCCCGGCCGTCACACGTCAATCTGGACCAGATCGTGATCCGGCCGCGTGATCAGGCACCGTGGGGCCGGTTCAACCGCCGAAGCCCGTAGCCGCTCCCGCGGTGCCGACCGGCGACGTCGGCGCGGCTGTTGTGGTGGTGGCCACCGATGTCGGCGTGGTCGTGGTCGTGGTCGACGGTGATGGAACGCTGGCCGACGGCGTCGCACTGGTCGTCGGCGTCGTAGTGGCGGTCGTGGTGGTTGTCGTCGTGGTGGGTGTTCCCGACAGCGTCGGTGCATCCGTCGGCGTCGCCGGCGCCGAGCGCGGGATCGACGTCTGTGCGGGCGGTGCGTCGGGTTTCGGCAGTGCCGACATCGACTGCCAGGTATCCCAGTCCACCGCCCAGTCCCAGATGTCACCGTCGGCGTAGGACAGCTGGATCGACGTTCCGGTCACCTCGACCGGGTCTCCGTATATCGCGGAGTGGAAGTACTGCTGAGCGTCGTCGGTGGACAGATTGATGCAGCCGTTGGTGACGTTGGTGTTTCCCTGTGCACCGGCGCTGGCCGGGTTGGCGTGGATGAACTCGCCGTTGTTCGAGATCCGCACCGCCCAGCGTTCGTGGATGTTGTTGTAGCCGGCGGCCGCGTTGGACATGTAGAAGTCGGCGTACTTCTCGCTGACGACGTGCGTGCCACTGCGAGTGACGTTGCGCGGCAGATCGGCCTCGCCGTAACTGCATGGGAAGTCGAACAGCACGCCGCTGTCGGTGAACACCTGGATGCGGTGGCTGGTCGCATCGGCCTTGACCACCTGACGGCGGCCGATGGTGAAGTCCAGGGTGGAGTCGGCGGAACCGTAGTTGCCGTCGCCGAATTCGACACCGTAGAGCTTCGCGTCGACGTGGACGGTGGTGCCGGCCGGGTAGTATTCACGGGTACGCCAGTGCACGCGGGAGCCCTCGGCCTCATCGGGTAGCCAGGCCCAACCACCCTCGACGGGCGGGTTGGTGGTGACATTGAGGTTCTTCTCGACGGTTGCCCGCGACTTGTCGTCGATGGCCTTGTCGAACTGCAGGATGATCGGAGCCGCAACGCCGACGGTCTGACCGTCCGACAGCTGAAACTGCCCGTTGACGACGATGTTGGGCTTGATCGTGGTGAAGGAGCCGTCGACCGTGGTGGCCTTGCCGTCCATGCCGACCACCGAACCCGACCATGTGTACTTCGCGTCATAGCCCAGCGGCTCGGTCGCGGTGAAGGCGGTGCGGTCGGCGTTGAAGGCGCCGGCCACCAGCTTGCCCTCGGCGTTTGTCAGCGTGATCCGCTGGATCCAGCCGTTGCTGACTTCGATGTGCACCGGCGCCGTCGGCAGCACGTCGGTGGCCGAGGCATCCGGGGTGAATGTCACCGATGGCGCGGGGGGCGCCTCGGCCTGCGAACCGGGCCTACTGGAGGTGCCCCCGCAGGCGGCCAGCACGGCGGGAACAACTGCACCCAGGGCGAGCGCACCGATTGCCCGGCGCCGGGTGACCGGCGGCGGTGTCGGCTGACCTGCGGTGCTCACGTATACCGAGGGTACGGATCGCCCCGCCCCGAGGTGAAATTCTGCCGTTCAGATCACACAGCCGACCAGCACCGGTTCGGGTTCGAGCCGGATGCCGAACGCGGCTTCGACGCCGTCGCGCACGCGGCGCGCCAGCTCCAACACGTCGGAACTGGTGGCACCGCCGCGGTTGGTCAGCGCCAGCGCATGCTTGGTGGACAACCGCACCGGTTCGCTTTCGCCCGGAAAGCCTTTGCCGAAGCCGGCGTTCTCGACCAGCCAGCCGGCGGCCAGCTTGACCCCCGCGTCGGCCGGGTAGTGCGGTATCTGCCCACCGCGGGCGGCCTCCCAGTCCTCGCGGATGGCCTCGAAGCGCCGGACCGACACCACCGGATTGGTGAAGAACGAGCCCACGCTCCAGGTGTCGTGGTCGTCGGCGTCGAGCACCATGCCTTTGCCCCGACGCAAGGTGAGCACCGCGTCGCGCACCCGCTGCGGCTCGGCCCGCTCGCCCGTCGGCACGCCCAGGGCACGGGCCAGTTCGGCGTAGCGCAGCGGCGCGCTGCGACCGCTGGCGTCGAGCGCGAACTCCACCTCGAGAACGATGTGACGACCGGCATCCCGCGGGTCGGCCGGATGTTTGAGCACGCTGGTGCGGTAGCCGAAACCCAGCTCGGCGCCCGGCACCCAGCGGACGTCACCGGTGGCACGGTCCAGCAGCCGAACGCGGGTCAGGGTGTCGGCGATCTCGGCTCCGTATGCGCCGACGTTCTGCACCGGCGTAGCGCCGGCCGAACCGGGTATGCCGGACAGGCATTCGAGCCCGCCGAGCCCCGCGGCGACCGCGGTTTGCACCACGTCGTCCCAGTCGGCGCCGGCCTGCGCGGTGAGGATGTTGCCCGCCACGGTGATGTCCGCGTTGGCCAGCCGTACCACGGTCAACGTGACCAGGTCGTCGGCGATCAGCACGTTGGAGCCGCCGCCGAGCACCAGCGCCGGTTCGTCGTCCGGCCCCAACGCACCCAGCACGGCGATCACCTGATCGGTGGTCGCGCATGTGATCACCTGGCGCGCCACCGGCCCCACCCGCAGTGTCGTGAGCGTCGTCAGCGGCACGTGATGGCCGACCGTCGCGCCACCGAAATCCGATCCGGTCACGGCCGCTAACGGTAGCCTGACCAGCTATGCCACGCTCATTCGACGCCTCCGCCGACTACCCGGCCACCGTCGAACAGGTGCATCGGGCATTCACTGACGACCATTACTGGCTGGACCGGTTGTCGCAGTCCGGCGCCGACGAAGCGACTCTGGATTCGATGGACATCTACGACGACGGCTCGGTCTCGGTCGTGACCACGCAGGTGCTGCGCGCCAGCCGGTTGCCCGGACTGGTGAGCCAGTTCCACCGCGGCGACCTGGCCATCGTCCGCACAGAGAACTGGTCGGCGGTCGAGGACGAGCGGGCCGAGGCCACCGTGCTCGGTGAGATCGAGGACGCCCCGGTGAGCCTGAAGGGCAACGCGCTACTGGCTTCCCATTCCGACGGGGCAAGACTGACCTTCAACACCGAGGTCGAAGTGCGGATTCCGCTGGTCGGGGGCAAAATCGAGGACTTCATCCGTGGTCACCTGTCCAGCCTGGTCGCCGCCGAACAGGCGTTCACCACGCAGTGGCTCGCAAACAATTCCTGACACCGGAAGTAAGCTCGCGCGGTATGAGCCGGCGCATGGACTACACGGTGACCTTCGATGCCCCGGCCGAGGCGGTCTACGCCGACTTCACCAGCCGCACCTACTGGGACACCCTGGTGGGCAACTACGGCTGGCTGACCCCGCTCTCAGAGATCGTGGACTTCCGTTCCGGCGACTCCGGCACCGACATCGTCGTCAGGCAGCTGATCCCGCGCTCGGAGCTGCCGCCGGTCGCACGTTCGGTGATGCCGGTGGACATGGTCATTACCCGCCACCAGCACTTCGACCCGT
>DASUGW010000142.1:0-50090 GCA_036273805.1 Mycobacterium sp.
GACCTCAGCGAGGGCGGCAGTCTCAGCGGCGGCGGCGACATCGGGGTCGGGTTCGGGTTCGGCAACTCGATCCTGGCCGTCAGCCCGTCGCCGTACGCCGAGCTCGACGGCAACGTCTCGATAAACCTGTTGCCCGGCAACATCACCAATGTGGGTCTGGGCCGCAAGGCGCTCAAGGGCCCGATCGGTGAGATCTCCATCCACGACGCCCACGTCAAGGTCGACGGCTGCGGTGGTCCCGTCGTGATGCGGTTTTTCGCGACTGTGACCACCGATACCGATAAATCCGATGACAGCGTCAACACCTACGGCGACATACTCAATATATGAGCGCAGTACACCGGGCCGCCGCAGCGGCGTTCGTCTGTTTGTCGGCGCTCTCCTATGCACCGGCCCCGTCGGCGCGTGCCGACTGCGACACTCCCGGCGACTTCGGTGCCTCGTCCGGCTGCCCGCCGCCGGGCGACACCGGAACCAGTTCGGTGCAGAGTTGGCCGCCCACGTCGGTGGATTGGCCGCCCAAGGTCGAGACCGGTTCGGATTCCGGCGGTAACGATGCGAAGAATTCGGCGCATACGCCGATCGTGATGCCCGCGGGTCAGACGCCGCCGCCCGTCGCACCCGCCGGCGGTACGACTCCGGAAACCACCACGGCCACGCCGACGCCGATCGTTCCCGTGGGCGGCGGGGCCGCCGCCCCTGCCAGTCCGACGGCGACACCGATCGTCGCCGTGACACCGTGATCGGCTCAGGCCGGTCATTCTCGGACTACATTTCTTCCCATGCACTCCAGCGGACCGGAGGACGGGGGCGGCCACCACGCGGTCGACCGTGCGTCCTCGGCGCTCGCCGATGTGGACATCGGTAGCTGGACTCAGCGTTTTGACCTGCTGTCGGACCCTCATCGGCTGGAGATCCTGCTGGGACTGCACCGCGCACCCGGCATCTGTGTCGGCGACCTGGCCGCTGCGCTGGGTCGTTCGGAGAACTCGGTATCGCAGGCGCTGCGGGTGCTGCGGCAGCAGGGCTGGGTCAGCTCGACCCGGGTGGGCCGGCAGGCGAGCTACCGCCTCGAGGACCACACCGTGCACGACCTGCTGCACTGGATCGGTGCCGCGCACAGCTGAACGATTCGGGCCGGATAGCGTTCGGGCTGTACATCTGAACATCTGGACAGATGACTGCGCCGCTCACTAGGCTCGAACGCATGAGCGCGCCGAGCCGGTTCGACCGCACCGATTGGACGACGATCGCCGCGATGGGCGCGCTGGTACTGGCGTTGCACGTATTCGGTTGGGGTGTACTGGTTTTCGGCGTCGCGCCGCGGCACATCACCCTCGGATCGTCGGGTGTCTTCGGCATCGGCCTCGGGGTCACGGCCTATCTGCTCGGGGTGCGGCATGCGTTCGATGCCGACCACATCGCGGTCATCGACAACACCACCCGCAAGCTCGTGGGGGAGGGCAAGCGCTCGCTGTCGGCCGGGTTCTGGTTCTCCCTGGGGCATTCCAGTGTGGTGTTCGGGCTGGCGTTCCTGCTGGCCATCGGTGTACGCGCGGTCGTCGGCCCGGTTCAGGACCCAGGTTCGCCCATGCTGCAGACGCTGGGCCTGATCGGATCGGTGGTCGCGGGCACGTTCCTGATCCTGATCGGCCTGACCAATCTGTTCGCGGTGGTGGGCATCGCCAAGGTGTTCAAAGCCATGCGCACGGGTGACTTCGACGAAGCCGAACTCGAACGCCACCTACACAGCCGGGGTTTTCTGGCCCGGCTGCTGTCGCGGGTGATGCGGCGGGTCAACAAGCCCGTTCATCTCTACCCGGTGGGGCTGCTGATGGGCCTCGGCTTCGATACCGCCACCCAGGTGGCCCTACTGGTGCTGGCTGCGGGCACTGCGGCGTTCACGTTGCCCTGGTACGCGATCCTGGTGCTGCCGGTGCTGTTCGCCGCCGGCATGAGCCTGTTCGATGCGGTCGACGGCGTCTTCATGGCCCGGGCCTACGGGTGGGCGTTCCTGCAGCCGGTCCGCAAGGTCTTCTACAACCTGACCGTCACCGTGCTGTCGGTGGTGGTGGCGCTCGGTATCGGGGTCATCGTGCTCGCCGGCCTGCTCGCCGACCAGCTGCGCATCCAGACCGGTCCGCTGGCCGCCATCGGTTCACTGAACCTGGAATCGGTCGGCTATCTGATGGTCGGATTGTTCGTGCTCACGTGGGTCGGCGCGCTGGCGATCTGGCGGTTCGGCCGCATCGAGCAAAAGTGGGCGCCCGCGCCGGTCTCGGTCGACTGAGACGGCCCGGAGTCTAGTGCCGCTTGGCCGGCGGCCATTGCGGTTCGCCGCACAGACCCAGCAACGCGTTCTCGACAACCTCCGGCAGCGCCGGATGGATCCAGTACTGGCCGCGCGCCATGTCTTGGGTGCCCAGGCCGAAACTCATCGCCTGGATCAGCGGCTGAATCAGTGTCGAGGCCTGATGACCCATGATGTGCGCGCCGAGGAGTTGCCCGGTATCGGCGTCGGCGATCAGCTTGCAGATGCCGGTGCTGTCCTCCATCGCCCAGCCGAATGCGACATCGGCGTAGTCCTGGACCTTCACCTTGAGCTTCAAACCCTTGGCGCGCGCCTGGTTTTCGGTTAATCCGACCCAGGCGACCTGCGGGTCGGTGAACACGGCAGACGGCACGTAACGGTGGTCCGCGGGCATCAGTGCGTCGGTGTCGTCCCAGTCCAGCAGCAGGTTGGTCTTGACCACCCGCATCTCGTGGTTGGCGACGTGCTTGAGCATGTAATCGGAGGACACGTCGCCGAGCGCGAAAATGCCCCGCGCGCTGGTGCGCTGGTATTCGTCGACGCGTACCCGCCCGTCATCGGTGAGCTGCACACCGGCCGCTTCGGCGTTGAGCAGGTCGGCATTCGTGGTCCGCCCGGTGGCGACCAGAACCACATCGGCGTGCAGCGTGGATCCGTCGTCGAGTTCGACGGTGGTGCCGGAGGCGTCGGTATGCCCGCCAACGATCTCTCGATGGCTGCGGATATGCCATTTGTTCGACGCGATGTCGGTGAAGCGTTCGGCGATCTCGTCGTCGCAGTGTGACAGCATTGTCGCCCCGCGCACCACGATCGTCACGCTGGACCCGAGCGAGGAGAACACGTGCGCGAACTCGGCGGCCACGAAACCACCCCCGACGATCACCAATTCCTTTGGCACGTCGGGTATTCGCATGATGGTGTCGCTGGTGTGAAACGTCATGCCGCACTCGGCGATGGCCGGCGGGATGACGGCTCGGGCTCCGGCGGCGATCACCACCCGATCCGCGGTGAACTCGTCGCCGGCCTCGGTGTGCAGCACATACCGGCCGTCGGCGCGGGTTGGCCCGAACCGGGTATGGCTGTCAAACACCGTGACGTTCGGCGAGGAGCGCCGGTAGTGTTCGCCGCCCAGGGCGATCGGGTCGATGCGCCCGAACACCCGGGACACGATGTCGCCCCAGCGCACCGCGTCGATGTGGGCGTCCACCCCGAATCGAGCCGAATCACGCACTGTCGCCGCAACTTCTGCGGCATAGACGAACATCTTGGTCGGTATGCAGCCGACGTTGAGGCAGGTGCCGCCGAACGTGCCCTGCTCGCAGATCGCAACGCGCATCTCGTCGTAGCGCTCGTCGAGAATGCTGTTGCCCGAACCTGTGCCGATGATGGTCAGGTCGAAATGTGCGTCACTGCTCACCTGGGCCGCTCCTTTCCGATGGTCCGGCTCCTCCGCCCCGCTCGTCCTTCACGCGGCTACTTCGACCGAACGGTTCCGATTATGTTGTGCCGCGGCTATTTTCGCTGGCCCGCAGATAGCGCAGCAGCCAGAGGTCGAGTTCGCGGTAGGCCGCCGCACGCGGCGCCGCAAGCGACAGGAACACGTCGTGCTTGGCGTCGACAATGGGCGCGATGGTGGTGTGCGTGCCACCCACACATCCCGCCCAGCGCGCGATCTGGCGCACGTCGAGCACCGCGTCACCGTGCTGGATGGCATCGGGCTGGGTCTTCTCCGGTACCGAATGATCTGAGCGCAGGATCAGGTTCGGCACCGCGACGTCGAGTCCGCGATGCAACCGCGCCTGGCCCCGGCGCACTGCGTTGATCCAGCCGAGTGTCACCGGGAACCCGCCCAGCGGTTTCCACTGCAGGTTGTAGTCGAATTCACCGCTGTAGTCGCGATGCAGGGTGGTGCCGTAGCCGCCCTCGGTCGGCTTGCGGATCACTGTGGTTTTGCGCACACGTGCCAAGGCGATCAGGGCAGCCGCTGTCGGTGCGGTACGCAACACCGCCGGGCCGTGCAGGTCGAAGAACGGACTGTTGAGGACCAGCCCGGAGACCCCCAGGGCCGCGGTGAGGTCACGGCGCCGCAACTGGTCGCACCACAGTGTGACGATCAGACCGCCGGCCGAATGCCCGTACACGCAGACCCGGGCCGAGCCGTCCGCGCCGCGGGTATCAGCGGCGATGACCTCCAGTGCCCGCTCCAGTTCGGCGTCGTAGCGACGCAGGTCGGTGGTGAAGTGCGGGGTCTGTCCCTCACGCCACGAACGGCCGCATTTATGCAGGTCCAGGGCGTAGAAAGCGAAGCCACGGTCGGCGAACCGGTCGGCGAGCTCGGTGTGGAAGAAGTAGTCGGTATAGCCGTGCACCGCCAGCACGGCGTGCGCTGCCGGCGCTGCGGGGCCGCGACGCACCAGCGTCGCGTACAGGTCGCCCTCGCCTTCGGGATCGGCCCCCAGTTCGATCGTCAGTTGTTCATAACCGGGCAGGACATCTGTTTTCCAGGCCTGCTGTGCCTTCACAGATGCCACCTTAGCCAGCGGCGCCGGTCCGCCCGGGGATGTGGAGGGCGGTGTGGTGAACGCCTCGTGGCCGCAAGGTGGGCGGGCTCGGCTGCAGCCACCCCGCCGCGATAACCTGGCAATCGTGAGTTCTGCGTCCACTACCACGAAAACCGACGTCGTTCTGATCGGAACCGGCATCATGAGCGCCACCCTCGGCGCGCTGCTGCGCCTGGTCGAGCCCGACTGGTCGATCACGATGATCGAACGCCTCGACGGCGCCGCTGCCGAGAGCAGCGACCCGTGGAACAACGCCGGCACCGGCCACTCGGCACTCTGTGAGCTCAACTACACGCCGGAGCAGCCCGACGGCTCTATCGACATCACCAAGGCCGTCACGGTCAACGAGCAGTTCCAGGTTTCCCGGCAGTTCTGGGCGCACGCAGTGGAAAACGGTGTGCTGACCGATGTGCGCAGCTTCCTCAACCCGATTCCGCACGTGTCCTTCGTGCACGGCGCCGACCGCATCGACTACCTGCGCCGCCGCCGCGACGCCCTGGCATCCAACCCGTTGTTCGCCAGCACCGAGTTCATCGACGATCCAGACGAATTCGCCCGGCGGCTGCCGTTCATGGCCGATGGGCGGGACTTCTCGCTGCCGGTCGCGCTGAACTGGACCACCGACGGCACCGACATCGACTTCGGCTCGCTGTCCAAGCAGCTGATCGGCTACGGCGTCAACAGCGGCACCACCGCCCTGTTCGGCCACGAGGTCAAAGACCTCAGCAAGGAGTCCGACGGCAGCTGGACCGTCAAGGCCCGCAACCGCCGCACCGGCGAGAACCGCAAGATCAACGCGAAGTTCGTGTTCGTCGGCGCCGGCGGCGACTCGCTGCGGCTGCTGCAGCATTCCGGGATCCCCGAGGCCAAGGGCTACGGCGGTTTCCCGGTGGGCGGGCAGTTCTTGCGGACCTCCAACCCGGCGCTCACGGCCCGGCATAAGGCCAAGGTCTATGGCTTCCCGGCGCTGGGTGCCCCGCCGATGTCCGCTCCGCACCTGGACACCCGCATCATCGGTGGCAAGTCCTGGCTGCTGTTCGGCCCGTACGCCGGGTGGTCGCCGAAGTTCCTCAAGCAGGGTCACATCACCGACCTGCCGCTGTCGGTCAAGCCCAACAACCTCGCCTCGATGGTCAGCGTCGGCCTGTCGCAGATGAGCCTGGTGAACTACCTGCTCAGCCAGCTCACCCTCTCGGAGAGCGCCCGCGTTGATGTGCTCCGCGAATTCGCCCCCAGCGCAGTCGATTCCGACTGGGAGCTATCGGTGGCCGGCCAGCGCGTGCAGGTCATCAAACCGGTCAAGGGCAAGGGCGGCACGCTCGAGTTCGGTACCACCGTGCTCAACGCGTCCGACGGCAGCATCGCCGGTCTGCTCGGCGCCTCGCCGGGTGCGTCCACCGCGGTGCCGGCCATGCTCGACGTCATGGAGCGTTGTTTCGGTGACCGTTATGCATCGGTGTGGCAGCCGCGGCTCAAGGAGATGATCCCGTCGCTGGGCACCAAGCTCTCCGGCGAGCCCGCGCTGTTCGAGGAGGTGTGGGACTGGGGCACCCGGGTGCTGGGCCTGGACCCCGCCGGCCAGGTTCCGGCCACCGCGTGAGTTTTCCGGGGGGTCTGCGGTGACGGTCGCGCTGCGACGTTCACGCGCCCAGGACCTCGAGGCGGCGGCACTCTATGAGCTGCTGAAGCTGCGGGTGGAGGTGTTCGTCGTCGAGCAAGCCTGCCCGTACCCCGAACTCGACGGCCGCGACCTGCTGCCCGAGACGCGGCACTACTGGCTGGAGGAGATCGGTGGCCCCGGCACACCCGCGGTGATCAGCACGCTGCGGCTGATGGAAGAACACACCGGCGGTGAGAAGTCCTTCCGGATCGGCCGGGTGTGCACCAAACGCGAGGCCCGCGGACAGGGACATACCACCCGGCTGCTGGTGGCCGCGCTGGCCGAAGTGGGGGACTACGCCTGCCGCATCGACGCCCAGACCTATCTGGAGGAGATGTACCGCCGGCACGGATTCGTGCGCGCCGGTGAGGAATTCCTCGACGACGGCATCCCGCATGTGCCGATGCTGCGGCCGGGTTCGCGCACCGAGGACCAGCCGTGAGCGGGTACACGGGGCCGGCCCCGTTTCCGTTCAGCGCGATCGTCGGCCATGACCAGCTGCGGCTGGCGCTGGTGTTGTGCGCCGTACGGCCCGAGATCGGCGGAGTGCTGATCCGCGGCGAGAAGGGCACGGCGAAGTCGACGGCGGTGCGCGCGCTGGCCGGACTGCTGACCGATATCGGCGACGCCGGACTGGTCGAATTGCCGGTGGGCGCCACCGAAGACCGTGTCATCGGCTCCCTGGACCTGCAGAAGGTGCTGCGCGACGGCGAGCATGCATTCTCGCCGGGACTGCTGGCGCGCGCGCACGGCGGGGTCCTCTACGTCGACGAGGTCAACCTGCTGGGCGACCATCTGGTGGACGTACTGCTCGATGCCGCGGCGATGGGCCGCGTTCATGTGGAACGAGACGGGGTTTCGCATTCGCACGAGGCGCGCTTCGTGTTGATCGGGACGATGAACCCCGAGGAGGGCGAACTGCGCCCGCAGCTGCTGGACCGGTTCGGTCTGACCGTTGATGTCCGCGCCTCGCGCGATGTCGATGTGCGTACCGAGGTGATCAGGGCGCGGCTGGCCTACGAAGCCGACCCGGCCGGGTTTGTGGCGCGCTACGCCGAGTCCGACGCCGAGATCGCCCGCCGGATCGCTCAGGCGCGTGCCAGGGTTGCCGACGTGGTGCTGGGCGACGCCGAGCTGCGCCAGATCGCCGGCCTGTGCGCTGCCCTGGATGTCGACGGTATGCGCGCGGATCTGGTGGTCGCGCGCACCGCGGTCGCGCACGCGGCCTGGATGGCCGGTGCCGGGTCCGGTGCGATCGCGGTCAGCGTCGAGGACATCCGGGTGGCCGCCGAGCTTGCGTTGCCGCATCGGCGGCGCCGGGACCCGTTCGACGAGCCCGGCCTGGATCCGCAGGTGCTCGACGACGCGCTCGGTGACACCGGCGACTCGGAGTCTGAGCACGGGCCCCAGGACGATCCCGATCCGGATCCGCCCGGCGGGGGAGCGTCGCAATCTTCGGAAACTCAAGTTCCACAACAGGATTCGAGCCAATCCGGTACCTCCCCGGCGCAGTCGCGGCCCAGCGCGCCGCCAGCGCCGCTGTTTCGCACGCGGGCGCTGCGGGTGCCCGGTGTCGGCGAGGGTGCACCCGGCCGGCGCTCACGGGCCCGCAATTCCACCGGGGCCGTGGTGGGCGTCAGCCCGGACGGGACCGGCGAAGGGCTGCATCTGTTTGCGACCATGCTCGAGGCGGCGGGCCGGGCGTCCGGTCGCGGCCGGCTGCGTCCCACCCCGGACGACGTGCGTCGTGCCATTCGTGAAGGCCGTGAAGCCAACCTGGTGATCTTTCTGGTCGACGCGTCGGGTTCGATGGCGGCCCGCGACCGCATGTCGGCGGTGAGCGGCGCAGCCCTGTCACTGCTGCGCGACGCCTACCAGCGCCGCGATCAGGTCGCGGTGATCACGTTCCGTGGTCTTGACGCGCAGTTGCTGTTACCGCCGACGTCGTCGGCGCACATCGCCGGGCGACGGCTGGAACGCTTCGACACCGGCGGGCGCACGCCCCTGGCCCAAGGCCTACTGGCGGCGCGTGATCTGGTGGCGCGCCAGAAGGTTCGCGAGCGTGCCCGCCGCAGCCTGGTGGTTGTGCTCACCGACGGGCGTGCCACGGGCGGACCCGATCCGCTGGGGCGGGCACGCACCGCGGCGGCGCTGCTGCGCGCCGAGGGCGCCGCGGCCGTCGTCGTCGACTGCGAGACGTCGTACATCAAACTCGGCCTGGCCGGTGAGCTGGCGGGTTGGTTGGATGCGCCGGTGTTGCGCCTGGAACACCTGCGGGCCGACCAGCTGCACCACGCCGTGCGCAGCGTCGCCTGATCAGGAGCAGCGAGCATGCCGCAAGGTCGTCCCAGCGAGGTCCCCGATGACGGTCTGACCACCCGGGCACGCCGTCACACCCCGGTACTGGCCGTGCACACCGGCCCGGGCAAGGGGAAGTCGACTGCGGCGTTCGGGATGGCGTTGCGCGCCTGGAACGCCGGAATCGACGTCGCGGTGTTCCAGTTCGTCAAGAGCGCGAAGTGGAAGGTCGGCGAGGAGTCGGCCTTCGGCGCGCTGGATCGCCTCCACGAGGAGTACGGCGTTGGCGCACCGATGGAATGGCACAAGATGGGTGCCGGCTGGTCGTGGACACGGAAACAAGGTGACGAGGTCGATCATGCGACGGCCGCGGCCGACGGCTGGGCCGAGATCGCGCGCCGGCTGGCCGACGAGCGGCACGGCTTCTACGTGCTCGACGAGTTCACATATCCGCTCAAGTGGGGCTGGGTCAACCTCGGTGAGGTGATCGAGACGCTGCGCAACCGGCCGGGTTTTCAGCATGTGGTGATCACGGGCCGTGATGCCCCGCCCGAACTCATCGAAGCCGCGGATCTGGTGACGGAGATGACCAAGGTCAAACATCCGATGGACGCCGGGCGCAAGGGGCAGAAGGGCATCGAATGGTGAGGGCACGGTGAGTGTCCCCGGCATCGTCATCGCCGCGCCCGCGTCCGGCAGCGGAAAGACGACGGTCGCAACGGGTTTGATCGGTGCGCTGCGGAACGCCGGGCACCGGGTGGCCCCGTTCAAGGTCGGCCCGGACTTCATCGATCCCGGTTACCACTCCCTGGCTGCCGGGCGTCCGGGCCGGAATCTGGACCCGGTGCTGGTCGGCGATGACCTGATCGCCCCGCTGTATGCCCACGGTTGCACCGGTGCCGACATCGCCGTCGTCGAAGGGGTGATGGGCCTTTTCGACGGCCGTATCGATCCATCGGCAACGGGGCCGGCCCGCGGATCGACCGCGCATGTCGCCGCGCTCATCGGCGCACCGGTGGTGCTGGTGGTCGATGCGCGTGGCCAAAGTCACAGCATCGCCGCACTGCTGCATGGCTTTTCGACCTTCGACACCGCCACCCGGGTGGCCGGGGTCATCCTGAACCGGGTGGGTTCGCCGCGGCATGAGCAGGTGCTGCGCCAGGCCTGTGAGGCCGCGGGCATGCCGGTGCTCGGCGCTATCGGGCGGATGGACGAATTGTCCGTGCCTTCAAGGCATCTCGGTCTGGTGACCGCCGCCGAACACGGCAGCGCCGCGCACGACGCGGTGGCCGCGATGACCGATCTGGTGGCGCGCCACGTGGATATCCGGGCGTTGGCCGCCCTCGCCGCATCGACCGCCGGGGCGCCACCCTGGCAGCCCGATGCCCTCGGGCCGCCGGTGCCGGGGCGCCCGGTGGTGGCGGTGGCGGCGGGCCGCGCCTTCACCTTTTGTTACGCCGAACACACCGAACTGCTGGACGCGGCCGGAGCCGAGGTCGCCGAATTCGACCCGCTTGCCGACACGCTCCCCGAGGGAACTCGCGCGGTCGTGCTGCCCGGCGGCTTTCCCGAGCAGTATCCGGGCGAGCTGACGGCCAACACCGCGCTGCGCGAACAGATTCGGCAGCTGGCCCGGCACGCCCCCGTCTACGCCGAGTGCGCGGGCTTGACCTACTTGATGTCCGACCTCGACGGGCATCCGATGTGCGGCGTGCTGGATGGGTCGGCGCGCTTCACCAAACGGCTCACGCTGGGCTACCGCGACGCGGTTGCCATCACCGAATCGTCGTCCTACACCTGTGGACAACGCGTCGTGGGACACGAGTTCCACCGCACCACAGTCGATTTCGCACAGCCCTATGAATCGGCGTGGGCATTCCGCGCCGGGGCCGGGAGCACTGTGCACGACGGTGCGGTACACCATGGCGTGCTCGCGTCCTACCTGCACACGCACCCGGCGGCCACGCCTTCTGCGGTCCGGCGCTTCGTCGCACACGCTGCAACCTCTAAGCTCGCCGGGTGAGTGAGAACGCCTACCTCGTCGGCCTGCGGCTGACCGGCAAGAAGGTCGTCGTGGTCGGCGGTGGAACCGTCGCGCAACGCCGGCTGGGGCTGCTGGTCGCCACCGGCGCCTGGGTCGAGGTCATCGCCCGTGCGGCCACCCCGGCCGTGGAAGCGATGCCCGGTGTCACCGTGACCCTGCGCGACTACCGCGACGGGGACCTGGCCGACGCCTGGTATGCGATCGCGGCGACAGACGACCCGGCAGTCAACGCGGCGGTGGTGGCCGAAGCCGAGCGAAACCGCATCTTCTGCGTGCGCGCCGACATCGCGCGCGAGGGCAGTGCGGTCACTCCGGCGTCCTTCGACTACGACGGCCTGACGGTCGGCGTGCTGGCCGGCGGTGAGCACCGGCGGTCGGCGGCCATCCGCTCGACGATCCGTGAGGCGTTGCAAAGCGGTCTGATCACCGGTGCGCCCGGAGCCGATGCGGAGATGGCGCACAAGGGCACGGTCGCGCTGGTCGGTGGCGGGCCCGGCGATCCGGAGCTGATCACCGTGCGGGGGCGCCGCCTGCTGGCCCAAGCCGACGTGGTGGTCGCCGACCGGCTCGCACCCGCAGAGTTGCTCGCCGAGTTGGCGCCGCACGTCGAGGTGATCGACGCCGCGAAGATTCCGTACGGGCGGGCGATGGCCCAGGAGGCGATCAACGACGTCCTGATCGATCGCGCCCGCGCGGGGCAGTTCGTGGTGCGCCTCAAGGGCGGCGATCCGTTCGTGTTCGCGCGTGGATACGAGGAAGTCATCGCCTGCGCCGAGGCGGGGATCCCCGTCACCGTCGTGCCGGGTGTGACCAGTGCCATCGGCGTGCCCGCGCTGGCCGGTGTGCCCGTCACCCACCGCGCTGTCAACCACGAGTTCGTGGTGGTCAGTGGTCACGTCGCACCCGATCATCCGGACTCGCTGGTCAACTGGCCCGCGCTGGCGGCGCTGACCGGCACGATCGTGCTGCTCATGGCTGTTGAACGCATCGAGCTGTTCGCATCGGCGCTGCTGGACGGAGGGCGGCCGGCCGACACCGCGGTGCTGGTGGTGCAGCACGGAACAACCACAGCTCAGCGGGTGGTTCGCTGCACCCTGGCGGATGCGGCCGAGACGGTCCGGGCCGAGGGCATCAGGCCGCCGGCGATCATTGTCATCGGACCCGTCGTCGGCGTCGCGGATGGGATCGGGACGGGACCCGGCACGGAGTCCGACAAGCCTGGTGGTTCCGTTGTCGACGGGCCTCGTGCTCGGGGAGCTACACCGCTCGCCGAACCTGGCGATTAGGTCTCGGTTCGCTCTCAGTCGCGTTGACCGGGCTTAAACTCTTCTTAAGATTACTGTAGGGTAGCCCCCTATGACGGCTCTCAACGATGCAGAGCGGGTGCGCTCGCGCGCGCGGGCAGGCAGCTCTGACCGCGCCCTGCTGATGCGCCTCGGGCCGGGGGAGCAGCTCAGCAAGTTCTACCCCCAGTGGCTACCGTCCTGGCGGTTCATCGCGGCGGTCGTCGCGATCGGCGGTATGCAGCTGCTGGCCACGATGGACAGCACCGTGGCGATCGTCGCCTTGCCCAAGATCCAGAACGAGTTGGGTCTGTCGGACGCCGGCCGCAGCTGGGTCATCACGGCTTATGTGCTGACCTTCGGCGGCCTGATGCTGCTCGGTGGCCGCCTCGGCGACACCATCGGGCGCAAACGCACCTTCATCGTCGGCGTCGCGCTGTTCACCATCGCGTCGATCTTGTGCGGTGTGGCCTGGGACGAGGCGACGCTGGTCATCGCGCGGTTGTTGCAGGGTGTGGGCGCGGCGATCGCCAGCCCGACAGGCCTGGCGCTGGTGGCGACGACGTTCCCGAAGGGCCCGGCCCGTAACGCGGCCACCGCGGTATTCGCCGCCATGACCGGCATCGGCTCGGTGATGGGTCTGGTCGTCGGCGGTGCGTTGGTAGAGGTGTCCTGGCGTCTGGCGTTCCTGGTGAACGTCCCGATCGGCCTGCTGATGATCTACCTGGCCCGCACGGTGTTGCGGGAGACGCACAAAGAGCGGATGAAGCTCGACGCGGCCGGTGCACTGCTGGCGACGCTGGGCTGTACCGCCGCGGTCTTCGGGTTCACCCAGGGCCCGGAGCAGGGCTGGCTGACGCCGGTCACCATCGGTTCCGGGGTTGCGGCACTGGTGTTCTTCGCGGCATTCGTCGTCGCCGAGCGTGCCGCGGTGAACCCGGTCGTACCGTTCAGCCTGTTTGCCGACCGGAACCGACTTGCGGTGTTCGCCGCGATCTTCCTGGCCGGCGGGGTGATGTTCACGCTGACCGTGCTCATCGGTCTGTACGTGCAGGACATCATGGGTTACTCGGCGCTGCGCGCCGGAATCGGTTTCATCCCGTTCGTGATCGCCCTCGGCATCGGACTCGGGTTGTCGACAGCGCTGGTACCGAAATTCCCGCCGCGGGTGTTGGTTATCGGCGGCGGGATCCTGGTGCTCGGCGCCATGCTGTACGGCTCCACCCTCAACCGCGGCATTCCGTACTTCCCGAACCTCGTGATCCCGATCGTCGTCGGCGGTCTGGGCATCGGCATGATCGTCGTTCCCCTGACGGTGTCGGCCATCGCCGGAGTGGGCTTCGACCAGATCGGCCCCGTGACCGCAATCGCGCTGATGCTGCAGAACCTCGGTGGCCCGGTTGTACTGGCCATCATTCAGGCCGTCATCACCTCGCGCACCCTGTACCTGGGCGGTACCACCGGCCCGGTGAAGAACATGAATCCCGCTCAGCTCGCCGCGCTGGACTCCGGGTACACCTACGGCCTGCTCTGGGTGGCTGCGGTGGCGGTGCTGGTCGGCGCGGTCGCGCTGTTCATCGGTTACAGCGCCGAGCAGGTCGCACACGCGCAAGAAGTCAAGGACGCGATCGACGCCGGCGAGCTGTAGTTCGTAGGTACGCCGTCCCCGGCTCAGCCGGTTGCCTGAGTGCTGCGCCTGTCGCGCCGGGTGAGTGTGGCATGTGCCGCGGTGAATGCCTCGGTGCCCTGCACCAAGGCGACCCGGTCAGCGTTGTTCATCGCGGCGACGACTTCGCCGAACGCCCGCAGCCGCAGGTCGATTAACTCCGCGAGCACGGCGCGGCCGGCTTCGGTGAGTTCCAGCAGCGTCGCCCGCCGATTGGTCGGTGACACGCTGCGTGTGATCAGGCCGGCATCGGCGAGTCGGTCACTGAGCCGGCTTGCCGTCGAGGGCAGCAGATCCATGGCGTCGGCGAGGTCGGTCACCTTGCTCGGGCCGAGTTTTTCCAGCGCTTGAAGTGCGCGCAGTGGCGCCAGGCCGATGCGTTTTTCCATCTGCTCCAGCACCGACACGTTGAGTGCGAGTAATCCCCGGGTGGACCGTTCGAGGTGCTCGAGGTACTCCGGCCAGTCCGCAGCGGCCGGCGGATGCTCGTCGGCGTCAGACATCAGGAGCTCCTTTCGGTGCCGGAGACTGCGCAATACGCGAAATATGCGAAACGCACGTATTGAGAATTGCATGCTATGCCGATCGCGCATATTTTGATGCGGGGTTGCGGCGATGCGGACGAGGAGGACAGGTGCTGCCGACACCGCTGTCGCATGCGCATCACTTCCTGTCGCGCCTGTCGCTTGTCGACGGCTGGCTGCCCATCGTTGTCCAGTTGGCCGGTGCTGCGGTGGTGCTGGGTGCACTGAGCCGCCAGCGGTGGCGCACTCCGCGGATGGCGGTGGCCGTGCTGGCCGGTGTGCTCGTTTCCGCCGGTGCGCACTGGTACCTCGCCTCGGTCGGGATCGCCGGTGATCCCGCGCCGGTGCTGCTGTGGTGGTGGCTGGGGGTCGCCGGTTTTGCCTGCGGAGCCACCGCGCTGTTCTGGACCGCGGGGCCGTGGCTGCAGCGGGCGCTGTCATTGATCGCAATCCCGCTGGCGGTTCTCAGCGCCGCGCTGATGGCCAACATCTGGGTCGGCTACTTCCCGACCCTGCACAACGCCTGGTTGCAGTTCACCGTCGCGCCTCTACCGGATCAGGTGGACCGGATGAGGGTCACCCAGATGCAACTCGCCGGTGAACGTCCAGACCGGGGTGTGGTGGTGCCGGTGACCATCAGCGACGCGGCGTCGCGGTTCGCCCACCGGCCGGAATTCGTCTACTTGCCCCCGGCCTGGTTCGCCAGCAACCCGCCGCCGCATCTGCCCGCGGTGATGATGATCGGCGCCCAGCTGAACCTGCCCTCGGACTGGCTGCGCGTCGGCGACGCCGCGCGGATCATCGACGACTTCGCGGTCGCTCACGGCGGCAATGCGCCGGTCTTCGTGTTCGTCGATGCCACCGGCTCGTTCGACAACGACACCGAGTGTGTCAACGGCCGCCGGGGAAATGCGTCCCTGCACCTGACCAAAGACGTGGTGCCGTACCTGATCTCGAATTTCGGGACCAGTGCCGACCGTGGTCGCTGGGGCGTCGTGGGGTGGTCGATGGGTGGGACGTGTGCCGTCGACCTGAGCGTGCGGCGCCCGGAGTTGTTCAGCGCCATCATCGACATCGCCGGCGACGTCGGCCCCAATTCCGGCAATCGGCAACAAACCATCGCCCGGTTGTTCGGCGGCGACGTCTCGGCATGGGCCGACTTCGACCCGCGGACGGTCATCAGCCGCCACGGCACGTACAGCGGGGTTTCCGCGCTCTTCGAGGTGCCCCAGGGCGCCACGGCGGTCGCGGTCAATCCGGAACGGCAGGACCTCGCCGCGGACACGCTGTGCGGCATGGCCAGCCGCTACGGCATCTCCTGCACGGTCGACGCGCGGCCCGGGCGCCACGACTGGCCGTTCGCGACGGCCGCATTCGCTGCCGGGCTGCCGTGGCTTGCGGGCCGGCTGAGCACGCCCGGCGCCGAGGCGGTCGCCCCTCCGGGGAGTGTTCCGGCGCCGGTCCCGCCGGACCCCGAGGTGCTCCGTGCCGCCGGCTAGCGGCCGGTGCGCCGTGGACACGCGCCACCGGGTAATCCGGCATGTCCTGACGCATCGGTAGGGTCGTGTCATGTCTGCGGCCATGACGTCTGGGCGGGGCCGCACCCGGTTGACCGAACAGGTCATGGGGATCGCCATCGTCGCGATCACCGGCATGCAGCTCATGTCGACGCTCGACGGCACCATCGTCATCGTGGCCCTGCCGCGCATGCAGGCCGAGCTGGATCTCTCCGACGCCGCCAAGAGCTGGGTGATCACGGCCTACGTGCTGACCTTCGGGGGCCTGCTGCTGCTGGGCGGGCGCGTCGGTGACGCCATCGGCCACAAACGTGCGTTCATCTCCGGCGTCGGGGTGTTCACCATGGCCTCGCTGATCTGCGGGCTGGCCACCGAACAATGGACGCTGATCGCCGCGCGGGCGCTGCAGGGCGTTGGTGCGGCCGTCGCCGCGCCTACCGGTCTTGCGCTGATCGCCACCACGTTCGCCGTGGGGCACGCGCGTAACCGTGCGATGGCCGTGTCCGCGGGGATGCAGGGCCTGGGCTCGGTGCTGGGTCTGGTGTTGGGCGGGGCGCTCACCGGCGTGTCCTGGCGGCTGGCGTTCCTGGTGAACGTCCCGATCGGCATCGTCATCGTGTGGATCGCGGTCACCCGGCTCGCTGAAACCCGACACGAGCGGCTGAAGCTCGACATCACCGGCGCGCTGCTGGCCACCCTTGCCTGCACGGCGGCGGTACTGGTGTTCACCCAGGGGCCGCCGCGCGGCTGGACTGACCCGTGGGTGCTCGGCGCCGGTGTGGCCGCTGCGGTATTCGTCGTCGCGTTTCTGATCGTCGAGCGCAAGGCCGACAATCCGCTGGTTCCGTTCGCAGTGTTCGACGACCGCAATCGGGTGGCTTCGCTTATCGCCTACTTCATGGCCGGCGGCGTGATGCTCACATTGTCGGTGATGATCGGGTTACTCGTGCAGGACGTGCTCGGTTACTCGCCGTTGCGCGCAGGTATCTGCTTCATGCCGTTCGCGCTGGCGTTCGTCAGCGGCAACGTATTGGCGACCCGGCTGGCGCCGCTGATCGCGCCGCGGTGGCTGATCATCGGCGGAGGCGCGTTCGTGCTGGCGGCCATGCTCTTCGGGTCCACGCTGAACCGGTCTATTCCGTACTTCCCGGATCTGCTTATGCCGATTGTGGTGGGCGGCTTGGGCATCGGCTTGATCTCGGTGATCCTGCCGCTCTGCGTGCTGGCCAACGTGGGTCCGGCAGAGGTCGGCCCGGTGTCGTCGATCACGCTGATGGTGTTCAACCTCGGCGGCCCGCTGATGCTCGTCGTTATCCAGGCCGTGCAGGCGTCGCGCACGCTGTATCTCGGCGGCACCATGGGCCCGGTGAAGGACATGACCCCCGCTCAGCTCGATGCGCTCGGGTATGGCTACACCTACTCGCTGATCTGGGTTGCCGGGATCGCGTTGCTGGTTGGCGTGGTCGCCTTGTTTATCCGGTTTTCTGCCCGCGACATCGCCCGCGCCCAGCACACTCGCGAAGCGGTTGAGGCGGGCGAGTTGTGATGGTATTACTCCTGGTAATCTCCCTCAACTGTGGGAACCATGGTGAACATTCGGCAGTTTTGGCAACCTCCGGTCGGCGCCCGGCTCGGTAGTCGCACCCGCTGCTGCGCGATTTTGCTCGTCAGCGCACTTGTCCTCGTGGTGCCCGCGGTCATCCCCGTCCGCATGTCGTCCTCGGTCCATACGGCCGTCGTCCGGTTGCTCGGAACGACGATCGGCGTGGGAGGGTCGTTCGACGGGTTCGGCGCGACGATCCCGCTGAACTTCTACGGGACCGTCGTCCCCAGCGGTGACTCGTTCCACACCGTCCCCTATCCCGGGCAGATCAATCTCGGCTATCCGATCGTGTCGACGCTCCCGGTGTTGTCCGCCATCCCGTACTGGCCGCAAACCCTCAAGCGGTCCGAAGCCGTCGGCGCGGGCTACCTTGAGCAGGACATCGCTGGGGTGCGGGCCGGGGAGAAGGTGACGGTCATCGGCATGTCGCAGGGCTCGCAGGTCGCGGAAATCGCACGGGCCGACATGGCCAAAGACCCGAACTACGTTGCCAATGCAGGCAATTACGACTTCGTTCTGTTGGGCGACCCCTACCAGCCCAACGGTGGCATACTCGCGCGCTTCACCGCATGGAGTGATCTTCCGGTTCTTGGTGACCTGTTTCCGTTCGGCCGCCCGGGACCATCCGACAGTCCGTTCAAGACGACTGTCTACCAAAACCAATACGACGGATTCGCTGACTTCCCTGCGTATTTCAACGCTCTGGCCATCACGAATGCGGTGATGGGCATCCTGTTCGAACATCTGCTTCCCGGCTACGTGCTGGAGTCCGGTGCGGGCTCCAACGCGGTGTCGACCACCGTCGGCAACACCACCTACGTGACGCTGCCTCAGCGGTTGCCGCTGTTGGCGCCCCTGCGCCTGGCCGCTTCGCTGATCGGAGCCCAGCGACTCGTCGACGCCCTGGACCCGATCCTGCGGGTGTTCGTCGAGATGGGCTACGACCGTACTGCCGATCCGAGCCAGGTCAAGGAGTTCAGCTGGTCCACCCCGCAGGAGAAGATTCAGGAAGCGCGGGCCGAACTGCCCAACGCGATCGCCCAGTCCTTGGCGATCCTGCGTGGCGCGGCGTATGTCCCGACCGTGCCGGTACCTGAAGTTGCGGCCGACGAGCCGGCAACACCGGTGACCGAACATCCCGCGCTTCCGGTGGACACCTCGCCTGAGGCGCGGGCGGTGCGCCAAGCGGTGGTCAACCTCACCGGAATCCTCACCTCCGCTACCCAGTCGCTGGCCAAGCTGCTCCGTGGCCTCGGGGGACAGGCGCCCTCTCCGGCCGGCACGGCTGCCGACACCGGCGGCGGGCAGGTCAGCGCAGCCGCGGCCACCGAATCCGAACCGGCCCCGCCGGCGGCGACCACGTCCACAACCGTGCGTTCCACCACGAATGCCCCTGCCCGCCAGCGCCCGGCGCGGCCCGACGGGCATGGGGTCCGGCGGATCACCGCCGACACGTCGAGCGGTACAGCGGCGTCGCCGTCCTCGCCGACGGTCAAGCGTGGCGCGGGTAGCCGCGCCGACGCGGCCCTTGCCGGGGAAGGTCCCGGTCGCGCCGGCAAGCCGGCGAGCGGCCTGGGCCGGCCCGCTCGGCACAACGCCGCCTGAGTTCCGCTGCACGTGGTCGCGGGTCGGGGCCTGCTCCGCCGACAGTAAGCTGGCCCGCTGTGATCACCCGCATGTCGGAGCTGTTCCTGCGCACGCTCCGCGACGACCCTGCCGATGCCGAAGTCCCCAGCCACAAGCTGCTGATCCGGGCGGGCTATGTCCGTCCCATCGCCCCCGGGTTGTACAGCTGGCTGCCGCTGGGCCTGAAGGTGCTGCGCAAGATCGAGGCCGTCGTGCGCGAGGAGATGGTGGCGATTGGCGCCCAGGAAATCCTGTTCCCGGCGCTGCTGCCCCGCGCGCCGTATGAGGCGACGGGCCGCTGGACCGAATACGGCGACAACCTGTTCCGCCTTCAGGACCGCCGCCGCAACGACATGCTGCTGGGACCCACGCACGAGGAACTGTTCACCCTGACGGTCAAGGGGGAGTACTCGTCGTACAAGGACTTCCCGCTGACCCTGTTCCAGATCCAGACCAAGTACCGCGATGAGGCCCGTCCGCGTGCCGGCATCCTGCGTGGCCGCGAGTTCATCATGAAGGACTCGTATTCGTTCGACGTTGACGACGACGGGCTGAAGAACGCCTACAACGCCCACCGCGAGGCCTACCAGAAGATCTTCGGCCGCCTCGAGGTCAAGTACGTCATCGTCTCGGCGGTGTCCGGCGCGATGGGCGGCAGCGCATCCGAGGAGTTCCTCGCCGAAAGTGAGGTGGGTGAGGACACTTTCGTGCGCTGCGTCGAATCCGGTTACGCCGCCAACGTCGAAGCGGTTCTCACCGCACAACCCGAGCCGCTCGCCGCAGACGTCATTGCCGGGTTGCCGCAGGCCGTGGTGCACGACACCCCCGACACCCAGACGATCGCCACGCTGGTGGAGTGGGCCAATGGTGCGCTGGACCGCGAGGTGGGCGCGGCCGACACGTTGAAGAACGTGCTGCTCAAGGTTCGTGAGCCGGGTGCCGAGGATTGGGAGCTGCTGGCCATCGGTGTGCCCGGTGACCGCGAGGTTGACGACAAGCGACTCGGCGCGGCGCTCGACCCGGCCGAATACGCCATGCTCGGCGACGCCGACTTCGAGAAGAACCCCTTCCTGGTGAAGGGCTACATTGGACCGAAAGCATTGCAGGACAACGGGGTTCGCTACCTCGTCGACCCGCGGGTGGTGGACGGCACCAGTTGGATCACCGGCGCCGACGCCGCCGGGAAGCACGTCGTCGGGCTGGTCGCCGGGCGCGACTTCACACCGGACGGTTTCATCGAGGCCGCCGAGGTGCGCGACGGTGACCTGTCGCCGGACGGTGCCGGTCCGCTGGTCAGCGCCCGCGGCATCGAGATCGGCCACATCTTCCAGCTGGGCCGCAAGTACACCGACGCATTCACCGCCGACGTGCTGGGTGAGGACGGCAAGCCGGTACGGCTGACCATGGGTTCCTACGGCGTCGGCGTGTCCCGGTTGGTCGCGGTCATCGCCGAACAACACCACGACGAGCTCGGCCTGCGCTGGCCGTCGGCGGTGTCACCGTTCGACGTACACCTGGTGATCGCCAACAAGGATGTCGACGCGCGCACGGGCGCAACCGAACTCGCCGGGCAACTCGACCTGCTGGGTCTGGACCTGCTGCTCGACGATCGCACCGCCTCGCCGGGGGTGAAGTTCAAGGACGCCGAACTGCTCGGGGTGCCCTGGGTCGTCGTCGTCGGCCGCGGATGGGCCAACGGTGTGGTCGAGCTGCGCAACCGGTTCAGCGGGGAAACCCGTGAGATCGCCGTCGAAGGTGCCGCCGCGGCGATCGCTGCTGCATTGAGATAGCGCCGGTGCGGGCGGGCAACGGCTGACCGCTATTCGGAGCCGCCGGGGAAGGCCTGCGTCACCGGCCACGCCCGCAGCACCTGTCTCCAGCGCGCGGCCAGCACCGCGGATTCGGTGAGGGCGGTGCCGGCGAAGCTGCGGTCGGCGTCGCCGCTGCGCCCGGCCGCGGCCTGCTCGAGCACCACCCGCCAGGCGGTGGCGCAGTCCTGTTCCATGCGCACCGCCAGCGCCGCCGCGCCGTCGGGATCGATCACCGTCATCGGCAGCTGATAGCCGGCGGCCGACAGCGGAGGGCTCACCGACCGGTCGGACAGCATCGCGATGACGGCTTCGCGGCGTTTGCGATGGGTGGCCAATGCCTGTGACACCAGGTCATTGGCGTTCGGTGTGGAATGCGCCGACACGATGCCATAGCCGTAGATGGTGGCGTGCTCGACAGCCAGCGCGTCGTACAGCGCAGCTGCAGCCGGATCCTGTGGGCGCGTCGGTGTCGGAGCCGGGGAGGTCACGCGGCCGTCCCGGTGCCCAGGCTGACGGTGTAAGACGCCGTGCAGGATGCGGCGATCGACCCCAGCAGTCCGGCTCGATATCCCCCCAGCGCCGGGACGAGTTGGTTGGCGCTGTCGGCCGAGCGTCGCAGCGCGTTGACGACGTCACCGACCGACGGCGCCGGCTTGGCAGCGCCGGTCCCCGCAGCTGTCGTGGTGGGGGCGGCAGGCGTCGTCGCGCTCGACGGTGGGCGGCCGGCGGCCCGGGCGATCTCGGTGGCCAGCGCCTTGGCGTGCTGGGCGCGTTCGGAGGCAATCTGGGTCAGCGCCGCCGCCAGCGCCGGGGGCGCCGCGGTGGCCGCGACGCGGGCCAGGTCGGCGTCAGCGGTCGCGAGATCCAGCTGAGCCTGCAGTTCGTCGGCCTTCGGAGGCTGGCTGGTCCCGCAGGCACTCGCCGCGCCCGACAACAGCGCCAGCCCCAGGACACCCAGCCCGGCGCGGCCGGCCCCGACGATCACCGCGCGCCGGCCAACGGTCGACTGCCCGGCGTGGACGTCGGAGTCGTCGGGGGCGATGGGGGCAGGCACAGGCACATCCTGCCATCGGTGCCGTGCGCAGGCGTTTGCGGCTCGCAGGGGTGTTCCTGGCGTATCGTTGGGGGCTGGATTAATCCTGACAACTCAAGACAACTCAAGATGAGGAGCTCGTCGTGATTGAGCGGTCCCGGGGACTGCCCTCAGCGCCGGAGGTGATCGAGCTTCTCCGCGGGGACTTTGAGCGCTCCGGATACGAGATCGATGACGTCCGCGTCGAGGAGGGCACCAGTCCGCCTCGGATCACCGTGGTCGCCGACGGCGACGTCCCGCTGGATTTGGACACCGTGGCCGAGTTGTCCCGTGCGGCTTCCGAGCGTCTCGATGCGCTTCCGGAGCTCGCGCAGAATGCGCAGCCCTACGTCCTGGAGGTCAGTTCGCCGGGCGTGGACCGTCCGCTGACCGCCGAGAAGCACTATCGCCGCGCACGGGGCCGCAAAGCCGAACTTCTGCTCGCCGATGGCACGGCGATCACCGGCCGAATCGCGGGTACCGCGGGCGGCGTGCTGCAACTGGTGACCCGTCCCAACCCGCGCGCTGCCTGGGCGGTGCGCGAAATCGCTCTTGCCGATGTCACCAATGCCGTTGTGCAAGTGGAATTTTCGCCGCCGAGCGCCCGCGAACTCGAGTTGGTAGAGCAGACCGAACAGCCCAAGCCGGCCGACGCCGGCGATGCCGGAACGGAGGCCTAAGCATGAACATCGATATGGCAGCGCTGCACGCCATTGAGGTCGATCGCGGCATCCCGGCAGGTGAATTGCTCGAAACCATCAAGTCGGCGCTGCTCACCGCGTATCGCCACACCGCCGGCCACCAGAGCGACGCCACCATCGACATCGACCGCAAGACGGGCGAAGTCAAGGTCATGGCCAGGGAAGTCGACGAAGACGGCAACCTCATCAGCGAGTGGGACGACACGCCGGAGGGATTCGGCCGGGTGGCGGCCACCACCGCCCGGCAGGTCATGCTGCAGCGCTTCCGTGACGCCGAGAACGAGAAGATCTACGGCGAGTTCTCGGCCCGCGAGGGAGACATCGTCGCGGGTGTGATCCAGCGTGATGCCCGGGCCAACGCGCTCGGCGAGGTCGTGCTGCGGATGGGCAGCGAGACAAAGTTCTCCGAGGGCGTCATCCCGTCATCCGAGCAGGTCCCGGGCGAACGTTATGAACACGGCGACCGATTGCGCTGCTATGTCCTCGGCGTGACCCGTGGCGTGCGGGAACCGAAGATCCGGCTCTCTCGCACCCACCCGAACCTGGTCCGAAAGCTGTTCGCGCTGGAAGTGCCGGAGATCGCCGAGGGTTCGGTGGACATCGTCGCCGTCGCCCGCGAGGCCGGCCACCGGTCCAAGATCGCCGTGACGTCCAAGGTTCCCGGCCTCAACGCCAAGGGCGCCTGTATCGGGCCGATGGGCCAGCGGGTTCGCAATGTGATGAGCGAACTGTCCGGCGAGAAGATCGACATCATCGACTACGACGAGGACCCGGCCCGGTTCGTTGCCAACGCGCTGTCCCCGGCGAAGGTGGTTTCGGTGACGGTCATCGACGCCACCGCCCGCGCCGCCCGGGTTGTCGTCCCGGACTTCCAGTTGTCCCTGGCCATCGGCAAGGAAGGGCAGAACGCCCGGCTGGCGGCCCGGCTCACGGGCTGGCGAATCGACATCCGTAGCGACGCCGCGCCCGAGGGCTGAGACGCACGCACCGGGTGGTTCAGACCAGGCCCGCGGTGACGGTAGACTGAGCCGTGATCCAGCGCGAGAGTCCGGCCCGCGCACATCGCCGCACCGAAGGACCGGTGCGGACCTGTGTGGGGTGCCGGAAGCGAGAGTTGGCCGCTGATCTGCTTCGAGTGGTGGCACTACCGCAGAGCAACGGTGAGGACCGGGCGAGTCCCGGCGTCGTCGTTGATATGGCCGGTAACCTTCCCGGGCGGGGTGCATGGCTGCATCCCGACCCGCAGTGTCTGACCGAAGCGATCCGGCGGCGAGCGTTCGCACGAGCGTTGCGCATCACCGGTTCACCGGACACGACCGCGGTGGTCGAGCATTTCGGTACTTGCTCGGCTCCACCACGGCAAACGCAGAAAAGGTAGCGAAGAACATGAGCACACCGTGAAGTCTCGATGACCATGCGTCATAGCTAAACCCGAGGCGCGGCGCCGACCACCGCTGTCGCCTCTAGAAATGGAGATGTAGTGGCAGGTAAGGCCCGCGTGCACGAGTTGGCTAAAGAACTCGGTGTCACCAGTAAGGAAGTCCTGGCTCGGCTGAGCGACCAGGGCGAGTTCGTCAAATCGGCGTCGTCGACGGTGGAAGCACCCGTCGCCCGCAGATTGCGTGAGTCGTTCGGCGGCGGAAAGTCCGCGCCGGAGGCCAAGCCGGCCCCCCGGCAGGCCGCCCCGGCGGCGTCCAACGGCGCCACCGCCGCCCCCGCCGCGCCGAGCGCGGCTCCCTCGCCCGGCCCCAAGCCCGGTGCCCCCAAACCTGCCCCGGCGCCCGCCGCTCCGGCCGCACCCGCGGCTCCGGCTGCGCCCGTCGCTCCGGCCGCACCTGCGGCGCCTGCCGCTGCGGCTGCTCCGGCGGCGCCGGCCGCTGCCGCACCGTCGGCCCCGAGCCGACCGGGTCCCACCCCCGGCCCTGCGCCGCGTCCCGGCCCTGCGCCGTCGTCGGGCCCCAAGCCCGGAGCGCCGCGCCCGCCGCGCGTCGGCAACAACCCGTTCTCCTCGCAGCAGCCGGTCGAGCGTCCGGCGCCGCGTCCCATGAGCCCTCAGGGTGGTCCCCGTCCCGGCCCCGGTGCCGGTGGTCCCCGCCCCGGCGGCGGTCCGCGTCCGACCCCGGGCAACATGCCGCCGCGTCCCGCGGGGGGTGCACCCGGTCGCGGTGGCCCGCGGCCCGGTCCCCGGCCCGGCGGTGGTCCTCGCCCCGGACCCGGCCAGGGTGCACGTCCCGGTGGTACCGGTGGCGGCGGTAACTACCGCGGCGGCGGCGCGGGTGCTGGTGCGGGTGCCGGCGGCGGCGCCGGAGCTGCGGGTGGATTCCGCGGCCGTCCCGGTGGCGGTGGCCCCGGCGGTGGCGGCGGTGGCCGTCCCGGCCAGCGTGGTGGTGCGGCCGGTGCGTTCGGACGCCCCGGCGGTGCCCCGAAGCGCGGTCGCAAGTCGAAGCGGGCGAAACGCGCCGAATACGAGAACATGCAGGCACCGGTCGTCGGTGGCGTGCGGTTGCCGCATGGCAACGGCGAGACCATCCGGCTGGCCCGTGGCGCGTCGCTGAGCGACTTCGCCGAGAAGATCAATGCCAACCCGGCCTCGCTGGTGCAGGCGCTGTTCAACCTCGGGGAGATGGTCACGGCCACGCAGTCGGTCGGTGACGAGACCCTGGAGCTGCTCGGCGGCGAGATGAACTACGTCGTGCAGGTCGTCTCACCCGAGGACGAGGACCGCGAACTGCTGGAGTCCTTCGACCTGACTTACGGCGAAGACGAGGGCGGCGAGGAAGACCTCGAACAGCGTCCACCGGTCGTCACCGTCATGGGTCACGTCGACCACGGCAAGACCCGACTGCTGGACACCATCCGCAAGGCCAACGTCCGCGAGGGCGAAGCCGGCGGCATCACCCAGCACATCGGCGCCTACCAGGTGGTCGTCGAGCACGACGGCACCGAGCGGCCCATCACCTTCATCGACACCCCTGGTCACGAGGCGTTCACCGCCATGCGTGCTCGTGGTGCCAAGGCCACCGATATCGCGATCCTGGTCGTCGCCGCCGATGACGGCGTCATGCCGCAGACGGTGGAGGCGATCAACCACGCGCAGGCAGCCGACGTGCCGATCGTGGTGGCGGTCAACAAGATTGACAAGGAAGGTGCCGACCCGGCCAAGATCCGCGGTCAGCTCACTGAGTACGGCCTGGTCGCCGAAGACTTCGGTGGCGACACCATGTTCGTCGACATCTCGGCCAAGCAGGGCACCAACATCGAGGCACTGCTCGAAGCGGTCCTGCTGACCGCCGACGCCGCCCTGGACCTGCGGGCCAACCCCGACATGGAAGCCCAGGGTGTGGCGATCGAAGCCCACCTGGACCGCGGTCGCGGACCGGTGGCCACGGTGCTGGTGCAGCGCGGCACGCTGCGGGTCGGCGACTCGGTGGTCGCCGGCGACGCGTATGGCCGCGTGCGCCGCATGGTCGACGAGCACGGCGACGACGTCGAAGAGGCGCTGCCGTCGCGCCCGGTGCAGGTCATCGGCTTCACGTCGGTGCCCGGCGCGGGTGACAACCTGCTCGTCGTCGACGAGGACCGGATCGCCCGCCAGATCGCCGACCGGCGCAGCGCGCGCAAGCGCAACGCACTGGCCGCGCGCAGTCGCAAGCGGATCAGCCTGGAAGATCTGGATTCGGCGCTGAAGGAAACCAGCCAGCTGAACCTGATCCTCAAGGGCGACAACGCCGGTACGGTCGAGGCGCTCGAGGAGGCCTTGCTGGGCATCCAGGTCGACGACGAAGTGGAACTGCGGGTTATCGACCGCGGTGTCGGTGGTGTCACCGAGACCAACGTCAACCTGGCGTCCGCCTCGGATGCGATCATCATCGGCTTCAACGTCCGTGCGGAGGGCAAGGCCACCGAGCTGGCCAACCGCGAGGGTGTGGAGATCCGCTACTACTCCGTGATCTACCAGGCGATCGACGAGATCGAGAGTGCGCTCAAGGGCATGCTCAAGCCGATCTACGAGGAGAAGGAGCTCGGCCGTGCCGAGATCCGCGCCATCTTCCGGTCGTCCAAGGTCGGTAACATCGCGGGCTGCCTGGTGCAGTCGGGCATCATGCGTCGGAACGCCAAAGCGCGTCTGTTGCGTGACAATGTCGTGGTGGCCGAGAACCTCACCGTCTCCTCGCTCAAGCGTGAGAAGGATGACGCCACCGAGGTGCGCGAAGGTTACGAGTGCGGTCTGACACTGACCTACAGCGACATCAAGGAAGGCGATGTGGTCGAGACGTACGAGCTGGTCGAAAAGGCGCGCGTCTAGTGGCAGATCCCGCACGGGCCAAACGCCTGGCCAAGCGGATCTCCACGATCGTTGCCTCGGCCATCGAGTACGAGATCAAGGATCCGCGGCTCAACGGCGTGACGATCACCGACGCCAAGATGACCGGTGACCTGCACGACGCCACGCTGTATTACACGGTCATCGGGACCAGTCTCGATGAGGAGCCGGACTATGCCGGCGTCGCGGCGGCGCTGGAGAGCGCCAAGGGCACGTTGCGTACGAGAGTCGGCGCGGGAACCGGTGTGCGGTTCACCCCGACGCTGACTTTCGAACGCGACACCGTGCCCGACGCGGCGCACCGCATGGAACAGCTGCTCGCCGCGGCGCGCGCCGCCGATGCCGATGTTGCACGGATTCGCGAGGGTGCGGTTCCCGCAGGGGACGCGGACCCGTACCGTGTCAGTGGGGAGGACGAAGCGGTCGAAGACCGGGGCACTGAAACGAACGCCGAAAAGTGAGGTGCAGACGCCACCGGTGACCGCCATCGATCCCAAGGCCGAGATCGGCACGCGCGTCGACGCGGCCGGCGCAGCCGCTGTTCTGGATACGGCGCGCAGCGTCGTGATCGTCAGCCACGTTTACCCCGACGCCGACACCATTGGCGCCGGTCTGGCACTCGCCCAGGCGCTCGAGGCGGTGGGCATCGACGTGGCGGTCAGCTTCGCCGCACCGGCCCTGCTGCCGGAGTCGCTGCAGAGCCTGCCGGGCGGGCACCTGTTGCGTGCCCCGGACGCCGTGCCGGCCGACCCCGACGTCGTGGTGACGGTGGACATCCCCAGCGTGCACCGGCTTGGCGCGCTGGGCGCGCTGCTCGGGTCGGGCGGGGAAGGGCCGCAGGTGCTCGTCATCGACCACCACGCGTCCAACCATCTGTTCGGAACCGCCAACTACGTGGATCCGACGGCCGATTCGACCACCGTGCTGATCGCCGAGTTGCTCGACGCATGGGACAAGCCCATCGACAAGTCGGTGGGCCACTGCCTGTACGCGGGCCTGATCACCGACACCGGGTCGTTTCGGTGGGCCAGCCCGCGGGCGCACCGGCTGGCCGCTCGGCTGATCGACCTCGGCGTGGACAACGGGTCCATCAGCCGCACCCTGCTCGACACCCATCCGTTCTCCTGGCTGCCGATGTTGTCGCGCGTCCTGGCTTCGGCGCAGCTGCTGCCCGAGGCGCTGGACGGTCGCGGGGTGGTCTACGCGGTGGTGGCGCACCACGAGTTCCGCAATGCGCGGGCCGAAGAAGTGGAGAGCATCGTCGACATCGTGCGGACCGCGCAGCAGGCCGAGGTGTCGGTGGTGTTCAAAGAGATCGAGCCACAGCGCTGGTCGGTGTCGTTGCGTGCCAAGGACTACGACTTGACCACTGTGGCAACCAGTTTCGGCGGCGGCGGGCATCGGTTCGCGGCCGGTTACTCCGCCACGGGTCCGGTGGCCGAGGTGGTCGCGCAGTTGTGCGCAGCCCTTGGCTGAGTCCGCCGGCACAGGCGGGCTGAGCCGCCGGATAGCCGCACTGGCGTTTCCCGCACTCGGGGTGCTCGCCGCCGAACCTATGTACCTGTTGTTTGACCTCGCGGTCGTCGGGCGGCTAGGGGCGTTGGCGCTGGCCGGTCTGGCGATCGGCAGCCTGATCCTGGGCCTGGTTTCCTCGCAGGGCACGTTCCTGTCGTACGGCACCACCGCGCGCTCGGCGCGACACTTCGGGGCCGGTGACCGGCCCGCGGCGGTGACCGAGGGGGTGCAGGCCACCTGGCTGGCGGTCGGGTTGGGCGTGGTGATCCTCGTCGTGGTGCAGCTGGCGGCCGGACCGTTGCTTACGGTCATCGCCGGCCGCGGTGAGATCGCCGCGACGGCGGAGCCCTGGTTGCGGATCGCGATCTTCGGGGCGCCGGCGATCCTGATCTCACTGGCGGGTAACGGCTGGCTGCGGGGCGTGCAGGACACGGTGCGGCCGTTGCGCTACGTGGTGGCGGGCTTCGCCGTCTCGGCGGTGTTGTGCCCGCTGCTGGTCTACGGCTGGCTCGGGTTGCCGCGGTTGGGGCTGGCGGGTTCGGCGGTGGCCAACGTGGTGGGACAGTGGCTGGCGGCAGTGCTGTTCTGTGCCGCGCTGCTGCACGAACCTGTCGGGCTGCGCCCGGATTTCGCTGTCCTGCGGGCACAGTCGACGATGGGTCGCGATCTGCTGGTGCGGTCGTTGGCCTTTCAGGCCTGTTTCGTGTCGGCCGCCGCCGTCGCCTCGCGCTTCGGCGCGGCTGCGGTCGCCGCCCATCAGGTGGTGCTGCAGCTGTGGAGTTTCCTTGCGCTGGTGCTGGATTCGCTGGCGATCGCAGCGCAATCGCTGGTCGGCGCGGCGCTGGGGGCGGGCCGTCCGGCGCATGCCAGATCGGTGGCCGCCCGGGTGACGGTGTTCTCGACGGCCGCCGCGGTAGTGCTGTCGGTGATTCTGGCCGTCGGCGCGTCGGTGTTGCCCGCGCTGTTCACCCACGACCGTGCGGTTCTGGACACCATCGGTGTGCCGTGGTGGTTCCTGGTTGCGCAGTTGCCCATCGCGGGCATTGTCTTCGCCCTTGACGGCGTATTGCTGGGCGCCGGGGATGCGGCCTTCATGCGCAACGCGACGCTGGCCAGTGCAGTATTGGGATTTCTGCCGCTGGTCTGGCTGTCGCTGGCGTTCGGTTGGGGACTGGCGGGCATCTGGGCCGGACTGTCGACGTTCATCGTGCTGCGGCTGGTGTTCGTCGGTGCCAGAGCATTGTCGGGCCGCTGGGTGACGCCCGGCACCGACTAGGGTTCAGCCCTTACGGGCCAGCGCCGCCCAACCGAGTTCGCTGGTCTTGACGGTGACATCGATGAACCCGGCCGCAGTCAACCGGCCCGCCAGCGTCGCCGGATCCACCGGGTTATAGGTGTCCCCATCGTGCAGGTCGGCAAGCGGTTCGCTGGCCAGGCTGTCACTGGCCACCAGCGCCGCACCGGGTACCAGCACGCGCGCCACCTCGGCGAACAGCTGATCTTGCAGTTCGGCCGTCGGTACGTGATGCAGCATGGTGAAACACGCTGCACCGGAGAACGATTCGTCGGGATACTGCAATGCGGTGGCGTCGCCGTCGACGATCTGCACCGACGGAGTGCCGGCGAAGCGTTCCCGCAACATGGCCGCGAGGCCGGCGTCGATCTCCACCGACGTCAGGCTCGGGGTCAGTGTGCACAACACGTCGGTGGTGGCGCCGTAGCCCGGTCCGACCTCGATGACACGTTCGCCCAGCTCCACTTCACCCAGCGCCCACGGCAGGATCACCTCACGGATCGCCTGGCGCCATTCGTCGCTTCCACACACCTCGTGCGCTTCGTTCACAGTGCGTAGCCTACGAGTGCACGGACCGCAATAGTGGTCTCCGTCGTGGCCAGCTCAGTTCACCTGCGCCCGTCCGCGGTCCATCACCGCGGCGCGGCTCTCGGCGATGTCGTCGCCCGTCGCGGTGCGCATCCACTGGCGCGCCGACTCGGCTTCGATCCACAGCGCGGCATTCGTCTGCTCGCCGTCGATGCGGTGATAGGAGTCCAGCAGTGCGCGGACGGCTTTCTGGTTATTGCCGACGATCGAGGCCGCGACCGCTCGCGCGGTGTCCAGCAGCTGGTCGTGGGCCACCACCTCGGTGACCAGGCCGGCCCGCAACGCGTCGACGGCCGACAGATAGTCACCAGTCAGGCTCATCCGGCGGGCCAGTCCGACGCCCACCTTCTGCGGCAGCCGCACCGACAATCCCCAGGTAGGCAGGAGACCGACCCGGGCGTGCGTGTCGGCGAAAGCCGCCTTCTCCGAAGCGATCAGCACATCGCAGTACAGCGCGATCTCCAGGCCGCCGGTGACCGCCGCACCGTTGATGGCCCCGATCACCGGTTTGGTCATTGCCGGCCACTTCGGCGATATATCAGGCAGCTCGGTGGTACCGCCCAACTCTTTGAGGTCCAGGCCGGCGCAGAACACCGGATCGGCGCCGGTGAGGATCACCACGTCCACGGCGTCGTCGGCCTCCGCCTCGGCCAGTGCCGGGAACAGCCGTCCGCGCAGTTCCGCCGACAGTGCATTGCGTGACTTGGGCCGGTTCAGGGTCAGCGTGCGCACACGGTCGGTGGTGTCGATCAGCAGGACCTCATCAGCAGTCATGCTCGACACGCTAGCGATGCCGACGGTGCACGCCTACATTGGCGCCCATGTGCAGGAACATCACCGAACTGCGCGGCCTGCAGCCGGCGGCCACTCCCGTCGAGATCGAAGCCGCGGCGCGCCAGTACGTCCGCAAGGTCAGCGGTATCACCAAACCGAGCGAAGCCAGCACCGCGGCGTTCGAGGCCGCCGTAGCGGAGGTCACCGCGACCACGGCGCGGCTGCTCGCGGCGCTGCCGGCGCGCAGGCAGCCGCCCAGGACCGTCCCACCGTTGCGTCGGCCCGAGGTGATCGCGCGGCTGAGTCAGTGAGCACACCGGCGCTCAAAGAGTGGGGCGCGGCGGTGCATGCCCTGCTCGACGGGCGTCAGCAGGTGCTGTTGCGTAAGGGCGGTATCCACGAGAAGCGTTTTGCGATCGAACCGGCGACGGCGTCGGTGTCACCCTTTGTGCTCTTCCCGACGGTCGCGCACAGCCACGCCGAACGGGTGCGCCCCGAACACCGCGATCTGCTGGCAGCGGGGGCCGCCGACAGCGCCGACGAGTGCATCGTGGTGCGGGCGACCGCGAAAGTCGTTGCCGCCGTCGAGGTGAACCAGCCCGAGCGGATCGACGAGATCGCGGATCTGCACATCTGGACGGCCGAGTCGGTGCAGGCTGACCGGCTCGACTTCCGCCCCCGGCACCGTTTGACGGTTCTGGTGGTGGCCGCATGCGCACTGGCCGATCCGCTGCGGCTGCCGCGTCGCCCGGAATACGGCGGTTGCAAGAGTTGGGTGGCGCTGGATGCGGTGGCGGGCGACGCCGAGCCGGTGCTCGCTCCCGAGGTCCTGGCCGCCACCGCGCAGCGGGTCCGGCTGCTATTGGGCTGACGGCCGGGCACCGCCTACGGGCAACAACAGCCGGGAGCGTCCGCCGTGTGCGATCACGTGCCGGGCCTCGCGCATGTCCGTGCCGGTGATCTGCGCCTCGCCGGTGCCCAAGTTGCGCGTATACCGCGGATGCGAGCCGCCGGCCACCAGCACCCGAATGCGTGTGCCTGCCCGGAAGCGGTGTGCGATCTCGTCGAGCTCCAGCCGTACCGTCGGCTGACCCGGATCGCGCACCAACCGCCGATAGCCGTCACTCACATTGCGGGAGTGGCCTTTTCGGTCCACCTCGCTGATCCGGACGAAGAGGTCGACGTAGGCGTTGTCGGACTCGTGGGACAGCGCGACGGCCGGCGCCCCGTATACGTAGAGGTCGGCGGCCAGTGGCCCGGTGGTGAAGGTCAGCACGTCGGTGCGCTCGGCCAGCCTGTCGTCGCGACGGTAGCCCGCATCGGCGGACAGCAGCCGGCCCCCGACGGTCGGGGTGGGATCGCGAGGGTCGAAGGTGAACGTCGAGGTGTGCGTGCTGCCCGCATCCGGGGCGTCAGCCAATCGCCCGGATTCCAGGTAGAACACCCGCTCCGAGGTGGCCGGAGGCCACTGGGGCAGATCAGCCCAGCCGGTGCCACCGGTGACAAAGATGCGCACCGGGCTGCGCGGGCGCGCAAGAGCCGGGGTGAAGTGACCCCGCAGCCACTCCAGCGATTCCCGCAGCACGACCGGGCCGCCGCGGGCCAACACGCTGTTGTGCGTCCACGGTCCGATGGTCAATGCGACGTCCACGCCACGCCGGTGCAACGCCTGGTATTGCGCAAGGGTCTGTTCCAGGAAGACGTCCTGCCAGCCGCCGATCAGCAGTACCGGCACTCGGGCGGTGTTCACTGCATCGGTGAACCGGAAGCGGTCCCAGAACGCGTCGGCAGTCTCGGCGTGGCCGATCCAGTCCTCCCACCACGGCGCGCCGGCACCGAGCAGCGCTCGCCCGGCCGCGCCCAACGGCACCTCGGCGACGGTGCGTGCAACCGCCCGGCCTCCGGACAGCTGCCGCTGGGCGGCCCGCAGCAGACCCGGGTCCTCCTGGTGGGCCACCATGTAGCTCCAGCCCAGGAAGCCGTTGACCGCGAACGCCCCGGTTCCCCAGCAGGATGCCGGGAAGTCGTGGAGCCCTACGACGACCACCGCAGCCACCATGTCCGGCGGTGGGCTCTCCATCAGCGCCCATTGCGTCTGGCCCAGATAGGAAAGGCCGACGGTCGCGAAAGTTCCGGTGTACCAAGGCTGGTCGCGTAACCAGGCCGCGGTGTCGGCGCCGTCGCACACCTCGTTGACCGCCGGTGCGAATACACCGCCCGATCCGAACGTGCCGCGCACGCTCTGCATGATCACGTGGTAGCCGCGGGTGGCGAACACCGCCGCGTAGATCGTGGAGAACGGGAATCCGCGGCCGTAGGGGGTACGCACCAGCAGGGTTCCGGCCGGCTGCGCGGTGCGGGGCAGGTAGTGGTCGGCGAGCAGTTCGACGCCGTCGCGCATCGGAATCCGGACGTGATGTTCGACGTCGTAGCCGGTGCTCGGGGCGGGTACCCCGGCGACTCGGCTCAGCAGCGCCCCGGCACGGCGGCTCGCCGCTGCGAGTACACGGTCCCAGCGGGCCGTCACGCTAGAACTTGTAGAACGGCACCAGCTGGTTGGCCCGCATCATGTTCTCCTGCATGCACTCTGGCGCGTCGGGCGAGTACTTGGGCGAGAAGAACAGCGACTGCTGGATCACGCCGTAGCTGGTCTTGAACGCGATCATGCAGGAGAACCACCAGCGGTTGTTCCAGTCGGTCGGCTTCATCACCCAAAAGGACGCGGCGCGATGGCCGCCAATGGTCGTCTCCACGGCATCCGGGGGCAGCGACTGCTCGTAGGTGCGCCAGATGAAGGCCTCGACCGCCATCTGATAGTTGCCGGCGTCATATTGGCAGCGCAGGCCGTCCTGCGGTTCGGGTGGCGTGAATCCCAGACCCAGGCCGTCGGTGACGTCCTGGGGGATGTCTCGGCAGGGATCGAACGGGTCGGGCTTGGTCAGGTTCAGCACGGGCCGGCGGCTCGTCGTGGGACTGGCGCCTGTGCCGTCGTTTCCGGAAGCGTCGGCGGGAGCCAGCGGCATCTCGGTAGACCGCAGCTCCACCGTGGGTGCACTCGCGGGCGCCGGAGCGTGGAGCACGACTACAAATGCGGCGAACACCGCGCCCAGCGCGGCAACCAGCCGCATCTTGGCGACCATCACAACCCCTCACATCGTTTGGCGTCCGACCTTGTCGGGAGTGTACAAGTCGAACGAGAACCTGTTCTAGTTTCCCAACTCTTACCTGACGGTAAGGTCCGGTTAGGCTGGTCGACTGTGTCGACACGCCATCATTCGGGACGTCCGGTCTTGTGGGCGGTCAGTGACCTGCACACCGGGCACACCGGCAACAAGCCGGTCACCGAGTCGCTGTATCCGTCGACACCGGAGGATTGGCTCATCGTCGCCGGTGACGTAGCCGAGCGCACCGACGACATCAGATGGTCGTTGGACCTGCTGCGCAAACGATTCGCCAAGGTGATCTGGGTGCCGGGAAACCACGAATTGTGGACCACCGGCAAGGATCCGGTGCAGGTGTTCGGCCGGGCGCGCTACGACTACCTGGTCAACATGTGCGACGAAATGGGCATCGTCACGCCCGAGCACCCGTATCCGGTGTGGACCGAGGAGGGCGGCCCGGCGACCGTCGTGCCGATGTTCCTGCTCTACGACTACACGTTCCTGCCGGAAGGTGCGGCCACCAAGGCCGAGGGGCTGGCCATCGCCAAGGATCACAACGTCGTCGCCACAGACGAGTTCCTGATGTCGAGTGAACCGTATGCGACGAAGGACGCGTGGTGCCGCGACCGGTTGGCCTACACGCGCAAGCGTCTCGAAGACCTCGACTGGATGATGCCGACGGTGTTGGTGAACCATTTCCCGCTGGTTCGCGACCCCTGTGACGTGCTGTTCTATCCGGAGTTCTCGTTGTGGTGCGGGACCACCGCCACCCGGGACTGGCACACCCGCTACAACGCCATCTGCTCGGTCTACGGACATCTGCACATCCCGCGCACCACCTGGTATGACGATGTGCGCTTCGAAGAGGTGTCGGTCGGCTACCCGCGAGAGTGGCACCGGCGCAAGCCCTATCGGTGGTTACGGCAGATCCTGCCGGATCCGCATTACGCGCCGGGCTATCTCAACGAGTTCGGCGGCCATTTCGTCATCACCCCCGAAATGCGCGAGCAGTCGGAGAAGGTGCGCCAGCGACTCGCCAATCGGCGCGCATGAGCAAGCTCCTCGATGCGGTGCTGCCCGACACCGTTCATGCCGCCGAGGTCTACACCGACCCACCGGGGCTGGCGCCGCTGCCGGAAGAAGAGCCGCTGGTGTCCCGCGCAGTTGCCAAGCGCCGCAACGAGTTTGTAACGGTACGGCATTGTGCGCGCACCGCGCTGGCCGAGCTCGGCGTCGGTCCGGTGCCGATTCTCAAAGGCGACAAGGGCGAACCGTCCTGGCCCGACGGCATCGTCGGTAGTCTCACCCACTGCACCGGCTATCGTGGCGCGGTGGTCGGCTTGGCCACGCAGGTCCGCTCGATCGGCATCGACGCCGAACCGCATGACGTGCTGCCCGACGGAGTGCTCAAGGCCATCAGCCTGCCCGCCGAGAGGGATGAGCTCACGGCGCTATCCACGCTGCCGGGATCGCTGCACTGGGACCGGATTCTGTTCTGCGCCAAGGAGGCAACGTACAAGGCGTGGTTCCCGTTGACGCATCGCTGGCTGGGTTTCGAAGACGCCCACATCACGTTCACCGTCGACGGCTCGCAACGGGCCGGAACTTTTCGATCCGAGATCCTGATCGACCCGGCTGCTGAGCATGGCCCGCCGCTGAGCGAGCTGCAGGGCCGCTGGTCGGTGGCCGACGGGCTGACTCTGACGGCGATCGTGCTGTGAGCCGGCCGGCGGGTCTCGGCGCCGGCATCGTCGTCGTCGACAAACCGGGCGGTATGACGAGCCACGACGTCGTCGGCCGCTGCCGGCGTATCTTCGGCACTCGCAAGGTCGGGCATGCCGGCACGCTGGACCCGATGGCCACCGGCGTGCTCGTCATCGGCCTGGAGCGGGCCACCAAAATCCTCGGGCTGATATCGGGGGAGTCCAAGAGCTACGACGCCACCATCCGCCTGGGTGTGTCGACGTCCACCGATGATGCCGAAGGTGAAGCACTGCAACATGTCTCGGCATCCGGTGTCGACGAGGACGCTATAGCCGCGGCGGTGGCGGCCCGCCGTGGGGAGATCGAACAGATACCGTCGTCGGTGAGCGCGGTCAAGGTTGCCGGCAAGCGTGCCTATCAGTTGGCTCGCGAAGGGCAGACCGTCGAATTGGCGGCCCGCCGGGTCCGCATCGACCGCTTCGATGTGCTTTCGGTTCGGCGGGCCGGTGACGTCGTCGACGTGGATGTCACCGTCGACTGTTCGTCGGGGACCTACATCCGGGCACTGGCACGCGATATCGGTACCGAACTCGGCGTGGGTGGGCATCTGACTGCGCTGCGCCGCACCCGGGTCGGCCGTTTCGGCCTGGACCAGGCGCTGACACTGGAAGAGCTTGAGGCCGGCCCCCGGTTGAGCTACTCCCTCGACGAGGCGTGCCTGCTGGCATTTCCACACCGCGACCTCACCGAGTCGCAGGTCATCGACGTCGGACATGGCAGGGCGCTGGAACCGGCCGATCTGCAGGGCATTTACGCCGCGGTGGCCCCCGACGGCCGGGTGATGGCGCTGCTCGAGGATGCCGGTAAGCGGACCAAGTCCGTGGTGGTCATCCGCCCGGCGACGATGCCCTGACACCTGGCGTCAGGCCGCCGATGCTTGCCCGCAGTCAAACCTGCGCACGCGGCGGCCAAGCGTCATGCCAGGCTCAGGCGACCACCCAGATCGCTTGAGCGGCAGGGCTTCCCAGCTCGACAGTGGTCTCATCTCCGTCGCCGCCGGGGGTGGTGACCGCCACCGAGATCATGCCCGCGAAGTCCCGGCGGGCCAGCACCCGCAGCCGCGAATCCAGGCTGATGCCGACCTGGTCGAAATAGCGCAGCATCTCCGGGTCGGCATCCGAGATCCGGGCGACCGTACCGGCCTCGCCGTCCTGGCACTGCGACAGCTGACGCGCCGGCGGTGTGGGCACGCGCCCGTCGGCGGCCGGGATCGGATCACCGTGCGGATCGCGGGTGGGGTAGCCGAGCTTTGCGTCGATGCGGTCCAGCAGTCGGTCGGACACCGCGTGTTCGAGGATCTCGGCCTCGTCGTGCACCTCGTCCCAGCTATAGCCGAGCTCGCGGACCAGAAACGTCTCCATCAGCCTGTGCCGTCGCACGACCGCCAGCGCGGCGTGGCGGCCGGCCTCGGTCAGCGTCACTGCGCCGTACTTCTCGTGGTCCACCAGGCCCTGGTCGGCGAGCCTGCGAATGGACTCCGAGACGGTGCTGGCCGACACGCCGAGCCGCTCGGCCAGCATCTTGGTACTGACCTTGTCGGCTGACCACTCCTGGGCGGTCCAGATCACCTTCAGATAGTCCTGAGCCACCGACGTGAGGTCGGCGGGGACGCTGTCTGGACTCACGGGAGAAAAGTTTAGGCACAAATGTTTAGGTAACGGTTACCCCGACTCTGGAGCTGGCAGCGCCCCGGTCCCCGGCGCACCGTAGGCTGTCACCCGTGCAGCGGTGGCGGGGACAGGACGAGATCCCCACAGACTGGGGCAGGTGCGTACTCACCATCGGCGTGTTCGACGGCGTACACCGCGGGCATGCCGAGTTGATCGCGCACGCCGTCAAGAGTGGTCGCGAGCGTGGCGTGCCGACGGTGCTGATGACGTTCGATCCGCACCCCATGGAAGTGGTGTTCCCGGGCAACCACCCGGCGCAGCTGACCACCCTGACCCGGCGCGCCGAGCTGGCCGAACAACTCGGCGTCGACGTCTTCCTGGTGATGCCGTTCACCGCGGACTTCATGAAGCTGACGCCGGACCGCTACGTGCACGAGTTGCTCGTCGAGCGGTTGCATGTCGTCGAGGTGGTCGTGGGGGAGAACTTCACCTTCGGCAAGAAGGCCGCGGGCAATGTCGCGTTCTTGCGGCAGGCCGGTGAGAAGTTCGGCTTCGCGGTGGAGTCGATGTCGCTGGTCTCCGAGCAGCACCGTTCCGAGACGGTGACGTTCTCGTCGACCTATATCCGGTCCTGTGTCGATGCCGGTGACGTCGTGGCCGCGGCCGAGGCGCTGGGCCGACCGCACCGCGTCGAAGGCGTCGTGGTGCGCGGGGAAGGCCGCGGCAGGGTGCTGGGTTTCCCGACCGCGAATGTGGCACCCCCCATGCATTCGGCAATCCCGGCCGACGGCGTCTATGCCGCCTGGTTCACGGTGCTGGGCCACGGCCCCGTGGTCGGGACCGTGATTCCCGGCGAGCGGTACCAGGCCGCGGTGTCGGTGGGTACCAACCCGACGTTCTCGGGCCGCACCCGCACCGTCGAGGCCTTCGTTCTCGACACCGCCGCCGACCTGTACGGCCAACACGTCGCGGTCGACTTCATCGCGCGCATCCGCGGGCAGGAGAAGTTCGACAACATCGAGGACCTGGTCAAGGCCATGGAACGCGATACCGCGAAGGCCCGCAGGATCCTGGGCGATTCGTCGTAGGCGCATACGCGCTGTTAGACTTCACGACGACCAGGACGGTGCTGCGGTTCGCGGCGGCCCGTCTTTTTTCGGGAAACAACCCGTTTTGTTGATCGCGGACCGATTGATGGAGTGAATTCGTGGCGCTTACCGCCGAGCAGAAAAAAGAAATCCTTTCGACCTACGGTCTGCATGACACCGACACCGGGTCGCCCGAGGCCCAGGTCGCGCTGCTGACCAAGCGGATCTCCGACCTCACCGAACACCTCAAGCAGCACAAGCACGATCACCACTCGCGCCGCGGCCTGCTGCTGCTGGTCGGCCGTCGCCGCCGGCTGCTGAAGTACGTCGCACAGGTCGACGTGGCACGTTACCGCTCGCTGATCGAGCGCCTGGGCCTGCGTCGCTGACGCAGCGTCCTTTTACTTTCGGGTTCGCCGGGACCGTCCGGCGTGCCGTGTAGAGTCAGCCTCGGTGCGGTTCGCGCACTTCCGCGCGAGCCGTTCCAGCGCGTCACCGCAGGAACCTCCCCTTGTGGGCGGTCTTCGGTAGTGGCTGTCGGGCTCGGGTCTGTCAGAGACCTGGCGTCCGGCCGCTTCGATCGACGGCCGTAGCCGCATCTTGGGGTCCTGTGACGCGTGACGACGCGAAACAGTTGAATACCAGAGAGGATGCGGACACCTATGTCTGTAGCCGAAATCGACGAGGGCGTGTTCGAAGCGACCGCCACCATCGACAACGGGAGTTTTGGCACCCGCACCATCCGATTCGAGACGGGCCGTCTGGCCCAGCAGGCCGCCGGCTCGGTCGTCGCCTATCTCGACGACGAGACCATGCTGCTGAGCGCGACCACCGCCAGCAAGACTCCCAAAGACCATTTCGATTTCTTCCCGCTGACCATCGACGTCGAAGAGCGGATGTACGCCGCGGGCCGGATCCCCGGCTCCTTCTTCCGGCGTGAGGGCCGGCCGTCCACCGACGCCATCCTGACCTGCCGCCTGATCGACCGTCCGCTGCGCCCGACGTTCGTGAGCGGTCTGCGCAACGAGATCCAGGTCGTGGTCACCGTGCTCAGCCTGGATCCCAAGGATCTGTACGACGTGCTGGCCATCAATGCGGCCTCGGCGTCCACCCAGATCTCCGGCCTGCCGTTCTCCGGCCCGGTCGGCGGCGTGCGTGTTGCCCTGATCGATGGCCAGTGGGTCGCGTTCCCCACCGTCGAGCAGCTGGAGAAGGCCGTCTTCGACATGGTCGTCGCCGGCCGCATCGCCGGTGACGATGTCGCGATCATGATGGTCGAAGCGGAAGCCACCGAGAACGTCATCGAACTGGTCGCCGGCGGCGCCGGTGCGCCGACGGAATCCGTTGTGGCCGAAGGCCTCGAGGCCGCCAAGCCGTTCATCCGCGTGCTGTGCGAGGCGCAGCAGGAGCTGAACGACGCCGCCGGCAAGGAGACCGCCGAGTACCCACTGTTCCCCGATTACCAGGACGACGTCTACTACTCGGTGGCCTCGGTGGCCACCGACGAGCTCGCCAAGGCCCTGACCATCGCGGGCAAGGCCGAGCGTGACGAGCGCACCGAGGAGATCAAGGGTGAGGTGCTCGAGCGCCTGGCCGACACCTACGCGGGCCGCGAGAAGGAAGTCAGCGCCGCTTACCGCTCGCTGACCAAAAAGCTTGTGCGCCAGCGCATCCTGACCGATCACTTCCGCATCGACGGCCGTGGCATCACCGATATCCGCGCGCTGTCCGCCGAGGTCGCCGTCATCCCGCGGGCACACGGCAGCGCACTGTTCGAGCGCGGCGAGACCCAGATCATGGGTGTCACCACGCTGGACATGGTCAAGATGGCGCAGCAGATCGACTCGCTGGGGCCCGAGACCTCCAAGCGCTACATGCACCACTACAACTTCCCGCCGTTCTCGACCGGTGAGACGGGCCGGGTCGGCTCGCCGAAGCGTCGCGAGATCGGCCACGGCGCGCTGGCCGAGCGTGCGCTGGTGCCCGTGCTGCCGAGCGTCGAGGAGTTCCCGTACGCGATCCGTCAGGTTTCGGAAGCGTTGGGCTCCAACGGATCCACCTCGATGGGTTCGGTCTGCGCCTCGACTCTGTCGCTGCTGAATGCCGGTGTGCCGCTGAAGGCCCCGGTCGCGGGCATCGCCATGGGCCTGGTCTCCGACGAGGTCGACGGTGAAACCCGTTATGTGACGCTGACCGACATCCTCGGCGCCGAGGATGCCTTCGGCGACATGGACTTCAAATGCGCCGGCACCAAGGACTTCGTCACCGCACTGCAGCTCGACACCAAGCTGGACGGCATCCCGTCCAAGGTGCTCGCGGGTGCGCTGGCACAGGCCAAGGATGCGCGTCTGACCATCCTCGAGGTGATGGCCGAGGCCATCGACGCACCCGACGAGATGAGCCCGTACGCGCCGCGCATCACCACCATCAAGGTTCCGGTGGACAAGATCGGCGAGGTCATCGGCCCCAAGGGCAAGATGATCAACTCGATCACCGAGGAGACGGGCGCTTCGATCTCGATCGAGGACGACGGCACGGTGTTCGTCGGGGCATCCAACGGCGAGGCCGCCCAGGCCGCGATCGACAAGATCAACGCCATCGCCAACCCGCAGCTGCCCAAGGTCGGCGAGCGGTTCCTCGGGACCGTCGTCAAGACCACCGACTTCGGTGCGTTCGTGTCGCTGCTGCCGGGTCGCGACGGCCTGGTCCACATCTCGAAGTTGGGCCGCGGCAAGCGGATCAACAAGGTCGAGGACGTGGTCAAGGTCGGCGACAAGCTGCGCGTGGAGATCGCCGACATCGACAACCGTGGCAAGATCTCGCTGGTGCTCGTCGCTGAGGACGACGCGGCCGAGGCATCGACTTCATCGGAGGCGGCACCTGCCGACGTTGCGACCGCCGACGCGTAAAGGCGGAGCGGAACTCGAACAGGCCGTCCGGCGCACTCTGCTGCCGGGCGGCCTGCGGGTCGTCACGGAGTTCGTGCCGTCGGTGCGTTCGGCGTCCGTCGGAGTCTGGGTCGGCGTGGGTTCGCGTGACGAGGGCCCATCGGTGGCCGGCGCCGCGCATTTCCTCGAGCACCTGTTGTTCAAGTCGACGCCGACACGTACCTCGGTGGAGATCGCTCAGGCGGTCGACGCCGTCGGCGGTGAGCTCAACGCGTTCACCTCCAAAGAGCACACCTGCTACTACGCGCACGTGCTCGACACCGACCTGGCGCTCGCGGTCGACCTGGTGGCCGATGTCGTTCTCAACGGCCAGTGCGCGGCGGGCGATGTCGAGGTCGAACGCGACGTCGTGCTCGAAGAGATCGCGATGCGTGACGACGATCCCGAGGACACTCTCGGCGACGAGTTCCTCTCGGCGATGTTCGGTGATCATCCGGTGGGGCGCCCGGTGATCGGCAGCATGGACTCGATTACCGCGATGACGCGCGATCAGCTGCATTCCTTCCACGTGCGCCGCTACACACCGGAGCGCATGGTGGTGGCGGTGGCGGGCAACATTGACCACGACGAGGTGGTCGCTCTGGTGCGCGAGCACTTCTCGGCCAGGTTGGTCAAGGGGCGAGTTCCGCAGGCGCCGCGCCGCGGTGCGGGCCGTGTCCCAGGCAAACCGACGCTGAGCCTGATCAAACGCGACGCCGAGCAGACACACATGCTGCTGGGTGTCCGCACACCCGGCCGGCATTGGGAGCACCGCTGGGCGCTCTCGGTGCTCAACGCCGCCCTGGGCGGTGGGCTGAGTTCCCGTCTGTTCCAACAGATTCGCGAGTCCCGCGGCCTGGCGTACTCGGTGTATTCGACGGTCGACATGTTCTCCGAGTGCGGTGCCCTGTCGGTGTACGCGGCATCGTTGCCGGAGCGGTTCGCCGACGTGGCGTCGGTGACCGCGGATGTGCTCAGTGCGGTCGCCCGCGACGGCATCACCGCCGACGAGTGCCGGATTGCGAAGGGATCGTTGCGCGGTGGTCTGGTGCTAGGCCTGGAGGATTCGGCCTCGCGGATGAACCGGATCGGCCGCAGTGAGCTCAACTACGGTGAGCACCGAGGTCTGTCCCAGGCACTGGCCAGCATCGACAGCGTGACCCTCGACGAGGTCAACGCGGTGGCCCGCAACCTGCTGCGGAAACCGCAGGGTGCCGCGGTGCTTGGTCCGTATCGGTCGAAACGGTCTCTGCCACAACCCTTGAAGTCCATCGCCGGGTAATTCGATGGCATTCGACCTGCGCGACCTGACCGTTCCCGTCGTGGGTGCCCCGATGGCAGGCGGCCCTAGTACCCCGGGCCTAGCGGCCGCCGTTTCGGACGCCGGCGGTCTGGGATTCCTCGCCGCCGGCTATCTCACTCCGGAACGGCTGGTCGAGGACATCGACGCGGCGCGTGGTCTCGGCAGCGGTCCGCTCGGGGTCAACCTTTTCGTTCCGCAGCACAGCGTGGGTGTCCCGGCCCGGCTGGAGTCCTACCGGGAAGCGTTGACACCGTGGGCAGCCCACTTCGGTATCGAGCCGGGCGCGCCGCGCGCCGACGACGACTACTGGACCGCCAAACTCGAGATCCTCCTGGACACTCGGCCCCAGGTTGCATCCTTCACCTTCGGCCTGCCTCCTGCGGTGGTGCTCAAGCGATTGCGGTCCGCGGGTGTCTCCACGCTCGTCACCGTGACAACGGTGGCGGAGGCCCGGGCCGCGTCCGCAGCCGGGGCGGACGCGCTGGCGGTCCAGGGGCCCGAGGCCGGAGGGCACCGCGGCACTTTCAATCCCGCTGCGCGGCCAGCCGAACAGCCACTGCCAGAACTGCTTTCGGCCGTAGCGTCGGCGGTACAGCTGCCGCTGGTGGCCGCCGGCGGCATCGTCGATGCGGCCGACGCCGGTGCCCTGATGCGCCGCGGTGCGCTCGCCGTACAGGTGGGTACCGCTTTGCTGCTGGCCGATGAGGCCGGCACCAACGCGGTGCACCGGGCGGCGCTGCACGACGATCAGTTCGTCGAGACCACCGTCACCCGGGTGTTCTCCGGACGGTACGCTCGCGGGCTGACAAACGCCTTCATCTGGGAGTTCGATGCCATTGCGCCCCTGGGCTACCCGGAAGTTCATTACATGACCTCGCCGATCCGCCGGGCCGCGGTGGCCGCGGGCGATCCGCACGGCACCAACCTATGGGCGGGTACCCGATTTCGGCAGGCGCAGGCGGGGCCGGCCGCCGATATCGTGTCCGGGTTCGTCGCCGGTTGAACACCGGGCCGTCGCGTCGCGAACTGCTGCTGAGCGCAGTGGGTTTGGCGATGTTGACCGCCTGTTCCCGTACACCGAGGCTCTCTGATCCGGCCGAACCCCTGCCTCCCTTCGCGGATCGTGTTGCCGCAGCGGAGAAGCGGTACAACGCCTACGTTGGGCTGTTCGCCGTAGACCTGGCCACGGGTCGCACACTGAGCAACCGCGCCGACGACCGGTTCGCGCTGTGCTCGACGTTCAAAACCTATGCGGCGGCCAGGGTGTTGCAAATGGCCGCGGCCGGCGCACTCAGCATCGATGACCAGCGACCGGTCGGGGTAGCGCCGTTTCTGCCCAACTCGCCGATCACCGAGCAACATGCGGGCGGTCTGATGACGCTGCGCGACCTGTGCGCCGCCGCGCTGCAACACAGCGACAACACCGCGGCCAACGTTTTGCTGCAGACCATTGGCGGCCCGCCTGCAGTGACAGCGTTCGCCCGAAGCATCGGCGACAGCGTGACCCAGCTCGATCGTTGGGAGACCGCTTTGAACTCGGCGGTCCCCGGGGACCTGCGCGACACCAGCACACCGCGTGCACTCGGCACGGGCTATCGCGAATTGCTCACCGGCACAACGCTACCTGAGCCGCAACGCGCACAACTCGAATCATGGATGCGGGGCAACGTCACCTCGGTGAAGAGCATGCGAGCCGGGCTGCCGTCGGACTGGACGACTGCCGACAAATCGGGGGCCGGCGCCTACGGAAGCACCAACGCCGTGGGTATCGCATTCGGGCCGACGGGAGAACGGCTGCTGTTATCGGTGATGACTCGTTCCCGGGCCGACGATCCCGGTGCTGCAAATCTGCAGCCTTTGATCGCGGAGGTGGTCGCGCAGACCTTGCCGTATCTACGAAATCAGGGCTGAGTCGGGGTGCAGGGTTCATCGCCCGGCCGGCGCGCATACCGCACCGACCGGGCGAGAGTGGACACGTTTAACGAAGGACTTCGGCCGGATCGGTGAACGGCAGGCCGAGGTCGCCGGCCACCTGCTCGGACAACAGTGACCCGGCGTGGGTCGAAAGGCCCTTGGCCAGAGCGGAATCGGACTGGCAGGCCTTGCGCCAGCCCTGGTCGGCCAGCTTGAGCACGTACGGCATGGTGGCGTTGGTCAGCGCGAACGTCGACGTACGCGGGACCGCGCCGGGCATGTTGGCCACGCAGTAGAACACGCTGTCGTGCACGGTGTAGGTCGGGTTGTCGTGCGTGGTGGGCCGGGAGTCTTCGAAACAGCCGCCCTGGTCGATCGCGATGTCTACCAACACGGACCCGGGTTTCATTTGGGCCACAAGGGAATTCGGCACCAGCGTTGGGGCCTTGGCGCCGGGGATCAAGACCGCGCCGATCACCAGATCGGCTTCCTTGACCGCCGCGTCGAGATCGTATGCCGACGAGTAACGCGTCTGGATCCGGCCGCCGAACTCGGCGTCGAGTTCGCGCAGCTTGGTGATGTTGACGTCGAATACGGTGACATTTGCGCCCATGCCGCTGGCGACGCGTGCTGCGTTGTAGCCCGCGGTGCCGCCGCCGATCACCACCACATCGGCCGGGCTGACGCCGGGGACACCGCCCATCAGCACGCCGCGGCCACCGTGGCTGCGCATCAGGTGATAGGCGCCCACCTGGGCGGCGAGGCGGCCCGCCACCTCACTCATGGGGGCCAGCAGCGGCAACGCGCCGTCTGCGGTCTGTACGGTCTCGTACGCGATGGAGGTGGTACCTGAGGCCAGCAGCGCGTCGGTGCATGGGTGGGATGCCGCCAGGTGCAGGTAGGTGAATAGTGTCTGGTCTGCGCGCATCCGGCCGTATTCGGCCTCGATCGGTTCTTTCACCTTGAGCAGCAGGTCGGCTTCGGCCCACACTTGCTCGGCGTCGGCGACGATCTCGGCGCCGGCCGCCTTGAAGTCGCGGTCGGCGATTGCCGAGCCGTCACCCGCGCCAGCCTGGATTATGACGTCATGACCGCGACGGGTCAGTTCGGCCACGCCGGCGGGTGTCATCGCCACGCGGTACTCGTTGTTCTTGACCTCGGTCGGTACTCCGACGCGCATGATCGCTCCTGAAATCTTGGAATGTGATCTAGGTCAAGTGTGAAGAAGGTTCGAGATATCTGCAATCAAGCTGATGAATCTTCGTTAGCATAGTCAGATGTGTGAAGAATCAATGGCAATCGGCCAGTTTTGGGCAGTGTGGCCGAAGGAAATTCGGGCGACTGTCCATGGCTGATCTCGACGACGTGGATCGGCGCATCCTGACGGCCTTGCATGCCGATGCCCGAATCTCCAACAGTGCGCTCGCCGATGCGGTCGGCGTCGCGGCATCGACGTGTCATGGCCGAGTGCGGCGGTTGCAGGAACTCGGCGTCATCCGGGGGTTTTACACCGACATCGATCCGGCAGCCATCGGGTTGCCGTTGCAGGCGATGATCTCGGTGGGTCTGCAGGCCCACGCGCGCGGCAAGATCCGCAGCTTCATCGCGCAGATCAGGCGCAAGCCACAGGTGATGGACGTGTACTTCCTCGCCGGTGCCGAGGATTTCATCCTGCACGTCGCCGCACGCGACACCGAAGATCTGCGTTCCTTCGTCGTCGAGAACCTCAATGCCGACGCGGATGTGGCCGGCACGCAGACGTCGCTGATCTTCGAGCACCTGCGTGGGGCTGCGCCGCTGTAGGGATCGGCGTTGTAGGGGAGTTGGCCCTGAGGTCGCCGCGCGTTCACCAGAATCCCATTCAATCTCGGGGTGGCGATGCGCAGAGCGAAGTTCACGGCGATCCTGACCGCGGTTGTGGTGCTGCCCTTGGCGGCATGCAGCGACGGGCATAGCAACACGGCGCACCGCGATACGGTGTCCCGCGGTGCGGCCGGTGACCTCGCCGGCGTTGGGGGCGCGCGCCGTCTGTCCGGCGATCAGTCGGGTGATGCCAAGGCGCGCAACGTCATTCTTCTGATCGGTGACGGCATGGGCGATTCGGAAATCACCATCGCCCGCAACTACGAAAGGGGTGCCGGGGGTTTTCTCGACGGTGTGGACGCATTGCCATTGACCGGCCAGTACAGCACCTATGCGCTGCGCAAGGACGGCAAGCCGAACTACGTCACCGACTCGGCCGCCAGCGCCTCGGGCTGGGCAACAGGCACCAAGACCTACAACGGTTCACTCGGCATCGACATCAAGGATGCCCGTCACGCCAGCATCCTGGAATTGGCCAAAGCGCAGGGCTTCGCCACCGGTGACATCACCACGTCGGAGATTCAGGACGCCACACCGGCCGCGCTGTTCTCGCACATCACCAAGCGCGGGTGTTACGGGCCGGTGGAGACGGCGAAGTCGTGTCCCGGCGAGACTCTGGAGAAGGGCGGACCCGGCTCGATCACCGAGCAGTTGCTGGTGGACCGGCCCGATGTGACCCTGGGCGGTGGCTTCAAGACGTTCGCTCAGACGGCTGTCGGCGGTGACTACGCGGGCAGGACCCTCGAGGCGCAGGCCAAGGAGCGGGGATTCCGAATCGTGCGCACCGCAACCGAATTCGCCGACGTTTCGCAAGCCAACCAGGATGCGCCGGTGCTCGGCCTGTTCGCGGCGGGCAATATGCCGGTGCGCTGGACCGGGCCGGCGGCGGTTCGGCAGGGCTATCTGCAGCCCGCGGCCAAATGCGCCGACAACCCGCAACGTGGGGCCGATGTGCCGAAGCTGGCCGACATGACCGACAAGGCGATCGATCTGCTGGTGCATTCCAAGAGCGGTGCCGGTAAGGGCTTCTTCCTGCAGGTTGAGGGCGCATCGATCGACAAACGCGACCACGCGGCCGACCCCTGCGGGCAGATCGGCGAGACGGTCGATTTCGACGCCGCCGTGCAGCGGGCGCTCGACTTCGCCCGCAAGGACGGCAATACGCTGGTGGTGGTGACGGCCGACCATGGCCACACCAGCCAGATCGTCGAGCCGTACACCGACGATGACCTGCGCGGCATGGCCGAGGAGTCCAAGCAGCCGATCGAGCGGGTACGAGATGTCCTGTACCCGGGTTTGACGCGAAAGCTCACGACCGCCGACAACGCCGACATGATCGTCAGCTATGGCACGTCGGCGGATGTCGGGGTCGAGGACGAGACCCATACCGGCACGCAGGTAAGGGTCGGCGCGTTCGGCCCGCGCGCGGCCAACGTCGTCGGTCTGACCGATCAGACTGACCTGTTCTTCACGATGACCGACGCACTGGGCATCGACCGCAGCGCGCATTAGTTGTCAGCGCGCTGCGTCGGCGGGTCCTCCGCTGCTACTTGGTGAGGCCGTTGCCGGTGTGTGAAATCGGTCTCGTGGCCTTGGAGTTGTTAGTGAAGTCGGTAGCCGACGGAGTGGTCTGCATCGGTGTGCCGGTGCCGTTTGCGGTTACCCGCCCGCAGGAGGTGTCGTAGTTCGACGGCGCTCCGGCGCCCTGGCGGGCGTTGTTGTATGCCTGGCCGCCAGTTCCGCCACTGGGGCTGTTTATTCCGGGTTCGTTCTTCGGTGAACCCGGCGATGTTGCGGAGTTGCCGGGTGTGCTGGTGGCATCCATGGTGGTGCCCGCACCCGTCCCGCATCCGAAACCGTGAAGATTGTCGGCGTATGCCGGCGCCGCCGGGGCCATGACGGCCATAGCCACCAGACAGCTTGCGGAAAACAGTTTGTGCTTCATGTTGGCTCTCCAATCAGGAGCGACAGAGCGCCCCTCCGGGACACGATGTCGATCGCCGGCCAGTTCATTCCTGCGAACTGTCTGAAACATGGCTTATAGCAAGATGTTTGGTAGCTGCGTGGTCGGTGCAGATTTGGGAGCGGGTGTGAAGGCCGACACGCAGACCACAGGGTCCCCGTTATCGCCGGTAAAGGGTCGTCAACAGTCGCGCCGTGTCCGCCGGCAGGCCTGCGCTGCGTCGAACATACTTACGACCCATGTCGAGGGGTCTGACGTCGAATCGGGATGCGTGACCCGACTACGCTGCAATCCATGCGAGTGGGAGTGCTGGGAGCTAAAGGCAAGGTCGGGACGACAATGGTGGCCGCTGTGCAGGCCGCAGAAGACCTCACATTCACCGTGGGCGTCGACGCCGGCGATGCGCTGAGCCAGCTCACCGACAGTGGCACCGAGGTCGTCATCGACTTCACCCACCCCGACGTCGTGATGGACAATCTGAAGTTCCTGATCGAGAACGGGATTCACGCGGTCGTCGGGACCACCGGCTTCACCGCCGAGCGCCTGGACCAGGTGCGGGCCTGGCTCGCGGACAAGCCCGGTGCGTCGGTGCTGATCGCGCCGAACTTCGCCATCGGTGCGGTGCTCACCATGTATTTCGCCCAGCAGGCTGCGCCGTACTTTGAATCGGTCGAGATCATCGAATTGCATCATCCGCAGAAGGCCGACGCCCCCTCCGGCACTGCGGCGCGGACGGCGAAACTCATCGCCGAGGCGCGAAAAGGCATGCCGGCCAACCCCGATGCCACCAGCACTGGTATCCCCGAGGCGCGCGGCGCCGACGTCGACGGGGTACCCGTACATTCGGTGCGCGTCACCGGCTTGGTGGCCCACCAGGAAGTGCTTTTCGGTACGCAGGGCGAGACGCTGACCATCCGCCACGACAGCCTGGACCGCACGTCCTTCGTTCCCGGCGTGCTGCTGGCCGTGCGCAAGGTCGCCGGGCACCCAGGCCTGACCGTGGGAATCGAACCGCTGCTCAACCTGCGATGAAGGCGTACCGCAGCCAACTTCTGATCGGGTTCTTCTGTGCGGCCCTGGTCGTGTATTTCGTGCTGCTGGGCAGGATTGCGGTGGCGCTGATCGCCGACGGGCGAGCGGCGCCCGTCGGGATGGGACTGGCGCTGCTGATCCTGCCGTTCATCGGGCTGTGGGCCATGGTCGCGACGTTGCGGGCCGGTTTCGCGCACCAGCGGCTGGCCCGACTGGCCGCCGAACAAGGACTGGAACTCGACGTCAGCGACTTACCGCGACGGGCGTCGGGGCGTATCGAACGCGACGCGGCC
>DASUGW010000143.1:0-2773 GCA_036273805.1 Mycobacterium sp.
CGGGTCGCGTTGACCTACCCGACTAGTTGGGGCCCATTCCGCCGGGCGTTGTTCGAGGAGGCTACCCAACAAGCGGGGCTGAGCAATTCGCTCCTGATAACCGAGGCTGAAGCCGCAGCTGCGCACTACACCGCGACGCGACCGCTGCGTGATGGCGAGACGATGGCGGTCTACGACCTGGGCGGCGGCACCTTCGACGCCACGGTGCTGCGCATGCACTCCGGTAGCGCTAAGATCATCGGCAAGCCCGAGCGCATCGAAGCACTTGGCGGCGGTAACTTCGACGAAGCAATCCTGTCCCACGTCAACGACACCGCCGACGGAGCGCTGGCCAAGCTAGACATGCAGCGCCCGCAGACCTTTGTCGCGCTCGCCAGGGTGCGGCAGGAATGCATCGCGGCCAAAGAGGCCCTCTCATCGGACACCAAGGCGACTTTCCCGGTATTCCTGCCCAGCCGAACTTTTGACGTGCACCTCACCCGGTCGGACTTCGAGAACATGGTGCGAGCCCCCATCGAGTCGACCATTCACACACTGTCCCGAGCCCTGCAGTCGGCTCAGGTCCAGCCGGCAGACCTCAGCGCGGTGCTTCTGGTGGGCGGATCGTCACGCATTCCCATGATCGCCCGGATGGTGTCCGCTGCGCTGGGATGCCCCACCGTCGTCGACACTCATCCGCAGCACGTCGTTGCGCTCGGCGCCGCCTCGCACGCCGTGCATGCGCCCCAGCCGCGCTATACCGTCCCGCAGCGCAGCCGGCAACACGAAAAACGACTGGTCAGTCCTACCAGCAGGGTCGCGCCGCCGACCACAAACGGCTTTGTGGGTACTCCGCCGGAGAAACAGGACACACAAGTGGAGCAGCCGCTCATTCCGGCGCAGCGCCCAGCCGAAATGCTGCCGGCCAGAACGATTCCGGCACCACGCACACCACCGCATGAAGCGACGGCGACCACCGCCCGCCACGTGCGGCCCAAGCAAGCACCACCCCCGCCCAAGCCGTCACCCGACCGGGAGCGCCGACCGAGGATACTGCTCGCTGCCGGCGCGGCGGTCGCGGTGGCTGCAGTGATTGCGCTGGCCACCTTCGGCCGCGGCCACGACACCCAGGCCCCTACCCCGTCGATCGCAAAGCCCGCACCCAAACCTGCGCCGACCGCGGCGGTGGCGAGCGTCGGACCGAAGGTCGCGGTACCCGCGGCCAGCGCCATCATCGCGGTAGGGCAGACGCCCAGTTTCGTCGCCGTTGCCCCCGACGGCCGGCACGCCTACGTCGCTAACGGCGATGCCCAGGTCATCACCGTGGTGGACACCGCGGTCAATCGGGTGACCGCGACCATCCCGATCGCGGCCGGCCCGCCCCAGTTCCTCACGTTCGCGCCAAATGGCCGCATGCTATACGTCACCATATTCAATGATCAGAAGACCAAGCATGCAATCGACGTGATCGACACCGCGTCGAATACCGAGATCGCAATGATTCCACAGCCAGCGCATCCGTTCGATCCGGCGATCAGTCCGGACGGCACGCTGCTTTATGTCCCCAACCACGATGTCGCTTCCATGTCCGTGATCGCCACCGACACCAACACTGTCATCGGACAGATCGACGTCCCCCCCAACCCACATTCGATCGCATTCTCCCGCGATGGTAGCCGTGCCTACACAGCCAATCACAATGCCGGTTTGGTTTCGGTAATTGACACCGCCACCCGCGGCGTTGTTGCGACCATCCCAGTCGGATCCGGCCCACATAGCATCGCCGTACACCCGAATCTTCCGCTGGTGGCCAACGTGAACTACGAGTCGAACACCGTTTCGGTGATCGATACCAATACATTGAAGGTCGTTGCCACCATCCCTGTCGGCCAGCAGCCAGAAGACATCGCTTGGTCTCCGGATGGACGATTCGCCTACGTCGTCAACAATGGCAGCAATACTGTCTCGGTGATCGACGCCATGACCAATAAGGTCACCGCGACCATCCCCACCGGCACTGGTCCGAGCAGCATCGCGGTGCTACCCGATGGCCACCAGGCCTACGTGAGCAATACCGACAGCGGGACTTTGACCGTAGTCCAACTCGCCCGCTGATCATTCACGGCGCGATGATCGTGCCCACGGTGAGCTGCGAGCCGGGCGGCGTACCCGCGCAACCGGTTGCCTCGACAGGCACGAACAGCGCCGCCGTCTCGCCGGGCGGATAGATCCGCAAGCCGCGCACAGGCGTCGGGCGGCACACCGCCGCGTCGTAGTTCGCGACGTTCACCAGTTGCAGCTGCGCCGATGCTGTCGCGCCCGGCGCGATGCGCACCGGGCCACCAGCCTCACCGACCCGCTCCGCAGCCGGTCCGACCTGCTGGCCTCCGTCGCCGGCGACATAGGAAACACCAGGGAAGCCCCGCATCCCGCAGGCCTGGGTGCCAGTATTGGTGAAGATCAGCACGCGATACACCGAGCCGGCGGCGCCCTCAGGTGGACCGAGCGAGGCGTTGAGCTGCGCCGAACGGCACCCCGGTGCAGCGGCCGAGCCCGTCGGTGTCGCCGCTGACCCCGTCGGCGTGCCCGGGGTCGCCGGCTCGCTGGCCGTGGTCGGCGCGGCGGCGGTGGTCTCCGGCGCGCTCGCCGGGCGCGCTGTCGTCGAGCTCGAACAGCCCGCCAGCGCCAGTGCGAGCACGCTCAGTGCGGCGATGCGATGTCCTGACCTCATAACCCACCGATCCACCCGGGTTGCCTACGTTCTGCGCCAGCCTAACTTGATCACGTTGTGGGA
>DASUGW010000144.1:0-7319 GCA_036273805.1 Mycobacterium sp.
TTCCGTCCAGCCCAGCGGTTCGGATGCAGCGATATCAAACGAATCACCAAGGTTGCGGTCGCCGACGGCTGCTGCGGCGAATGAACCGGAATGAGCAAGGGACACCATTGTTGGGACGGTGAAGGGGCCAGTCACGAAAGGGCGGCCCCGCTCGTCATTGCCGACCGTGATCTCCACCGGGTGTACAGGGCCGCCGCCGGCGTCCCATAGCCACTGCCTCACCGCGTCCTTGATCGCGATCCGGCCCAGCAACCACTGCCGGGCCGCCCGCGGGTCGCGCCGGGAGTATTCAGCGCGCTCGGTCGCTCCCAGGTACTGCCGCATGATCAGCTGTCCCGAGCCCGGATCCAACCAACGGTCTCGAACCAGGAATATCCCACCGGGCCGGCGCTCGGCGATTCGGTTTCGCTCGGGATGCAGAATGAACGGCAGGGTCACGTCATCGGTACCGAATCGCCGGCTGGTCCACCGGTCGATGCAGACCCACAGCCGTCCGTCAACGTGCAGCTCCATGTCGGCGACCACCTCGGTGTCAGTAACCGACGCAATTCGGACAATGCAGGAGACTCGATCACCAGGGCGGGGCAGTGGACCGTACCAGCGCATCCGTTGTACCTCGGTCGGATATGCGAGTCGGTTGGCGGACATCCGCTTCATGATCCAGAAACCGAGGAGCTGACCGGCGTTGTCGAGTAACGTGCCGGGCGCAGACGTGGCAGCGAAGATGCCCCGGATTCCGTCGTCGCCGATCGGGCCGAGCTCGGTGACTCCCTGGAACCGGGGGCCGTGAAACATCCACCTGTCCTCGTACAGCGCCGCCGCAGTGACTTCGCACGGGCATTCTCCCCGTAGCGGCCGGGGGGTCCGGTCCGGAGGAACGGGATAGCCATCAGCGACCAGCGCGGTGCCGCGCGCGTAGCCGTCGATCACAACGGCGACGTTGCCGTCGGTGTCCAGCGCGGCATCGACCGCCACAGTGACCGGCGGAGCGACAGCGAGGAAGCGCAGCGCTCGGACATCCCGGATACCGACGACTGTACGGCCCGGGACCAGGTCGTCCGCCGCTTGCATCATCAGCTCCATCAACGTGGTCAGCGGTACGACTGGATAGCGGTCCTCGGCCTCGGGCCAGTCCGCCGGCTGCTTGACCAGGCAGTGGTCGGCCAGATAAGGCAACGTGTCAAGGGACAGCGCCAGAGCGGTGGTCGCGTGAGTTCGGCCAGCCGGCCGGGTGGTCGTGGCGCTCCAGGAGTCGACGATGGCACGGGCCGCGGCCGTCACGTCCTGCAGCACCGACTTGAACTCTGCGAGCACCGGATGATCCGCGGCGCGAAACTTCCCTGTCTGGCCTGGTGAACTGACCTGCAGCCGGTCGAACTGGGGTTCCCAACCCTCTACCCACAGTGCGGCCAAGACCCGCCGGAGCTGGTTGAGACCCGGCCGCTTGGCCGTGTTGGCAGCTACCGCAAGATGCCCCGAGCCCTGCAGCGTATCGGCCACGAACCCGGGCAGACTTCCAGTGCCTACCTGGATGAAGGCCCGCACTCCCTCGTCGTACAACCGCCGGATCAGCGGCCCGAACCGGACCGGTTCGAGCAGATGGCGGGTAGCGAGGTAGCGGATGCCCGCGGGATTTTCGGGATAGCGCTCGACGGTGGTGGCTGACCAGATCGGGACATTCGGTACGCAGACCTCTAGGCCGGCGAAGACGTCGAGTATCGGATCCAGGTACGGGCCGAGCATGGGGGAGTGGAATCCTGACCGGAACGGCAGTATCTGCCCGGTGGTGCCTCGAGCGCGCAGCCGGTCCAGGACATTGACCACGACTGCCTCCTCACCACAGATGATCGACTGGTGCGGGCAGTTGTCATGTGAAACCACTACGCCGTCTAGCCCGTCGATCACCTGCGCGGCCTGCTCGGCGCCACAACCGAGCGCGGCGAACACGAGGCCGGGGACGCGTAGCCCCTCAAGCTCGAAGGCTGCGCCGAGTTTTTCGACCGCCGCTGTTGGATACACACCGGCTGCGATCATCGCGTTCCACTCGCCGACGCTGTGCCCGGCGACCAGGTCGGGGATCACACCGAGCTCCCGTAGCGCCGCGTCGAGTAGCTGCCCGACACCGAGCACAGCGAGCCCGTGGCGGCCGAGCACGGCGGTGTCACGGAGTTGGGGCCGACCCAGCTTGAAGTAGTCGGCGACGTCATCCACCCGTGGGCTGAACGTCTGTTCCAAACCGGGGAACAAAAATGCCAGCCGGCCCGGCGCGTGGTTCGAGTGCAGTGGCGCGCCGGTGAACCATACGTCGTTGCGTCCCCGCCATGGCACTCCCTGCGCGACGATCCCGCGTGCCAACATCAGCTGGCGCACGGTAGGCGCGACGATCGCCAACCGGAACGGGCCACCCTTTGGTGGCGTGCACGCGTCGTCGCGGCCGAGCAGATCGGTCTCGGAGCGCTGCAGCTGCCGCTCCAATTCCTCCACGCTGGACCCGGCCAACAGCAGTACGCGCTCCGCCGCGATTGGCGCGGGAACTTCGGGGAAGTCCGCGGCCATCCGGACGAGGGTTCCCCTGGTTGCATCAGCCATCCTGGCCGACCTCAAATGCCGCTGGGTCGCCGCACATGTACATCACCTGAGGCTCGGTGCCGCCGGCCAACTCGGCGAGCAGGCATGCGACGCCGTCAGCGGGTTCGATCAACCCTATGCCGCGCCGGGCGTACTCACGCTGCACTTCGGCGGAGACCATCCCGGTGCCGTCATCGGGTGCAGCCCACGGGCCCCAGTCGACCGCGACCACCCGACCCCGGGTCCGACCGGCCCAGATCCGGGCCAGTGTGTCGAGCGCGTCATTGGCGGCGGCGTAGTCGACCTGCCCGCGGTTGCCGAACACTCCAGACACACTGCCGAACAGCACCAGGAAACGGAGATCGTCCCGGACCGCACTGGCCAGCGCTCGCGCCCCGTCGACCTTGGTCTCCCACACTCGAGTGAACTCCTCGGGTGACTTGTCGGCCAGCAGGCGGTCGGCTAGCACTCCGGCACCATGGACGATGCCGTCCAGCCGCCCATGCCGCTGGTAAACGTCTTGCACCAGAGCGCTCATCGCCGCTGGATCTCGTACGTCGACCGCGGAATAACGAACCGAGGCGGCCAGCCCGGACAGCTGCGCTAGCGTGGCCCTGATCTCCCGGTGCGCCAGGACCTGGCTGGTCACCGCTTCGATCTGGGCCGGCGTGCGGCCCCCGGCCTGTGCCAGCACTCGGCGCAACGCCATCCGGTCGGTCGCCGCCGCGGTCAGTGGATCCTCGGTCCCGCTGGGCGGGGGAGTGCGCCCGACCAGCTCAAAATGACCGGCACCAGCCCGAGCCAGACCGATCGCGACCTGTGCGGTAATGCCGCGGGCACCACCGGTGAGCAACACCACCGAATCCCGCCCCAGCGTCAGCTCACCGGCTAAGCCAGGGTTTAGTGGGGCCGCGCAGAGTTGCAACGCCACTCGCTCCCCGGCCGCGTAGCCCACCGCGGTGGGCGCGTCGAGGCTGAGCAGTTCGGCGAGCAAGTACCCCGCGATATGGGCCGGTTGTTCCTTGGGATCCACGTCGACGGCCCGGATGCGGCGATCCGGGAACTCGCAGGCGATTGTGCGGGCCAGGCCGGGCAGTCCGACGCCGGCGACTCCGTTTGCGTTGGGACCCCGGCCGAACCTGCCCCCGGAGCCGGTGACCACGATCAGTTGGCCGATACCACCGAGGATGGCGTCGCGGATGGCGGCGAACCCATCCGGTAGCAGCGGTGGCCGGCCCCGGTCCAACGCGGCGAGATGGATAAGGGCGTCGTTCCTGGTCACTTCGATGGGTTGATCCAGGCTCAGCAGCCGCACCTCGGCACCGCGCCGCTCCAACAGCATGGATAGCTCCAGCGCGATGCCCACACCGTCGCCCACGATGGCGATCCGGCGCCCAGCAAGCGACGCCTCGGATGATGCGGCCAGCGCAGGCAGCCCAGCGACGTCGACGAGGTAGCGGCGCGCTCGCTGCGGTGGCGTAGTCGGTGTCGGTGCTGGTGCACCAGCACGCTCGGTGATCCAGTCGACGATTCCACGGATCGTCCGACGCCGGGTCAGCTGTTCGGTCACCGAACCATCCGATGCGGCGCCGGTGACAGCCAATCCGAGCCGGTCGGTGAGCAGACCGATCAACTCGATGCGCTTGATCGAGTCGATGCTCAGGTCCGCTTCCAAATCCAGGTCGGCCTCGAGCATGTCCACTGGGTAGCCGGTCCGTTCGCTGACCAGTGACCGCACGGTCGCCAGCACCGACTCTGAAGTCAAATCGGGCGTGAACTCAGCTGGCTCGAATGCTGTGGCCGGGCTGCGTTCGGCCGCATGGTTAGTGGCGACGATCTCCGCTACGGCAGCCGACGAGGCGGCATTCGACAAACTGGCGTTCGGCACGCTAGCTGGCGGTATGACTGGGCTACCGAGGTAGCCGAGCATAACCTCGCGCTGAGCGGCGATCAGCTCACGAGTACTGCGCAGGAACTCCAGCACAGCCGCGTCGGACTGGCCCGCGGCGGCGGGCCGGACGTCGTGGGCGCCGTTGGTCATGGCGACCTGCCGCGCGGGGCGCAAACCGCCCGGCAGGTACTGCCCGTCGGCGGACTTGACCAGGTAGCCGTTGACCAGCCAGCCGGGCCGCCGTGGCAGCACCGGCATCGATACGGTCCGCGCGTCGCGGCCGTGGAACAGTGCCGCCGGATCAACCGCAACTCCGGTGACGGCCAGCTCGCCAAGCACCCGCAGCAGCCACCGTATCCCTTGCTCACCCGGTGCGTCGGTCGCGACCGCGACGTGCGGCCGGTCTCGCAAGATCGTGCCGATCAGTTGGGTCAGCACCCGGCCCGGGCCGGTCTCGACGAAGACCCGGACGCCAGCCGTGTACATCGCCTCCACCTGCTCGACGAACCGGACCGGTGCGGCGATGTGAGCGGCCAGTGTCTTGCGCACAGCGCCGGGCTCAGTGGGATACGGCGCAGCCGTGGTGTTCGACCACACCGGCAGCCGCGGCGACTCGACCGCGCGGCGGTCCAGTTCGGCGGCGAAGATCGGCGTAGCACCGGCCACCACCGGACTGTGAAACGCGCACGCCACCGCGATGCGGGTGCCGGTCACGCCTGCCTCGGCGAGTCGGCTCAGTGCGGCCTGCACCGCCGCAGCGGGGCCGGAGATCACAACCTGACCCGGTGCGTTGTGGTTGGCCACCACGACCGGTCCATCCCCCAGCACAGCCTGGACCTGTTCGACGGTGGCGGTGACCGCGGCCATCGTGCCGGGATCGGGTCCGGCAGCCGCGAGGATGGCTTGACCACGGGCCTCGCTGAGGGCTAACAACTCGGCAGGCTCGACGGCGCCGGCCGCGGCCAGCGCAACCAGCTCGCCATAGCTGTGCCCACCGACATGGTCGGGGTGCACGCCGAGCGACGTGAGCAGGTCGTGGATGGCGAGCCCGGCGATTCCCAGCGCTGGCTGTGCGACCCGGGTGTCGGTCAGCGCTGCGCGCTGCCGCGCTGACTCCTCTTTGCTGAACGCCGCCGGCGGGAACATCGCGTCGGCCCACCGGCCGCCGAGCTCCAGGAATCGGCGAAGCCGCGGAAACGCCACGAACAGGTCGGCCAGCATGCCCGGACGTTGGCTGCCCTGCCCGGGGAACAGGAAAGCGACCTGGCCGGCGGTCGCACCTTTGTCAGATGCGATGAAAACGCCGTCTGTCGCGGCGGCTTGTCGGGCGCGGTCCAGCTTGGCTGTCAGGTCGTCGAGATCGTCGGCGACCACCGCGGCCCACACCCGACCACGGCGGGCGCCACACACCGTCCGGGCGAGATCCCGCAGCCGCCAAGCGCGGCCGGCGGCGTCATTGGCCGCCAGCAGCTCGGCCAGCCGGTCCATCTCCGCGACCGCCGCGGCCCGATCCACGCCGGTGAACAGGAACAGCTCAGCAGGCCAGGCGTCCAATCCGTGTCGCGGTTCGGGTGCCCCCTGGTATGAGGACAACACGGCGTGGAAATTTGTGCCACCGAACCCGAACGCGCTGACCCCGGCGACCCGACGCGCTGTGGATGCCCAAGGCCGCACGGCGACGTCGAAAGAAAACGGACTGCTGTTGCGGTCCCAGTAGGCGTTCGGATCACGCAGCTGGCCCGTCGGCGGACGTATCCCGGTGTGTACCGCACGCGCCGCTTTGATCAGCCCGGCTAGCCCGGCAGTGCACTTGGTGTGGCCAATCTGCGATTTCACCGATCCCAGGGTGCAGCTCCCGGTCGGCGTGCCGGCCGCAGTGAACAGTTCGGTCAACACCGCCAGCTCGGTGCGGTCCCCGACCACAGTCCCCGTGCCATGCGCCTCGACCAACCCGACCTCGGCCGGTGAGATCCCGGCCATCTGGTAGGCGCGGTCCAGCGCGCGGCGCTGCCCTTCGGGTCGCGGCGCGGTCAGCCCTAGCGAGCGCCCGTCGCTGGCCGAGCCGATTCCCTTGATCACCGCGTAGATCCGGTCGCCGTCGCGTTCGGCGTCGGCCAACCGCTTGAGTACCACGCACGCCACGCCCTCGCCGAGCGCGATGCCGTCTGCGGAGGCATCGAAGGGGCGGCACCGACCTGTCTGCGACAGCGCCTGCACTGCGGCGAACATCAGGTAGTAGTGGATGCCGTTGTTGACGTCGGCCCCACCGGCCAACACCATGCTGCTGGTGCCGGCCCGCAGCTCCTTGCAGGCCAGGTCGAGGGCGGCCAGCGCGGAGGCGCAGGCCGCGTCCACGGTGTAGTTGGCGCCACCAAGATCCAACCGGTTGGCGATCCGCCCGGCGATCACGTTGGCCAGCACCCCGGGGAAGGAGTCTTCGGTGACTTTCGGTAGCTGCTCGTCCAGCTCAGATGGCAGCACCCCGTGGTAAGACGGGTAGAGGGAACGGAACCCGTAAGCGCTGGCCAGGTCGGCGCCACCCTCGGCACCGAAGATTACTGAGGTGTGCTCGCGGTCGAAGGCACGCTGGGCGTACCCGGCGTCGCGCAGCGCGCGGGCGGCGACCTCCAGCGCTAACAGCTGAACCGGTTCGATGCTGGTCAGCGCGGCCGGCGGGATGCCGTAGGCCAGCGCGTCGAACGGGATGTCAGGCAGGAAGCCGCCGCCCCACTTCGCGGCCTCGCGGTACACCGCCGGGTCCCACCGGCCCGGCGGTACCTCGGTGACCGAATCGACCCCAGCTACCACGTTGGCCCAGTACGCGGGAAGATCACCGGCGCCCGGAAACACTCCGGCCATG
>DASUGW010000145.1:0-3692 GCA_036273805.1 Mycobacterium sp.
TGCCAAGGACGTCGCGACGGTTCCGATGAACGGCGTCGCGGGTTCGCTTGGCGTGACCGGCATCATGGGCCACCCCGCGACGGTCGAATCCATCCGCGAGAGCGCACTGTGCCTGCTGGTGGGGACCCGCCTGTCGATGACAGCGCGCGGAGGTCTCGAGGACGCACTCGATGGTGTCCGGGTGCTGTCGGTGGGATCGGCCGAACCGTACGTGCCGTGTACTCACGTCGAGGCCACTGACCTGCGAACGACATTGGGTTTCTTGGCGCGCGCCGTCGCCGGCTCGGTGGCGCCGGAACACCCCGTTCGCCGAGGGCGCTCAGAGCTTTCACCGCCGGTGTCACGGGGCCCGGGCGTGCGCTACCGCGACGCCATGCGGGCCCTCGACGAGTCGCTGCCGGCCGGTGTCGACATCGTCGTGGACGCCGGCAACACGGGAGCCGCGGCTCTGCATTACCTGCCGCACCGTCGCGACGGCCGGTTCCTGGTGGCGCTGGGAATGGGCGGTATGGGCTACAGCTTCGGCGCCGGCATCGGCGTCGCGTGTGCCCGTGGTCGCAGAACGGTGGTGATCGCCGGCGACGGCGCGTTCTTCATGCACGGCCTAGAGCTCCACACCGCGGTCGAGCATCGGTTGCCCGTTACCTTCGTGGTGCTCAACAACAACGCCCACGCCATGTGTGTCACCCGCGAACAGCTCTTTTACGGAGATCGCTACAGCTACAACAGATTTCACCCGAGCTGGATCGCTGCCGGGCTTTCGGCGATGTTCCCCGGACTGTTTGCCGTGGAGGTCTCCGATGGTGAGCATCTGCGTCCGGCGCTGGCCACGGCGCTTCGCCGCCCCGGGCCGTCGGTGCTGAGCGTCGCATGCTCGGCAGACGAAATCCCGCCGTTCGCACCGTTTCTCGCAGCCCTGGAAAGCCGATCACCTGTCCCGTCCGGGCAGCGTACAAAGGAGGACCACGTCCATGTCCGTGTCAGCGCTTGACGACATCGTCACCCACCGCGGAACCGCCGAGCCCATCGAGGGTCTGATGCGGATCGAGACGTCACCGAAACAGGTGGCGACGCCGATCCTGCTGGAGATGATCCGGTCGGTGTATCCGCACGATCAGGTGTTCGGCGAGTACTGCACGGTCAACGACTATGTCGACTGTCCGCCCGATGAGCTTTACGACTATCTGGCCGACACCCGATGCCTCGAGGAGTGGACGTACAGTCTGCGCGGATTCACCGAAACCGACGAGCCCGGCCTGTGGCTCGCGTATGACCGGCTGGGATCGCAGACCGAGATCTACACCAGAACGGTGGCCAATCCCGCCGCCCGCACCGTCGACTATCAGTGCGCCTGGGATCAGGGTCGGCATCTGTGGATGATCTACCTGATGCGCGTCATCGACGCCCGGCTGGTGCTCGACAAGCCCGGTTCGGTGGTGTTGTGGACCAACTGTCACCACCCGTTCTACGACCACAACCCCTATCCGGAGACGGCGCCGCCCGAGCGGCCCGTGTGGGTGGGTGACTTCTGGGACATGTTCGGCGCTGGGCACCTGCTGGAACTGAAGAACCTGAAGGCCATCGCCGAATACCGGCACCGCAACGGCCTGCCCGTCACGCCGGACTGGATGAGGTGAGACTCGCCATGCATGCCGAACCTGTTGTCAGTCTTCTTGACGTTTCGACCTACCTGCCGCCCAACCGGGTGCCCGCGGAGTGGTACGCCCGCTTCGCCGGCTCCGACGAATTGCGGGACAACCTGATGTTCCGGGCGCCCGAATACCGCCACCACGCGGCATTCGAGGAGTCCAACGTCGACATGATGGAAAGCGCCGCGCAAGGTCTGCGGGACCGCCACGACGCCGCCGCGCTGGCCGACGTCGACGTGCTGCTGACCCATTCCCAACTGCCTGACCTGCCCGTGCTCGGTGCGGGTGGAGAACTGGCCCACCGGCTGGGCATGAATCCCGAACTGATCATCGACGTGCACAACGGGGGATGCGCCGCATTCGTCCTGATGATGAAGCTGGCCCGGCAGTTGCTGGGGTCGGGCGCCGGGCAGACCGCGATGATCGCGTGCGCCCAGAACGCCGCGGGCAAGATCTTCGAGCAGGAACAGGTGCGGTCGCTGGCGCAGGCGTCGGTACCCGGCGACGGTGCGGCGGCGGCACTGCTCGCGCGGTCGGACGAATCGCCGATCCTCGATGTGGAGTGCCGCTACTACGGCGAGTTCGCCGGGGACATGTCCCTGGCGTCCGACCCACCGCGGTTGTGGTGGCAGGCCGGCAGTGGCCAGGCCTACGTCAGCTTCAACGAAGCCAAGATCATGAAAGTGCTGTCCCGGGGAAACCGCGAGGTCCCCGAGGTGGTGTCCGCGATCTGCGACCGCATCGGTATGAAGACGCGCGACGTGGACCTGCTGGTGACGAACCAGCCCAACCGGGCATTTCTGCGCAACTGGAGCGAGGCACTGGAGATACCGCGGGAACGCCACCGCGACACCTTCGGAGAATGCGGAAACCTCTTCGCCGCCGGAATCCCAGTCAACTTCGCGACGGCGCTCGACGAGGGCCAGGTGAAGGCCGGTGACGTGGTGATGATGGCCGGGTTCGCCCACGCCGGTGACTTCGCCGCGGCCGCCGCGGTGCGCTGGGGCGGGGCCTCGCGATGACCGCCGTCGCCGACGCGCGACCGCGTCTTCCGTTGGCAGTGGATCCCCTGGCCCTGGCGCTCAACGAGAACCCGTACCCGCCGCTGCCGACGGTCCAATCGGCGATCGTCGCCTCCCTGCACGCGGCCAACCGGTACCCGGAGTTTCTGCCGGAAAGGCTGCGTGCCGTCATCGCCACGCACATCGGCGTGCCGGAGGAGCAGGTCATCCTCGGTGCCGGCGCCACCGGTGTGCTGATGCAGGTCCTGCAAGCGATCACCGACCGCGGCGACCGTATCGTGATCGCCGACCCGACGTTCGAGGGCTATCCGATCGTCGCGGCCATGAATCGCCTTGAGCTGGTGCGCATTCCGCTCACCGCCAGCGGACACCACGACCTGGCCGAGATGGTGGCCGCCGGTCAAACCGCCCGCGTGGTGGTGCTGTGCCGGCCGCACAACCCGACCGGGACCATCGAGCCCGGGTACGCGGTCGAGGCGCTGCTGAACAGCCTGCCCACCGACACCGTGGTGGTGCTCGACGAGGCCTACGTCGAGTTCGTCGCACCCTCAGCGCGGATAAACTCGCCGGCCTTGGTCCAGCGATTTCCGAATGTGATTGTGCTGCGAACATTTTCGAAGGCCTACGGGCTGGCTGGGTTGCGGATCGGCTACGGGTTCGGCTCGCCCGAACTGGCGGCCAGGCTGTGGGCAATGCAACTGCCGTTCGGGACGAGCATCACCAGCCTGCTGGCCGTCGAAGCGTCTTATCGTGCCGAGGCGCAATTGCGACATCGCATCCGCAAGATCACCGCGGAACGCCACGTGCTACGGGCGTGCCTGCAGGCCATCGGCATCAACAGCGCCGACGGCCACGCCAACTTCCTCTACCTGCCTGCGGCGGGGCATTGCTGGCGCGAGGTGTTCGATGGGTCCGGCGTGCGGGTCAAGTACTGCCCCGGCGGCGGGGTCCGACTCTCGGTCGGGGACCGGTCGTCGACCGAGGCCGTGTTGGCGGTGCTGCGCGCACGGGTCTGAACGGG
>DASUGW010000146.1:0-12163 GCA_036273805.1 Mycobacterium sp.
TTCGATGAACCCGACCGCTTCCGCCCGGACCGCAACGGACCCGCTCCGCTGGCCTTCGGATACGGCGCGCACTACTGTCTGGGTTCGGCGCTCGCCCAGCTGGAATTGAACGCTGCATTGCCGAAAATCCTTGCTCGGGAACCTGCTGTGTCCGGTGAGGTGACCTGGCGCGACACCCCCGCTGTTCGCGGGCCGCAGACCTTCCCAGTCGTGTTCAAGCAATAGTCCGATACGGGTGTTCGTCACCAGGGGGACCTGCGCCACCGGTTCGCGGGCAGTTCCGGCGCTCGTCGCTGCTCTGGGTGGTCCGCGCCGAAGCCGGGGTGGAGCTGCAACGCTTGATCGAACGCTTCAAGGCCGAAGGGCGCTGAAAGATCTCTGAGACCGGCCTGAATTAGCACTGCCGTAACACGACGTAACGCGGACGTGGCATGCCCCTCGGATCATTGAGCTGTGTTCATGCATCAGGGTCTGGGGCTTGACGCGTTCAACAGCCTCTCGCAACGCAGGGCGGTGTATGCCCTGTATGAGTGCTGCAATTGCGTGACGCTGGCCGGTGACCTGGCCTCGGGGCGCCCCTACGCCGACCACAACACCTTGTTCCGGTCCGCGGACGCGCTGCTTTTCGCCATGCCCGAAGCCGGTCTCGATCGCATTCTGGACGCGTCACCACACGTCGGGGCCCGGCCGCGCAGCATCCGGTCGCAGGCCGAACAGTGCGCGGTGTGGGCCGAGGACGACACCGTGATGACCGCACTGCAGGCCGTGGCACAGCGCTACGCCGAACACTTCGGCTTCGAGTACGTGATGTACGTCAACGGCTACAGCGCCGCCGAGGTCACTGCGGCGATCACCGACCGGCTGCACAACGACCCCGAGACCGAGCGCAAAGTGGTGCGCAACGAGCTCGCGAAGATCAACCGCACCCGGCTGGAACGCATGCTCGGCCCCGAGGGTGGCTTCCAGAACTGGTGAAACGGGCTCCCTTCAGCCGGCGGCTGTTACGGGTTCCGTTTTGGCGCGCGCAATCACCGCCAGCGCCAGTGCCTGAACGTCCTGGCCTTCGGTGTCCGGAATGAGCGTCACACCGTCGGCCACTCCGGCGGCGTACACGTCGCGCACGAGTCCTGCGAGTCCGTCGACGGTGCCCACGTAACCGACGGATTCCGGAGTGTCCCGCCGTGTCGTCGCGGCCAGCTTGCGGGCCGCGGCCCGGAATGTCTCGGCGACGACCACGCGGACGTCGAGCACCACAGCAATGCCGCCGTTGCCGGAGGGCGACTCTGCGCGCGCTCGATTCGCCAGCTGGCGCGCCTGCCGCAGATCACCGGCACTGATCCGAACCGCCGGGCGACCACCGGCCGTCGCCTCCTGCCAGTCGGTACCGTCGGTGAACACCCGCAAGGTCCGCTTCATGCGCCACGACGTTAAGCACCCTCGGCGCTGCTGTCGCCAGTTGTGTTCAGCGAGAAGGAAAGGTGGAGTCAGCCCTGGCGCTTCGCGCGGTCGGCACGGGTCTTGAGCAGGCTCGCGATCATCGTGATGAACAACGTCAGGATGATCACGCCCAGACTCCACAAAGTGGGGATCTCCGGCACGTGCACGCCCTCGCCGCCGTTGATGAACGGCAACTCGTTTTCGTGCAGAGCGTGCAGAAACAGCTTCACGCCGATGAAGAACAAGATGAACGCCAGCCCCTGCGACAGGTACACCAGGCGGTTGAGCATGTCGCCGAGCAGGAAGTACAGCTGACGCAGACCCATCAGCGCGAACACGTTGGCGGTGAACACGATGTAGGGCTCGCGGGTCAGTCCGTAGATGGCGGGAATCGAGTCCAGCGCGAACATCAGATCGGTGGTGCCCAGCGCGACGATCACCAGGAACATCGGCGTCATCAGCCGAGAACCGTTCTGCTTGATCCACAGCTTCAGGCCGTCCCAGTCGTCGGTGACACTCAGGTGTCTGCGGGCGAACCGGACGATCTTGTTCTCACCGTCGTCGTTGTGGTCGGTGTCACGGACCAGCTTCGCGGCCGTGTACACCAGGAATGCACCGAACACATAGAAGACCCAGGAGAACTGCTCGATCGCGACGGCACCAGCGGCGATGAAGACACCGCGGAAGATCAGCGCCAGGATGATGCCCACCATCAAGGCTTCCTGCTGGTACACCTTGGGCACCTTGAAGCTGGCCATGATGATGATGAAGATGAACAGGTTATCGATGGACAGGCTGTACTCGGTGAGCCAACCGGCGTAGAACTCCAGGCCGAACTGTCGACCGTGGGAGGTCCACAACCAGATGCCGAACGCGATCGCCAGCCCGATATAGACCGACAGCGCGGTCGCGCACTCTTTCATCGTCGGCTCGTGCGGTTTGCGGGCGATCGCCACGACGTCGAACAACAGAATCGCCACCGTCACACCGAGGGTGATGATCCATTCGAGTGCAGACACATTCACTAGGGAGATCCTCCGGCCGTCACAAAACGCCAGAGGTCTCTTCCACCGTTGCGAACAACGATCCACGGCGCCGGTCGACCGATGACGGTTGACGTGATGACGACCCCGCGGCGAAGGAGTACTCCCCTCTGCCAACAGTCTGTCAGGTCACCCGTGATCGCGAAAGTCGCACCCCGGCGACCGCATCGCGAGAACCGCCGGAATCACCGGCCCCATCTGCCGCGTCGGCGGCGCCGGATACCGCGACGCTTAGTATTTTCGACTTGTGGCTCCAGAGACAGCACCCCAAATTCCCGTCGGGTACCTGTTGTCCGCACAGGCGGCCGAGCCCCGCACATTGATCGACATCCTCTATGCGACGGCGGCGCGCTACCCCGACGCACCCGCCATCGACGACGGCGCCGTGCAGTTGACCTACAACGAGCTGATCGCCGACATCGAGGACAGCGTCGCGTGGCTGGCTGCGCGCGGTATCGGGCGCGGTGACCGCATGGGAATCCGCATGCCCTCGGGCAGTTACGCGCTGTACGTCGCGATCCTGGCGACGCTGGCCGCGGGCGCGGCCTATGTACCGGTCGATGCCGACGACCCCCCCGAGCGGGCAGACCTGGTGTTCACCGAGGCCGGCGTGGTGGGGGTGATCACACAGGCCGGCCTGAGCCGCGGACCCGGATCCTCGCGCGGTTGGCGCGCGAGCGCACCCACGGTGCGCGACGACGCGTGGATCATCTTCACCTCGGGCTCCACCGGCACCCCGAAGGGTGTCGCGGTGACCCACCTCAACGCGGCGGCATTCGTCGACGCCGAGGCACAAATGTTCTTGCAGGACAACCCGATCGGGCCCGGTGACCGGGTACTGGCCGGGCTGTCGGTGGCGTTCGACGCATCGTGCGAGGAGATGTGGCTGGCCTGGCGGCACGGCGCGTGTCTGGTGCCGGCACCGCGGTCGCTGGTGCGCAGCGGCATGGACCTGGGGCCGTGGCTGGTGACGCGCGACATCACCGTGGTCTCGACGGTGCCGACGCTGGCCTCGCTGTGGCCGGCCGAAGCGCTCGAGCAGGTGCGGTTGTTGATCTTCGGCGGGGAAGCCTGCCCACCTGAACTCGCCGAGCGGCTGGCGTCGGGCGACGACGGCATCGCCCGCGAGGTGTGGAACACCTACGGGCCCACCGAGGCAACCGTGGTGGCGTGCGCGGCGCCCTTGGACGGTAAGGGCCCGGTGAGCATCGGACTGCCGTTGCCGGGCTGGGACCTGGCCGTTGTCGACGCCGCCGGTCTGCCGGTGCGCTACGGCGAAGTGGGCGAGTTGGTGATCGGCGGGGTCGGCCTGGCCCGCTACCTCGATCCGGAGAAGGACGCCGAGAAATACGCCGCCATGCCGACCCTGAGCTGGGACCGCGCCTATCGCAGCGGTGACCTGGTGCGGCTGGAACCCGACGGTCTGTACTTCCAGGGCCGCGCCGACGACCAGGTGAAGGTCGGCGGTCGCCGGATCGAACTGGGCGAGGTCGACTCGGCCCTGGTCAACCTGCCCGGGGTCTCCGGCGGGGCGGCGGCGGTGCGCAAGACCGCCAGCGGCACGCCGCTTTTGGTCGGCTACATCGCCAGCGCGGATCCGGATTTCGACCTCGCAGCCGCGCGCGCGGCGCTGGCCGAGTCGCTGCCGGCGGCGCTGGTGCCGCGGCTGGTGCGCGTCGACGAACTGCCGACCCGCACATCCGGCAAGGTCGACCGCAACGCCCTGCCCTGGCCGCCGCCGGGCGCCGGACCCGACGACGAAACCCCCGACCTCGGCGGCACCCTGGGCTGGCTGGCCGGGCTGTGGCGTGACGTGCTCGGCGCGCAGATCGACGGCCCGGAGGCCGATTTCTTCGCGCTCGGCGGCGGTTCGCTGTCGGCGGCCCAGCTGGTGGCGGCGTTGCGGAAGAAGTATCCGCAGCTGACGGTCGCGCAGCTCTACGACCATCCGCGGCTGGGGTCGCTGGCCGGCTTCCTCGACGAGCTGACCCCGCCGGCGCAAGCCGAACCCCGCATCGTCAAGCCCACTCCGCTGTGGACCCAGGCCACCCAGGTGGCACTGACGCTGCCGCTGGCGACGCTGACCGGCCTGCAGTGGGTGACGTGGCTGGCCCTGGTGAACAACACGGTGGCGGCGCTGTTGCCCGCTACCGCTGCGCCGCCCTGGCTGGTGACCGTCGACTGGTGGTGGATCCTCGGAGCGTTCCTCGTCTTCATCACGCCGCCGGGCCGGATGGCGATCGCCGTGCTGTGCGCCCGAATGCTGCTCTCGGCGCTGCAGCCCGGCACCTATCGCCGGGGTGGCCCCGAACATCTGCGGGTGTGGCTGGCCGAACGGATCGCCGATGCCAGCGGTGCCGAGAATCTCGCGGGCGCGCCGTGGCTGGTGTATTACGCACGGGCACTGGGTAACACGGTCGGCAAGGGCGTCGACCTGCACTCCGCCCCTCCGGTGACGGGCATGCTGACGCTGGGCCACCGGAGTTCGATCGAACCCGAAGTCGACCTGTCCGGCCATTGGATCGACGGCGACGCATTCCACGTCGGCACGGTGACCATCGGCAACGACGCCACGGTCGGTGCGCGCACCACATTGCTGCCCGGCGCGTCCGTCGGCAAGAACGCCGACGTGGCGCCGGGTTCCGGAGTGGTTGGCAAGGTCAAGAACGGGCAGTACTGGAAGGGGTCGCCGGCGGTGAAATCCGGTAAGGCGCACCATCCCTGGCCCGATCATCGGCCGGAGCGACGGCCGTTGTGGGTCGCCGCCTACGGCGTGACCTCCGTGCTGCTCGGCGCCCTGCCGCTGCTGGCCTTGGCCGCCGGGCTGGCCGTGATCGGCTGGGCCGTTCGCGATACGGCGACGGTGTCGGCGGCGATCCTGCCCGCGCTGGCCTGGGCACCGGTGGCGACCCTGGTCGCACTCGCCGTGTATGCGACGCTGACGGTGATCGGGGTGCGCTTGTTGTCGGCTGGGCTCGCGGAGGGCTATCACCCGGTCCGCAGCCGCGTGGGCTGGCAACTGTGGGCCACCGAACGGCTCATGGACGGCGCCCGCACCTATCTGTTTCCGATCTACGCGAGCCTGCTGACGCCGGGTTGGCTGCGGGTTCTGGGTGCCAAAGTCGGTCGCGGCACCGAGATCTCCACCGCGCTGCTGATCCCGCGGTACACCGTCATCGAGGACGGCGCGTTCCTGGCCGACGACACCATGGTGGGCTCCTACGAACTCGGCGGCGGCTGGATTCACGTCGCACCCGCGATCGTCGGCAAGCGGGCGTTCCTGGGGAATTCCGGTATCACCCAGCCGGGCCGGCGCGTGCCCGACGACGGCCTGGTCGCTGTGCTCTCGGCCACGCCCCACAAGGCCAAACGCGGTAGTTCGTGGCTGGGCAGCCCGCCGATCCGGTTGCGCCGCCAGGCCACAGCGGCCGACGCGCTGCGCACCTTCCATCCCTCCGTCGGGCTGAAGATCATGCGCGGCGTCGTGGAGACCTGCCGGCTGATCCCAGTGATCGTGACGTTCGCCATCGGCATCGCAGTGCTCGAAACGTTGCAGGCGCTGGCAGTTCGGCACGGATACGGCTGGACAGCGCTGTTGGGCGGCGTGGTGCTGCTGGTCGCCGGAGCGGTCGCCGGGGCCATCGCGGTGGCGGCCAAATGGCTTGCAGTGGGACGCATCCGCGCGGTCGAACACCCGCTGTGGTCGTCGTTCGTCTGGCGCAACGAAGTGTCGGACACGTTCGTCGAGACGGTGGCCGCGCCGTGGTTCGCGCGCGCGGCCAGTGGCACACCGGTGATGAACCTGTGGCTGCGTGGTTTGGGCGCAAAGATCGGGCGCGGGGTGTGGTGTGAGACCTACTGGCTGCCCGAGGCCGACCTGGTGACTTTGGAGCGGGCCAGCACCGTCAACCGCGGATGCGTGGTGCAGACACACCTGTTCCACGATCGGATCATGCGAATGGACACCGTGGTGCTCGAAACCTGTTCCACGCTGGGCACCCACTGCGTGGCCCTGCCCGCCGCCCGGCTGGGCGCGGGTGCCACGGTGGGCCCGGCGTCACTGGTGATGCGAGGCGACGAGGTGCCTCCCAATACCCGTTGGCAGGGCAATCCCATTGCGCCGTGGGTAGTTTCGCGCAAGAAGCGCGCCACTGAGAGTCCCGCCGCACCAACGCGGGAATCTGCCGCGTGAGCAAACCGAACAAACCGAAGAAGCGCAAGCCAGGCCCGCCGGTCATCGACCCCTACATCCCGCATGCCGGCAATTTCGGTTACCGGGTATCGCGATACGACCTCCAGCTGGAGTACAAGGTCGCCATTAACCGGCTGAACGGGTCGGCGACCATCACGGCCGTGACGCTGGCCGCTTTGCGATCGTTCAGCCTCGACCTGGCCTCCACTCTGTCGGTGTCCAAGGTGACCGTGAACGGACGCCGACCGGCCCATTACCGTGCCAGCGCAGGAAAACTGAACATCGCGCTCAGCTCGGCGCTACCCTCCGGAGCCGCGATGACCGTGGCGGTGCACTACGGCGGGCACCCGCGGCCGATCCGAACCGTATGGGGCGAAGTCGGTTTCGAAGAACTGACCAACGGCGCCCTGGTCGCCGGCCAGCCCAACGGAGCCGCCTCGTGGTTCCCCTGCGACGACCATCCGAGCGCCAAGGCCTCCTACCGCATCCAGATCAGCACCGACTCGCCCTACCGTGCAGTGGCCAACGGCGAGCTGACGTCGCGACGGGTACGCGCCGGGATGACCACGTGGACATACGAGTTGGCCGAACCGACGTCGACCTATCTCATCACCTTGCAGATCGGCGACTACGGGACCCGACGGATGGCCAAGTCACCGGTGCCGATGCAGGCTGCACTGCCCGAACGCCTCGGCCGTGATTTCGAGTACGACTTCGGGCGGCAGCCGCAGATGATGAAACTGTTCACCAAGCTCTTCGGCCCGTACCCACTGTCCTGCGGGTACACCGTGGTGGTGACCGACGACGATCTGGAGATACCCCTTGAGGCGCAAGGGATTTCCATCTTCGGCGCCAATCACTGCGACGGTACGCGACGCTCGGAGCGGCTGATCGCCCACGAGCTGGCCCATCAGTGGTTCGGCAACAGCGTCACCGTGCGCCGATGGCGCGACATCTGGCTGCACGAAGGCTTCGCGTGTTACGCGGAGTGGCTGTGGTCGGAGGATTCCGGTGGCCGCACCGCCGACGAGTGGGCGCACCACTACCACCAGCGCTTGCGCTCCTCACCGCAGAATCTGCTGTTGACCGATCCGGGGCCCGCCGACATGTTCGACGACCGGGTGTACAAGCGGGGCGCGCTGGCGCTGCACGCGTTGCGCGGCGCTCTCGGCGATGACAATTTCTTTGCACTGCTGCGTGATTGGACGACCCGCCACCGCCACTCGACGGTTGTCACCGATGACTTCACCGGTCTGGCAGCCAACTACACCGAACAGTCTCTGCGGTCGCTGTGGGACGCCTGGCTGTACTCGACGCCGGTACCGCCGTTGTGACCGACGCACCCGTACCCGCCGGCCCGGCCGCTCGCGGCAGCGTCGCCCGGGTTGGCGCCGCGACCGTCATCAGCGCGCTGTGCGGGTATGCGGTGCTCTATCTGGCGGCGCGGTCACTGGATCCCGCCGGATTCTCGGTCTTCGGCGTGTTCTGGGGGGCATTCGGTCTGGTCACCGGCGCCGCATTCGGCCTGCTGCAGGAAAGCACCCGCGAGATCCGGATCACGGCACACCGCGACCCTGCGGGCCGCCCGGTAACCCATCCGGTGCGCGTCGGTGCGACGGTGGGAATCGTTGCGGCCGTTGCGCTGGCCGCAACCGCACTGCTGTGGGCTCCGCACGTGTTCGTGACCGAGCGCGGATTGTCAGTCGTCCTGCTGTCGGCCGGACTGGCCTGTGTGTGCCTGCATTCCACCTTGTTGGGCATGCTGGCCGGCGCAAACCGCTGGACACAGTACGGCGCCCTGATGGTGACCGACGCCGTGATCCGCGTGGTCATCGCCGTGATCAGTGTCGTCGTCGGGGCCGGCGTGGTCGGCTTCCTGTGGGCGACCGTAGGTGGTGCGGTGTCGTGGCTACTGCTGTTGGCGGCCTCGCCGACCGTTCGCGCCACCGCCCGGCAGGCGGTGGATGTGGACACCCGGACCTACCTGCGCGGGGCGTCGCACGCCGTTGCGGCGGCCGGTGCGAGCGCGATGCTGGTGATGGGATTTCCGGTGCTGCTGAAAGCGACGTCGAGCGACCTCGGCGCCACCGGCGGCGTGGTGATCCTCGCGGTGACACTGACCCGGGCGCCGCTGTTGGTGCCGCTGACGGCCATGCAGGGCAACCTCATCGCCTATTTCGTGGACCAGCGCCGGCACCGCTTTCGCGCCATGGCCACGGCCATCGCGGTGCTGTTGGCCGTCGGCACCGTCGGCATCGCGCTGGCGGGCTGGGTGGGTCCCTGGCTGCTGCGGGCCGGGTTCGGCGCGGACTATCGAGCCAGCGGCGCGCTGCTGGCCTGGTTGACGGTCGGCGCGGTGGCGATCGCGGTGCTGACCGTCACGGGCGCGGCGACCGTCGCCGCCGCGGTGCATCGCGCCTACTCACTGGGCTGGGTGGGTGCCACCGTAGCCTCGGTACTGCTGTTGACCCTGCCCCTGCCGTTGGAGACCAGGACCGTCATCGCTCTGCTGTGCGGTCCCATCGTGGGAATCGCGGTACATCTGTGGGCGCTGGCGCGCGCCGGCTCAGCCAGACACTGAGCAGGACTGAATAGGATGGCACTCATCGACATGGACCGACAGAGCTATCCCGACGTGTGGATCGTGGTGCCCGCCTACAACGAGGCGGGTGTCATCGGTGACGTCGTCGCCGACCTGCGCGCGGTGTTTTGCCATGTCGTGGTGGTCGATGACGGCAGCCGCGACGCCACGGCGGACATGGCGCTGCGGGCCGGCGCGCACACCGTCACCCATCCGGTGAACCTGGGGCAGGGCGCAGCCATCCAGACCGGCGTCCAGTACGCCCGCGCCCAGCCGGGCGCGCAGGTGTTCGCGACGTTCGATGCCGACGGGCAGCACCGGGTCAAAGATGTCGTCGCGATGATCGACCGGCTCCGAGCAGACGGAGCAGCGGAAGGACCGGACATCGTCATCGGCACCCGGTTCGCGGCCGGACCGCCGGTGGCTGTGCCCGCATTGAAGCGGTTCGTTCTGCGGGCGGCAGCCGCACTGAGCCCGAGCAGTCGCCGGTTGCACCTGACCGATGCCCACAACGGGTTGCGGGTGTTCAACAAGACCGTCGCCGACGGGCTGGACATCACCATGAACGGCATGAGCCACGCCAGCGAATTCATCACGCTGATCGACGAAAACCATTGGCGGGTGGTCGAAGAGCCCGTCGAGGTGCTCTACACCGAGTACTCGATGTCGAAGGGACAGCCACTGCTCAACGGCGTCAACATCGTCTTCGACGGATTCCTCAGGGGAAGGATGCCCCGGTGAACTGGATCCAGATCCTGCTGATCGCGTCGGTGGTGGCGCTGCTGTTCTACCTGTTGCGGTCACGGCGCAGCGCCAAGACCAAAGCCTGGGTCAAGGTCGGTTATGTGGTGTTCGTCGTGGCCGCGGTCTACGCCATCCTGCGGCCCGACGACACCACCGTGGTGGCGCACTGGCTCGGCGTCGCCCGCGGCGCGGATCTCATCGGGTACGCGCTGATCATCGCGTTCATCTTCACGACCATGAGCACCTACATGCGGTTCAAGGACCTTGAACTCAAATACGCCCGGCTGGCCCGCGCCATGGCACTGCAGAACGCCCGGACACCGGACGACGCCGACGAGGCCGTCTGATCGTCGGGTTCGGCGAGCGGTGTAGTTCCGCGAGCACGAGGCCCGACGGAACCGGACTCGTCAGGTCAGGGCCGCGAGCGGAAGTACTCGACCGTGCGCGCCACGCCCTCGTCGAGGCCGACCTTCGGCCGCCAGCCCAGCACCTTGTCGGCGCGGGAGATGTCCAGGCAGGACCGTTTCAGATCGCCGAGGCGCGGCGGCGCGAACTCCGGTTCGTCGGGGCCACCGACCGCCTTGGCAACCGCGGTGTGCAGCTCCCGATCGGAGGTCTCCACACCCGTGCCCACGTTGAACCGCTGCCCGCCGCCGGCCCCGCCGGAGGCCTTGACGAACGCCTCCACCACGTCGTCGACGAAGACGTAGTCGCGCGTATTGCCGCCGTCACCGAACACCCTGGTCGGCCGCCCCTCCAACAGCGCCTGGGCGAAGATCGCGACCACGCCGGCCTCGCCGTGCGGGTCCTGGCGCGGGCCGTACACGTTGGCCGGAGCGATGTGAGAGCAGTCGACGTCGTAGAGGTGCCGGAAGGTATTGAGGTAGATCTCACCGGAGACCTTGCTGGCCGCGTACGGCGAGTGCGGATCGGTGGGCACGTCCTCACCGGTGGGGAACACCGTCGGAACCCCGTAGATGGAGCCGCCAGAGGAGGTGTGCACGATCTTGCGCACCCCGGTCTTGCGGGCCGCCTCAGCCACCCGGATGGTCCCGACGACGTTGACCGACGCGTCGAACTGCGGGTTGGCTACCGAATGGCGGACGTCGATCTGGGCCGCCAGGTGAAAAACCACCTCGGGCTCGTACTCCTCGAAGGTGGTGTCCAGGTCGGCGGTGACGATGTCGGCCTCGACGAAGAAGAACTCCGGGTTTGTCGAGAGGTGCTCGATATTGCCGGCCCGCCCGGAGGCGAAGTTATCCAGCCCGACGACGGAGTGGCCGTCGGCGAGCAGTCGGTCGACGAGTGTTGACCCGATGAAGCCGGCAGCGCCGGTGACCAGTGTGCGCATCGGCCCAACCCTACCCAGGTATGAAGGGATGGTGTTCGCCCGTCCGACTGCCCGCACCATCGCTGTGATCGCCGCCACGCTGATCGGCGCGCAGCTGGTGATCCGTGCCACTCTCGCATTCGGCGGGTACTTCTACTGGGACGACCTGATCCTCGTCGGCCGCGCCGGTACGCACAATCTGTTGTCGTGGGCGTATCTGTTCGACGACCACGACGGTCACGTGATGCCGGGCGGATTCCTGCTGGGCGGGTTGATCACCCGCGCAGCCCCGCTGGTCTGGTTCTGGCCCGCACTGAGTCTGGTGCTGTTGCAACTGCTGGCATCGCTGTCGCTGCTGCGCACGCTGCACATCATCCTGGGCTGGCGACCGGTGCTGTTGGTGCCGCTGACGTTCGCACTGTTCACCCCGCTGGGGGTGCCCGGATTCGCCTGGTGGGCAGCGGCATTGAATTCGCTGCCGACGCTGGCCGCGCTGGCCTGGGTGTGCGGTGACGCAATTCTGTTGGTACGCACCCGTAATGCGCGCTATGCCGGCACCGCCCTGCTGGTCTTTTTCGGGGGTCTGCTGTTCTTCGAGAAAGCAGCGGTGATCCCGTTCGTCGCCTTCGCGGTGACCGCTCTTCTCAGTTATGTACGCGCGGAACCCAATCCGATCACCACCGTATGGCGCCGCGGCATGCGGCTATGGGTTGCGGCGCTGGCGCTGACCGCTGGGTGGGTCGCCCTGTACCTCGTCGTGGTCGACCAGCAGCGCTGGAGTTCGGACCTGCCGATGACGTGGGATCTGTTGCGGCGCTCCTTCACCCACGGCATCG
>DASUGW010000147.1:0-8019 GCA_036273805.1 Mycobacterium sp.
GATCTCGTCGCTGGGCGATGCCGCCGCACCGGGCACCATCGTGACCGTGCTCGAGGTGGCCGCTACCGCCGCCGAGGCGTGCGCCGCCGCGGGTGACGGACTGTCGCAGACCGTGACCGCCGTCGCCGAAGCGGCGGCCTCGGCGCTCGACGAGACCCCGCGGCAGTTGGCGGTCCTCGCTGACGCCGGCGTGGTCGATTCCGGGGGCCGCGGGCTGCTGGTGCTGCTCGACGCGCTGGCCGCCACCGTCGTCGGGCACTGCCACGAGCGGGGCGCCTACGAACCCGAGCCGACGGGCAGCTTTCCCGTGGTCGCCGACGGGCAGGCGCCGCCGCAGTTCGAGGTGATGTACCGCCTGGACGGCTGTGCGCCGGACGATGTGCCGGCGCTACGCAACCGACTCGACGCACTGGGCGATTCGGTGGCCATCGCGCCCGGAACGGGCCACGCCGACTACTCGATCCACGTCCATACCGACGACGCCGGCGCGGCCATCGAAGCGGGTCTGCGAGTCGGCACACCGAGTCGTATCCAGATCGCGGCGCTGGCCGGTGGTTCCTCGGGCGTGGCCCCGGGCGGCTGGGCCCGTGAGCGTGCCGTGCTGGCGGTCGTGGACGGCGCCGGCGCCGAGAAGCTGTTCGCGGCCGAGGGCGCCGCGGTGCTTCGACCCGATTCGGGCGGCACGGATATCACGGCACACCAGTTGATGCGGGCAATCGTTGACACCGGGGCGGCGCAGGTCATGTTGCTGCCCAACGGTTTTGTCGCAGCAGAGGAGCTGGTGGCCGGCTGCACCGCCGCGATCGGCTGGGGTGTCGACGTGGTGCCACTGCCGACCGGCTCGATGGTGCAGGGGCTGGCCGCACTGGCCGTCCACGAGGTGGGGCGGCTGGCCGTCGACGACGGCTACAGCATGGCCGCGGCCGTTGGCGCGACCCGGTACGGCTCGGTGCGCATCGCTGAGGAGGACGCCCTGACCTGGGCGGGGCCATGCCGGACCGGAGACGGCCTGGGCATCATCGGTGACGAGGTGCTGGTGGTCCGCCACGACGTGATCGCAGCGGCCCGCGGGTTGATCGACCTGATGCTCGGCGTCGGTGGCGAGCTGGTGACGGTGCTGTTGGGCGCTGCCCTCGGTGAGGACGCCGACAACGTCGGTTTGGCTCTGAAAGATCATGTGCGACAACACCATCTGGGTACCGAATTGGTCGCCTACCACACCGGCCACCGCGGGGACGCGGTTCTCGTCGGGCTGGAGTGAGCCGTGGCGACGCTGACCGACCGGCTGGACTTCATCGTCGGTGCCAAGGCCGCCGAACTGCTCGATGAGGTGTTCGGCATCCGGACCGTCGACGACCTGCTGCGCCACTATCCGCGCAAGTACAGCAAGGGATCGTCGGTGTTCGACGAGGGTGACACTCCGCCGGAACCGGGTGAACACGTCACCCTTGTCGACGTGATCGCGAAGGTCGACAGCAGACGGGCCCGGAAAACCAACAAAGAGTTCCTGGTTGTCACGCTGGGCAACAAGGTAACCGCGACCTTCTTCAACCCGAAGTACCTCAAAAGCGGTCTGACCGTCGGTTCCCGCGTGATGCTGTCGGGGGAAGTGGGCTACTTCCGGGGCGCCATGCAGCTGACTCATCCGGCATTCCTGCTCTTGGACTCCGGCAAGGGCACGGTGGCACTGAAGAAGATGATCGCCGCCAGTTCGGACGGCGGTGACAGCGGTGATCTGGACATGTCGATCTTCGAGCGGGACTTCTTCCCGATCTATCCAGCCAGCGCCAAATTGCAGAGCTGGGACATCTACGCCTGTGTGCGCCAGGTGCTCGCGGTCCTCGACCCGGTGCCGGACCCGTTTCCGGAACGCTTTGTGCGCGAACATGATCTGATCCCCGAGGATGAGGCGCTGCGCGGTGTTCACACGGCGGAGAGTCCCGCCGAGCGGGGACGCGCAGTGGATCGGCTGCGCTTCGACGAGGCCGTCGGGCTGCAGTGGGCGCTGGCCGCTCGCCGGCACGGCGAGCTTTCCGAGACCGGGCCGCCCGCGCCGGTGCGCGCCGACGGGTTGCGGGCGGCGCTGCTGCTTCGGCTGCCGTTCGAGCTGACCGGCGGGCAACAAGATGTGCTGCAAGGGATTTCGGAAGAACTGTCGGCGTCGCGACCGATGAACCGGATGCTGCAGGGTGAAGTGGGTTCAGGCAAAACTGTTGTCGCGCTGCTGTCCATGCTGCAGATGATCGATGCCGGGTATCAGTGCGCCATGCTGGCGCCCACCGAGGTGCTCGCCGACCAGCATGTCCGATCGATGCGTGACGTGCTTGGGTCGTTGGCGATGTCGGGTCAACTCGGCGGCGACGACCAGGCGACGCGGGTTGTGGCGCTGACGGGTTCGATGTCGCCCGCCGCCAAGCGGGAGGCGCGCGCGCAGATCGCGTCCGGCGAGGCCGGAATCGTCATCGGCACACACGCGTTGTTGCAGGACACCGTGGAGTTCCACCAGCTGGGCATGGTGGTCGTCGACGAGCAGCACCGGTTCGGCGTCGAGCAGCGGGATCAGTTGCGCGCCAAGGCCAAAGGTGGCATAACGCCGCACCTCCTGGTGATGACGGCCACGCCTATTCCGCGCACGGTGGCGCTGACGGTGTACGGCGACCTCGAGACCTCGACCCTGCGGGAATTGCCGCGCGGGCGCCAACCGATCTCCACCAGTGTGGTTTTCGCGACGCAAAAGCCCAAGTGGCTGGAGCGGGCCTGGGAGCGCGTTGTCGAGGAGGTCGCGGGCGGGCGCCAGGGATACGTGGTGGCGCCGCGGATCGACGACACCGACAAGACGTCGGAATCCGAATCCGGGCGCAAGGCCACCGCCGTCGTCGACCTGTTCGCGCAGCTGCGCGCCGGGCCGTTGTCCGGCCTGAAGCTGGGTCTGATGCACGGCAAGCTCAGCTCTGATGAGAAGGACGCCGTGATGGCGGGTTTCCGGTCCGGGGACATCGATGTGCTGGTGTGCACGACCGTCATCGAGGTGGGCGTCGACGTGCCGAATGCCACCGTGATGGTGGTCGTCGACGCCGACTGGTTCGGCGTCAGCCAGTTGCACCAGCTGCGCGGGCGCATCGGCCGCGGCGCACATCCGAGCCTGTGCCTGCTCGTCACCGCGCTGCCGGAAGCCTCCAAAGCCGGAGCGCGGCTGCGGGCGGTGGCCTCGACACTCGACGGGTTCGAGCTCGCCGATCTCGATCTCGCCGAACGCCGAGAGGGTGACGTGCTGGGTCGCAACCAGTCCGGTCGTGCGATCGGCCTTCGGTTGCTGTCGCTGGGGGAACACCGCGAGATCATCGAGGCGGCCCGGTCGTTGTGCGACGAGGTGTACCCGCGTGATCCGGACAACGGCGGATTGGCGGTACTGGCCGCGCATTTCACCGACTCCGAGCGCATCGAGTACCTGGACAAGTCGTGAGCCGGCGGACTGTGCTTTGGCTGGCCGTCGCCGCGGTGCTGTCGGTCATCGTGGCGATCCAGACCGTCGGGGCGGCCGGTCAACGCGCCGAGTGGTATCGCGCGCAGGCCAACCCGCCGACGGTGGCCCCCGGCGTCGATGTGCTCGACGGCATACGGGTGGTGCCCAAGCGTATTCGTGGCTACGACTATCGCCGAGCGGCCTTCGGTGACGCGTGGGACGACGACAACGACGCACCCGGCGGCCACAACGGTTGCGATACGCGCGACGACATCCTCAACCGCGACCTCGTGGACAAGACGTTCGTCTCGACCAAACGCTGCCCGGACGCGGTGGCCACCGGGACGTTGCACGACCCGTACACCAACGCCAATGTGGCCTTCACCCGCGGCAATCAGGTCGGTGCGTCAGTGCAGATCGACCACATCGTGCCACTGGCCCTGGCCTGGGACATGGGTGCGCGGGGCTGGAGCGATGAGCTGCGCAAGCGTTTCGCGAACGACCCCGCGAACCTGCTGGCCGTCGCGGGCGGGGCCAACCAGGATAAGAGCGATCAGGAGCCGGCGGCCTGGATGCCGCCCAACGAGGCGTTCTGGTGCCAGTACGCGATGCAGTTCATCGCGGTGTCGCGAGGTTACGGTCTGGCCGTAGACGAGGCGTCGGCCGACCGACTGCGCCAAGCCGCGAGCACGTGTCCGGCCGGCCGTAGTTGACACTGCAGTTTGGGCGGAAATTCCGCGGAATCCCCGCCCGCCGTGCACGGTCAACGAGCGGGCGGGCCGACGTTCCGGCGCGACGCCTGGGTGACGGGCGGGATACGGCCTAGGTTCCGGTGTAGCCCACGGGATCCGGGCGGTACCGCGTGCCGTCGTCGAGCCCGTTGAGGGTCTCCATGTCGGCGGTGCTCAGCTCGAAGTCGAACACGTCGATATTCTCGGCGATGCGCTCGGCGGTCTTCGACCGCGGGATCACCACATTGCCCAGCTGCAGGCTCCAGCGGATCAGCACCTGCGCGGGCGACTTGCCGTAGGACTCGGCGATCGGCACCACGGCCGAATTGCTCAGCAGGGCTCCCACGCCCAGTGGGCTGTAGGCCTCGGTGACGACGTCGTGGCCGGCGTTCGCCTCGCGCAGCGCCGACTGGTTCAGCAGGGGATGCAGCTCGATCTGGTTGACCGCCGGCACCACGTACGTCAGGTCGATGAGGTCGTTGAGATTCTCTTCGGTGAAGTTGCAGACACCGATCGACTTGGTCAGCCCGTCGGCGCGCAACCGCATCAACCCGCCCCAGCTGTCGATGTACTTGCCCAGTTCGGCGGCGGGCCAATGAATCAGGTACATGTCCACGTAGTCCAGGCCCAGCCGCTCGAGGCTGGCCTTCAGTGAATCCTGGGAGGACTGGAAACCCTGGTCGTCGGTGGCCAGCTTGGTAGTCACGAAGATCTCGGCCCGCGGAATCCCGGAGGCGGCGATTGCGCGCCCGACGGCCGCCTCGTTGCCGTACGCAGACGCGGTATCGATCAACCGGTACCCGAGCTCGAGTGCGGTCGACACCGCGTGTTCGGTTTCGGTGTCGGAGAGCTCAGCAACCCCCAGGCCGAGGGCCGGCACTGTGTTCTCGTCGTTCAGACCGATCGACGGGACAGCAGCCCCACTTGACGTCATCGCACCTCACCTGTCGTCGGGAATCTCCGCCGCTCACGATATAGCCGAGTGCGTGGCGCGCCTAATTGCCGCGCTACGGTCGCGTCATGGGATTACAGCAGCAGCACCACGCGCCGGAGTCCGTGCTGAACGTGATGACGCGACTGTCGCCGAAGCTGCTGCCGTTGCTGCCCCGTGTGGTCAAACGCCTGATGGCCGGTGGCCGGGCAGTCGTCATCGACGGCAACACCCTGGATCTCACGCTGCAGGCCTCGCTCGCGGGGCAGCGACGACTTGGCCTGCTCGGCATGACCACCGATGACGACGTGGCGCTGAGCCGGCGGTTGATGCGCCAGGTGTGCGTGGTCCTCGGCGGGCCGGTGCGGCCGGTCCAAATCGAGGCGCTGTCGATCCCGGGACCCGGCGGCCCGATCCCGGTGCGCCATTACCACCCCAATACTCCGGACGCGGCCCCGGCGCTGGTGTATTTCCACGGCGGCGGCTACGCCCTCGGCGACCTGGACGGTTACGAGGCGCTCTGCGCGCGCATGTGCGCCGACGCCGGGATTCACGTCTTCTCGGTCGACTACCGGCTGGCCCCCGAGCACAAGGCGCCCGCGGCGTTCGACGATGCGTTGGCGTCCTTCCGCTGGGTGTTCGCTCATGCCGACGAACTGGGGGTGGCTGCGGGTGCTGTCGCTGTCGGCGGTGACAGTGCCGGCGGCGGTCTGGCGGCGGCGGTGTGTCAGGCCAGCAGGGATGGCGGCCCGGCGCCGGTTCTGCAGTTGCTGCTCTACCCGTGGACCGATCTGTGCGCTCCTACGCGTTCGCGGACGCTTTTCGGCTCCGGGTTGGTGCTCACCGCCCACGACATGGTCTGGTTCGGCGAGCAATACCTCGACGGTTCCGGCCTCGCCGCCGACGACCTGCGGGTGTCCCCGGGCCGGTGCACCGATCTGGTGGGCCTGCCGCCGGCTCTGGTCGTGACCGCGGGTTTTGATCCGCTCCGCGACGAGGGCAACGCCTATGCGGCGGCGCTGGCCCGGGCCGGAGTCGACGTCGACCTGCGCCAGATGGACGGGCTGGTCCACGGCTTCGTCAGCTTCGTCGAACTGCGTGGTGCGGTGGCTCTGGCGATCGCCGATGTGGTGTCGGCATTGCGTGCCCATCTGAGCCCTCACCGCCCCCGTATCACGAACGGCGGCAGCGGCGCGGGCGGCGGATCGGGCGCCGGTACGCTTTAGGCCGTGGCCTCCAAATCCAAGCGTCCCGCCAGCTACGACCTCAAGGCGGCAGATCGCAAACGCAACCTGGCTGTCCAGATCGGCTTGACCGCGGTCGTCATCCTCTTCGCGGTGGGACTCGTGGGTTGGATCGTCCTGCACAGCGATAAGAAGCAGTCCGGCGAGGTGCACGCCGTCCGGGTGACCTCCAGCAAGCTGGTCACCAAGGAAGGCAGCAGCGACCCCAAGGCCGTGGTGTCGTTCTACGAGGACTTCCAGTGCCCGCACTGCGCGGCGTTCGAGAAGGCCTTCGGCCCGACGGTCAACAAGTTGATCAACAGCGGCGCCATCGCCGCCGATTACTACATGGTGTCCATCCTGAACTCGCCCGCCAACGACAAGTACTCGACGCGTTCGGCCAACGCGGCGTACTGCGTCGCCGACGCCGACACCACGCCGAACAAGGACTCGTTCCAGCGCTTCCGCACGGCGTTGTTCGCCCAGCAGCCGGCCGAGGGCGGCACCGCGCCGGATAACAAGGCACTCATCGAGACGGCCCGCCAGTCCGGCGTCGTCGGGAGCGTGCCCGATTGCGTGAACACCGGGAAGTTCGCCGACATGGTCGACGGACTCGCGAAGGCGACGAAGATCAACGCGACCCCGACGGTGCGGATCAACGGTGAGGACTACCAGTACTCCACGCCCGACGCCCTGGTGGCCAAGGTGAAGGAAGTCGTCGGCAACGTCCCCGGCCTGGACAGCGCAGCGGCGACCGCGAACTAGTACAGGTCAGTCCGTCGTGGCCATAGAGTCTCCTTCTGAGTCCCCGGCAAGCGACGCGCCCGCCGCACCGGGTCACCGTCGCGCGGGCGTGGCGGTGGGCCGACCGAGTGCACTGTGGGTGCTGATCGCCGGCGTCGTCGGTTTGGCGTCCTCGTTCACGCTGACGGTCGAGAAGATCGAACTGCTGCTCAACCCGCAGTACGTGCCGTCGTGCAACTTCAACCCGGTGCTTTCGTGCGGTTCGGTCATGGTGACCGATCAGGCGTCGGCATTCGGATTCCCCAATCCGTTGATCGGGATCATCGCGTTCACCGTCGTCGTCGTCACCGGCGTACTCGCGGTGGGGGGCGTCCGGCTGCCGCTGTGGTACTGGTCGGGTCTGGCGGCCGGCACCCTGCTGGGTGCGGTGTTCGTGCACTGGCTGATCTTCCAGAGCCTCTACCGCATCGGTGCGTTGTGTCCGTACTGCATGGTGGTTTGGTCGGTGACGGTCACGCTGCTGGTCGTCGTCGCGTCGGTGGCGCTGCGACCGCTGGGCGGCAATCCGGTCGCCCGCGCGCTGCATCAGTGGCGCTGGTCGCTGGTGGCGCTGTGGTTCACGGCGCTGATTCTGCTGATCCTGGTGCGGTTCTGGAGCTATTGGTCGACGCTGCTGTAGCCGTCCGCACCAACGCGGGATCCCGGAGAGTTCGAGGAGTTTGATGTGAGCCCCAATGCTGCTGCCGGCCTGGCCGATTTCGTCGCTGACTGGAGCCCGGCGCCCGTCGCCGTCGAGGACGTGATCTCTGTGCGGGTGGCCGAAGAATTGGCCGCGACACTCGATCTGGACCAGCGGTTCGCCGTCGGCGACGCGCTGCCGCTGCTGTGGCAGTGGGTGTACTTCCTCGACTGGCCCCGCACCGCCGA
>DASUGW010000148.1:0-36078 GCA_036273805.1 Mycobacterium sp.
AGCATCCGGTTGAGCGCCGAACCCATCTGTCCCACTTCGGTGTTGGGGTTGGCGTCCTCCTCCGAAACGCGCACCGGCAGTTCCACCTCGCCACGGTCCAGCGGTAGGTCGACGACCTGGCGCGCGGTCGCCGTGACACGATTCAGCGGCGACAATGCACGGCGAGTGATGACAACGCCGATCGTCGACACCGCCACCAGGGCCGCGCCGGAAACGATGAGGAAGATCAGCAGCACCCGGATCATGGTGTCGTCGACCTGGCTGAGCGGCAGGCCGGTGACAATCACCTGACCCAGCCGGTTGTAGCTGGCCAGCAGCCGATACCCGCCGACGCCGTCAACGTCGATGGTGACCGGATCGTGGTAGGGCTCGATGGCGGAGACCTGATGTTCGGCCGCCCGCGTCAACGCTGCCCGCTCGCCATACGTGGTCAACATGCCCGCGTTGACGTGCCCGTTGTAATCGACGACCGCGGCGATGATGCCCACCGGCTGCGCGGGTGCATCCAGGAAATCCGGTCCCGGCCCGGGCCTGCGGATGGGTCGCGATCCGTCCGGCAGCGGCGGCGGCGGCGCGCTGGACATCACCGCCGAGCGGTGCACCGCTTCGCGCAGCTGTATGTCGAGCTGATTCACCAGGTACTGGTGCAACGCCAGCTCGGTGGCGGCGCCGATCCCGACGCAGGCCAGGGTCAGCAGCAACAGCTGTCCAACGAGCAGCCGCGACCGCAGGGACCAGGTGCTGGGCGAAAACATCCGCGCGACACGTCCGGACGCCACGGCCTCCGGTTGCGGAGCGCCCCAGGCGGGTTCGGGTTCCGCCACGGCGGCCGGCTCCTGCGGGCGCTGTCGAACGACTTTTGGTCGCCCGATCTGCTCGCGCTTCAGTGCTCGCGAATCGTGCTCGGCACCGTCCGGTCGCACTCCCTGCTCGCGTTCAGTTCGCGGGCTTGAGGACATACCCGGCGCCCCGCAATGTATGGATCATCGGCTCGCGTCCGCTGTCAATCTTCTTGCGCAGATAGGAGATATAGAGCTCGACGATGTTCGACCGGCCGCCGAAGTCGTAGCTCCACACTCGATCGAGGATCTGCGCCTTGGACAGCACACGCTTGGAGTTGCGCATCATGAATCGCAAGAGTTCGAACTCCGTCGAGGTCAGCGTGATCAGGTCGCCGGCGCGGGTGACCTCGTGGCTGTCCTCGTCGAGCACCAGATCGCCGACGACGATCTGCGCGCCGCTGTCCTCGGTGGTCACACCCGTGCGGCGAAGCAGCGCCCGCAGTCGCAGCACCACTTCCTCGATGCTGAACGGCTTGGTGACGTAGTCGTCGCCACCGGCGGTCAGACCCGCGATGCGATCTTCGACCGCATCCTTGGCGGTCAGCAGCAGCACGGGCAGCTTGGGATTCTGCTCGCGCAGCTTGCGTAGAACGTCGAGGCCACTCATGTCCGGCAGCATCACGTCGAGCACCACCGCATCCGGCCGGGCGGTACGTGCGGCGGCGATGGCCGCAGCTCCGTCGCCCGCGGTCGCGATGTCCCAGCCCTCATAGCGCAGCGCCATCGACACCATCTCGGCCAGGACGTTCTCGTCGTCGACGACCAGAACACTGATCGGATTGCCGTCGGCCCGGCGCATCACGACTCGTTCGGCTGCTGAAGAGGTCATGTTTCAAGTATTCGCATCCGTATTGGCCGACCCTGTGTCAATTCTATGCGCAGGCTGTGAAAACTGCAGAATGCCTGTCCTGGGCCAGAGCTGAGCTGCCACACAGCCAACACACAGTCTTCGCGGTCACCGTGTTGAACCATGAGCAGCGACATCACCGACATCACCGCAGCCGTCTCCGCCGAACCGACATGGGGCAGTCCCGCCGGGCAGCCGCAGTGGTCGAAAGGCAAGATCGCCGCCGCGGTCGGCATCGCGATCGTGCTCGGCGGGGCGGGCGCAGCGGCCATCTATGCCGCCGAGGGCGGTGGCTCCAGTGGCCACGGCCCCGGTGGCGGCCCGGGCTGGGGCCCGCCCAGCGGCCCGGGTGGCGCCGGCCCGATGGGCGGCGGCCCCGTGCTCGCGGGCATGGACAACGCCCTGCACGGTCAGTTCGTCGTGCCCGACGACCATGGCGGATACCGCACCCAGTCCACTCAGACCGGCACCGTCACCGACATCTCGGACACCGCGGTCACGGCACGCAGTGCCGACGGCTACACGCAGACCTATGTCGTCACCACCGAGACCCGCAAGGGCCGCGACGCGGTGCACACCGGCGACACCGCGACGATCCGCGCCGTCGAGCAGAACGGAATCAGCACCGCCACGGTGATCGCGCCTTCCCGGTAGCGGTCCGCCGCCCACCGCGCGGGCATGCCAGGATGGCCCGCATGACAGTGGTTTTCGTGCACGGCAATCCCGAGACATCGGCGATCTGGGGTCCGCTGGTCACCGAACTTCGGCGCAACGACCCCGGTGACATCGTGCTGCTGTCACCGCCCGGCTTCGGCGCACCGCTGGCCGACGACTTCGGGGCAACCCACACCGAATACCGCGACTGGCTGGCTGCTGAACTCGAAAAGTTCGACACCCCAGTGGATCTCGTTGGCCATGACTGGGGCGGCGGGCACGTGGTCTCGGTGGCAATGAACCGGCCCGAACTGTTGCACAGCTGGGTCAGCGACGTCGTCGGGGTCTTCGACGAAGACTACGTCTGGCATGACATGGCACAGGTCTGGCAGACCCCGGGCGCGGGAGAAGAGGCCGTCGACGCACTGATGGGCATGCCGCCGGCCGACCGCACCGCACTGCTCGCCGCACTGGGTATGCCCGAAGATGTGACCGCCGACGTCGGCGCCGCCTTCGGGCCACAGATGGGCCGAGCCATCCTGGCGCTGTACCGGTCGGCCTCCCGGCCCGCCGAACTGGGCGCCGAACTCGAACGGGCCGCCGAGCGGCCCGGGCTGAGTGTGATGGCCACCGCCGACACCTTCGTCGGCACCGAGGAGCAGCGCCGGCGAGCCGCACGGCGGGCGGGCGCGCGCGTCGAAGTCCTGGACGGCCTGGGACATTGGTGGATGCTTCAGGATCCGAAGGGCGCCGCCGAATTCCTCACGCGATTCTGGGGCTCGCTGGACTGAATGTCCGGATAGCGTGAGCGGCCATGGACTTCTTCGCACACATCGAGACGGTCGGCAAGGTGATCGATGCCGTTGGCGTCGCGGTGATCGCGCTGGGCGGGGTGCTGGCGGCCGGCACGGCGATCGGTCGGCTGATCCGGCGCACACCCAACACCTACAAGCTGTTCCGTGGCCAACTCGGGCGCGCGATCCTGCTCGGGCTCGAACTGCTGGTGGCCGCCGACATCATCCGCACCGTCGCGGTCACGCCGACGCTGGAGAGCGTCGCGGTGCTGGGCTGCATCGTGGTGATCCGAACGTTCCTGAGCTGGTCGCTGGAAGTGGAGATCTCCGGGCGCTGGCCATGGCAGAAGCCCGCTCCGGGCGCCCCGGAGGTCTGACTTGCTCACCCGACTGCAGCGGGCCCTGATCTCGGGCCGGGAGGTCGTGAGCGAGCACAACCCGACACCGCTGGCCCCGCCCGACTCCTATCCTGCTTCCGAAATCGCCGCCCTGTTGCGCGAAGTGGGCACCGCTTTGGTCGAAGTGGTGCAACCCACGCAGCTGGTCCGGGACCGCCTACTGCGAATCGCTCAGCGCTACACCAGCGCCGAGGTCCGGGTGGTGGTATTGCCGACGGTGCTGGTGATCCAGGTGGGCGACAAGGGATATGAAGTCAGCGCGTCCACGCGCTCGACGACACAACTGGATCTCGCCGACCGCGTCGAACATATCGCCCGGCTGGCCGACTTCGGTGCGATCACACCGGCCGACGCCGTCCGGGCGCTCGAAGAAGCCCGTGCGATGCCCCATCGCTTCCGCCCGCTGATCCGGCTGATCGGCTACGTGATCACGACGGTCGGCTTCTCGATGATCATCAACCCCACCTGGGCCTCGCTATGGGGCCATGCTTTCCTGGGACTCATCGTCGGGCTGATAGTCCTTGCTGCACAACCTTTTCCGTCACTGAGCGCGATCGTGCCGACGCTGGCGGCGACCGCCGTCACTGTGTTGGCGACGTGGTTCGTCGCCGACGCCGCCAACGACGGTCTGATGCGGGTGATCGCTCCGTCGTTGGTGGCGCTGCTACCCGGCCTGGCGCTCACGGTCGCATCCATGGAACTGGCCGGGTCGGCGATGATCGCCGGTGCGTCGCGGCTCGTCTACGGGCTGGTCCAGCTGATGCTGCTGGTGTTCGGGGTTGCGATCGGAATCGCGATCGCCGGGAAGGTCGCGCCGCAGCCGCCGTCACCGCAGACCGGGCCGTGGGCGTTCTATGCGGCGATCCTGGTGATCGGGGTGGGCCTGTACTTCTATCTATCGGCCCCACGCGGTTCGCTGCTGTGGCTGACTGCGGCCGTCGCGGTGGCCCTGGTCGGGCAGCGGGTCGGCGAGCTGTTCCTCAGCTCGGCGCACGCCGGGGCCCTCGGTGCGGCATTGGTATTGCCATTCACGGTGCTGGCGTCGCGGTTCCGGTCGGCGCCCAGCGCCTCGATGTTGACCATCGCCGCGTTCTGGGCGCTGGTGCCCGGCGCGCTGAGTTTCGAGTCGATGAGCGAGGCCGCGACGAGCGGAACCACCAACCTGACCGCGCTGTCGAGCACCATCGGCGCCATCTTCTCCATCGCCCTGGGCACCCTGGTCAGCTGGAGTGTGCTGAACGCCATCTGGGAACGCGCCCAGCGCATTCAGTCCATGCCCAGGATCCCGGGCGACAATCGGCGTACATGAATTCCTGGTCTGACCGGGCCCGCCGAACTCTGCACGCACTGCGCAAGGAACTGCCCGGCACGCTCACCGAGACCGATCACGACGACGCCGAGGTCGCGGCGATGTTGCGCGCCCTGGGAATCGCCCTGGTCGAAGTCGACCAGCCGACACAAATGGTGGCTGCACGCTTGCTGGCGATCGCCGAGCGCTATACCGATTCCGATGTGCAGGTGGTGGTCCTGCCGCACATGCTGCTGATCCAGGTCGGCACGGTGGGCTATCACATAGACAGCTCCAGCAGCGGCGCCGTCCAACTCGACGCCGCCGCCGTCATCGACGACATCGCCGACCTGGCCGGCCTTGGAGCCATCCGGCCGGCGGACGCCGTCGAACAGCTCAACGCGGCCCGGTCGATGCGGCCCCGCTTCGGCACCGCGCTGACGATCCTGGGCTATGCCATCACGACGCTGGGGTTCGGCATGGTGATCAACCCGTCGTGGTCGGCGCTGGGCGCATACGCCATGCTCGGCGCGGTCGTCGGTGCCATCACGCAACTCGAGCGACCGTTCCCGACCCTCTCGGCGGTGCTGCCGACCTTGGCGGCTGCGGTGATCACCGTGCTGGCGGCGGTAATGGTGTCCGACACCGGCTATGACGGGCTGCTGCGGGTCGTCGCCCCAGCGCTGGTGGCCATCCTGCCCGGCACGCCCCTGACGCTGGGTGCGATGGAGCTCGCGGATTCATCCCTGATCGCCGGGGCGAGCCGACTGGTCTACGGCGTGGTCCAGCTGGGATTGGTGGTGTTCGGGGTGGGCCTGGGCATGCATTTCGCCCACCGCAGCCACGGCGCTCATCCAGTCGATCCGATGGGTCCCTGGGTGTTCTATGTGGCAATCGTCGTCATCGGGGTGGGGCTGTACCTGCATCTGTCGGCGCCGCGCGGTTCGCTGGCCTGGCTGATTGCGGCCGTCGCCGTCGCGATGCTCGGCCAGAAAGCGGGCGGGCTGTTCCTCTCCCCGGTACACGCCGGAGCGATCGGCGCGTTTCTCGTGGTCCCATTCGCATCGCTGGCATCCCGGGTGAAGACGGCCCCACCGGCAATCGTGCTGATGTTGGCCGCATTCTGGGCGCTGGTGCCGAGCACGCTGAGTTTCGAATCGCTGGGTGAAGCGATCGCCGGCGGACCGGGCGACATCCAGGCGCTGGGCGCCATGTTCGCCGCGGTCTTCTCGATCGCCCTCGGCACGTTGATCGGCTGGAGCCTGTTCCACCCGGCCCGGGGCCACACGCGCTGACGTGCGGCGGGTGCGACCGTCGCGCACGACCCCCTTACCGCCGCCAACCAACCACCCGGTAGGTTCCTCGTCGTGGACGACCTCGACACGATCGCCGCCTGGATGTCCGACCGCGGCCTGGGCGACGGGCCGCTGGAAGACGTCTCCCCGATCGGCGGCGGAACACAGAACATCATGTTGAAGTTCGAGCGCTCCGGCCGGCCGTATGTGCTGCGCCGGGGGCCCAAACATCTGCGACCGATCAGCAACAAGGTGATCCTGCGCGAGACCCGGGTGCTGGCGGCCCTGGCCGGCAGCGACGTTCCGCATCCCCGTTTGATCGCGGTATGCGACGACACCGCGGTGCTCGGCGACGCGGTGTTCTACCTGATGGAGCCGGTAGACGGGTTCAATGCCGGCGAGGGATTGCCGCCACTGCACGCCGAGAATCTCGAAATGCAGTACGCCATGGGAATTTCGATGGTCGGCGCGCTGGCCCGCCTGGGTGCGGTCGACCACCGCGCGGTCGGACTGGAGGACTTCGGAAAACCGGACGGCTTTCTGGAACGCCAAGTGCCCCGGTGGCTTTCGGAGCTCGAGTCCTACTCCGCACTGCAGGGCTACCCGGGCCCGCAGATCGGTGACGTCGACGGCGTGGCCCGCTGGCTGGGTGACAACGTGCCGCAGCACTGGACGCCGGGCATCATGCACGGCGACTACCACGCGGCCAACGTGATGTTCTCCCGCACCGGGCCCGACCTGGTGGCGATCGTCGACTGGGAGATGTCGACGATCGGCGATCCGCTACTGGACCTCGGCTGGATGCTGGCCACCTGGCGTGACCCCGACCAGGACACCGTGCTGGGCAACCCGTTGATGGACGCCCCGGGCCTGCCCGCTCCGGCCGAACTGGTCGCTCACTACGCCGCCAACAGCACCCGTGACGTCTCGCAAATCGACTGGTACACCGTGCTGGCCTGCTTCAAGCTCGGCATCATCCTCGAGGGCACCCACGCGCGCGCGGTCGCCGGCCTGGCGCCCGCCGAAGTGGGCGACCTGCTGCACACCGCCACCCTGCGGCTGTTCGAACGTGCCCACACTTTGATCGGAGCATCATGATCGACTTCGAGATCCCTTCAGATACAGCCGCTCTGGCCGAGGAGATCCGCGCGTTCGTCGCCGACAAGATCATTCCGTTCGAGGCCGATCCCCGTCTGACCCGACACGGCCCCGACGAAGCCCTGCGCACCGAACTGGTCGGCCTGGCACGCGAGGCCGGCCTGCTGACCTTCCAGGCGCCCAAGCGATTCGGCGGTCGCGGCCCCTCGCACGTCGAGCAGGCAGTGCTGTACGAGGCGGCGGGCTGGTCCACGCTGGGCCCCGTCGCGCTGAACTGCGCCGCGCCGGACGAGGGCAACATGGACATGCTCGGCAAGGTGGCCAACGACGCCCAGATCGAGCAGTTCCTGTTGCCGGTGATCGCGGGCCGGCAGCGTTCGGTGTTCGCGATGACCGAACCCGGCGGCGCGGGCTCCGATCCGGCGCAGCTGGCCACCGAGGCGACCTTCGATGGCACCACTTATGTGATCAACGGGCGCAAGTGGCTCATCACCGGCGCCAACGGTGCGCGCACCTGGATCATCATGGCCCGCGTTACGCCGAATTCCCATGGCGCAGACGGCCCTACGCTGTTTCTGTGCGAGGGCGACACGCCTGGCATCGAGATCGAGCGCGTGATGGACACCATGGACCGCAACTATGTGCAGGGCCACGGTGTGGTGCGTTTCGAGAACCTGCGACTGCCCGCCTCCGCGGTGGTCGGCGAGGTCGGTCAGGCACTGCGGTACGCCCAGCTGCGACTGACACCGGCCCGGCTGACGCATTGCATGCGCTGGCTTGGTGCGGCGTCGCGCGCACATTCCATCGCCGTCGAACATGCCCGCACCAGAACCGCTTTCGGCCGGCCACTGGGCGAGCACGAGGGCGTGGGCTTCATGCTCGCCGACAACGAGATCGCCCTGCAGCAGTGCCGGCTGTCGATCTGGTGGGCGTGCTGGCTACTGGACACCGGCGCCAAGGGCCGCCACGAAAGCTCGATGGTCAAGGCCCAGGTGTCAGAGGAGTTGTTCAAGGTCGCCGACCGCTGTGTCCAAATCCTCGGCGGCATGGGAATTTCCGACGAAACGCCGGTCGGGATGATCTTCTCCGACATGCGGGCCTTCCGGATCTACGACGGCCCCACCGAAGTTCACAAGTACGCAATTGCCCGCCAGGTGCTGAGAAGCCCGCGATGACCCGAGGAAAACCATGACTGTTCTCGATTCGTTCAAGCTCGACGGCCGGGTCGCCATCGTCACCGGCGCCTCCTCGGGCCTCGGAGTGGCGTTCGCGCAAGCGTTCGCCGAGGCCGGCGCCGACGTCGTGCTCGGAGCGCGACGGGTCGAACGACTGGCCGACACCGCCGCCCTGGTGCAGTCCGCGGGCCGGCGCGCACTGGCGGTGCAGACCGACGTCTCGGTGGTCGAGGACTGCCAGAACATCGTCGCGGAGGCAATGGAAACCTTTGGCCGCGTTGATATCCTGATCAACAACGCGGGTGTGGGCACCGCGGTACCCGCCACCCGTGAGACCCCCGAGGAATTCCGCTCCGTCATCGACGTCAACCTGCACGGTTCGTTCTGGATGGCACAGGCCGCGGCAAAGGTGATGCAGCCGGGAAGCTCGATCATCAACATCGCAAGCATCCTGGGTATCACCACCGCCGGCCTGCCCCAGGCCGCCTACGCCGCGTCGAAGGCCGGCGTCATCGGGCTCACCCGCGACCTGGCCCAGCAGTGGGGCGGGCGCAAGGGCATCCGTGTCAACGCGCTGGCGCCGGGTTTCTTCATCTCCGAGATGACCGACGAGTACAAGCCCGGCTACCTCGACTCACAGATGCCGCGCGTGGTCCTGGGCCGCACCGGGGACCCGGCGGAGCTGGCGGCCACTGCGGTCTGGCTGGCCTCGCCGGCCGGCGGCTACGTGGTGGGCCAGACCATCACCGTCGACGGTGGCCTCACGATCAACTAGTTCATCGCCGAACCGACGTTCGGGCGAGTCATTGCAACAGAAACCTGTCTGAACACCGATCTCGGCGCGCTAGCGTGCACGCCATGACCTACTGGCATTCCGAGTCCCTGCGCGGGCACGTCGTGATCGTCACCGGTGCCGCCCGCGGCGTCGGGCGCGGCACCACCGAGGCGCTTTTGGAGCGCGGCGCGCAGGTGTTGTTGGTCGACAACAACGCCGACAAACTCGATTCCACCACAGCCGCTTTCACGAACCAGGGCTATCCGGCCGCACAGCTGGTGGCCGACCTGCGCGACCCCGCCGTCGCCCCGCAGATCGTCGCCGCGGCCGTCGACCGGTTCGGCGGGCTGCACGGGCTGGTCAACAACGCCATCGCGACCAACGAACCCAAGCGCTTCACAGACGTCACCGTCGACGACTTCGCCCTGGTCTCCGATGTCGGCCCGCGCGCCACCCTGCTGCTCATGCAGGCGGCTTATCCGGTGCTGAAGGCCGCCGGTGGTGGTTCGGTGGTCAACCTGGGTTCGGCCACCGGAACCGCCGGAGACCGCAACTGGGCGGCTTACGCGGGAGCCAAAGAGTCGATCCGCGGCATCACCAAGGTGGCGGCCCTGGAATGGGGCCGGGACAACATCCGGGTCAACACCATCTGCCCGTTCGCCGACTCCGACGGCGTGAAGTCGTGGGCGCAGTTCGATCCCGACGGCTACGCCAAGGCGCTGCGGCAGGTCCCCATGAAGCGCATCGGCGACGTCCGCACCGACGTCGGCGCGCTGGTGGCCTTCCTGGTCGGCGACGATGCCACCTTCATCACCGGGCAAACCATTCTCGTCGACGGCGGTGGCGGCAGTTTTCGCTAGCCTGGTGGCGTGACCAACTCACCGCGGCGCGCCCTCAACGACGCCGTCACCAAATTCTGGAGCTTTGCCGCCCCGGGGTACGACCTACCGTTCCTCCAGGAGTGGGTGTATCAGCCGGCCCAGACCGAGGCCATCGCGGTGCTGCGCGGACACGGCGCCACCAAGATCGCCGACATCGCCTGTGGCACCGGAATACTCGCCGACCGCATCCAGCGGGAACTGCACCCCGCAGAGATCTACGGCGTGGACATGTCCGACGGCATGCTGGCGCAGGCAAAACAGCGGTCGTCGGAGGTGACGTGGCTCAAGGGCCCGGCCGAGCAGTTGCCGTTCGACGACGGGGCACTCGACGCGGTGGTGACCACGTCGGCGTTCCATTTCTTCGACCATCCCGTCGCGCTCGGTGATTTCTACCGCGTGCTGCGGCCCGGCGGCGTGGCCGTCGTCGCCACCATCGGCCCGCGGCACAACCTCCCGTTGCCGCAATTCGTCGACCAGCGGTTCCACATCGCGCACAGTCCCACCCCGGCTGCGCTGCGGGCGCTCTTCGAAGGGGCCGGGTTCACCGTCAGCCATCAGCATCGCGTGCCCCGGCCGTGGTGGACGCAGGCGATCGGCGACCTGATCACGGTGGGCATCAAGCCGGAGTGACGCCGAAGGCGGTGGATCGATGGGCGCAAAAACTCATTTCGACTGCCCCGGGTGACGCGCTAGCATCGATATCAAGCATCGGCGGGCGGTAAACCTGCTGATGTGCCCGGGGGGAGGGCGCTCATGAACGGCGACGAATCTGTCACGTCTATAAACGAATTACTGGACGACGCGGTAGCTGCGATCAATCGGGGCCAGACATCGGTGGCCCGAGAGTTGGCGGATCGGGTTCTCGACACAGATGCCGGGAATCTCGACGCCGAGAGTTTGTTGGCCACGCCCGCCGACGGCGGTGAGATGCGCCGCCTCACCATCCTTTTCGCCGACCTCGTGGATTCCACCGCGCTGTCGACGCGTATCGAGCCCGAGCGCTACCGAACAGTGGTTGGCCGGTATCGAGAACGCGTGTCAACCGTGGTGAACCGATTGGGGGGCCACGTCATTTCCGCCAAGGGTGACGGGCTGCTGGTGACATTCGGCCATCCGGTGGCCCACGAGGACGACGTGCACCGCGCAGTCTTGGCCGGCGGCCAAATAGTGGATGCGGTCAAAAGCCTCAGCACCGAAACGCAGCGCAACTACGGGTTCTCGGTCGACGTGCGGGTAGGCGTGCACCGCGGCCTGGTGTATCTCGACGTCGAGCAGGACGACGTCTACGGCTTCGCCGCCAACATCGCATCGCGCCTGTGCGCATTAGCCGCGCCCGGCAACGTCGTCGTCTCGGAACCGGTCGCCGGCCGCATCGCAGAGCTATTCGATCTTGAGAGGCGCCCCCCGGCCCCGGTAAGGGGAATTCAGGAGCCGCTGGCCCATTACCGCGTGGTCGGCGAACGCGGCGCGCGCCGCAAGGACTGGCGCGGTCCGCTGCTGGGACGCGACGTCGAACTGGCCGCACTCCAGGACCGCTGGACGCAGGCCAGATCCGGCACCCTGATGAAGTCAGGGATGGCGTTTCGCGGCGAGCCTGGTATAGGGAAGTCCCGCATGGTGTTCGAAGCAATCACGCTGGCAGAGCGCGACGGTGTGGAGGTGGTCGAGCTGCACGGCTCGCCGATGCACTCGGACATCGGCCTTCATCCCTTACGTGGGCTGATCGAAACCCGTTGCGGCATAACCACAACGATGTCCGCAGCCGAGCGGTTGCACCGGCTGCGGACGGAACTGATCTCACGATCGTGTGATCCCGCGGCGTTCGTGCCCATGTTGGCGCCCATCCTGGGTATCGAGCCCGACGCCGGCTACGCACCCATCAGGGCGGAGGGACGCAAGCTCTACGAGCAGATCGTGGCGGGCGCGTTCGCTTATCTGTTGGCGTGCGTCGACGGCGGCGGTTTGGTGGTCGTCGAAGACGCGCAGTGGCTCGATCGGTCAAGCGTCGAAATCATCTCCGCTCTGTTCGACCAGGCGACGGGTCACGTCCTCGTGGTGCTCACCGGCCGGGACGGCGAAGAGTTTCCGTGGGATTCAGCTGTCGAGGTGTTCGAACTCGAACCCCTGTCCGAAGAACACGCCACGGGGTTGGTCACGACACTGAACCCTGAGCTGCCGGCGGACGCGGTGTCCGAGGTCGTCGCGCGCTGCGACGGGATTCCGTTCTACATCGAGCAGGTCGCCGAGGAGACCACCCCGGCGGGTGTGCCCGAGGCCCTGTACGAACCGTTGACCGCCCGGCTGCGTGGGAATTCCGAAGTGGTTCGCGTGGTTCAAGCCGCCGCCGTGATCGGCCGGCAGTTCGAGCGCGCAGTTCTCGAGGCAGTGGTGGACCTGGAGCCAGACGTCGTCAACCGCGTGCTGTCCGAACTCGAGAATGCCAAAGTGCTGGAACGGTATTCGGGTAGCGGCTGGCGGTTTCGGCACGAACTGCTGCGCGAGGTGTGTGCCGAGCTTGCTCCGCCGACCTTGAACCGGCAATTGCACCGCCGCGTGGCCGATGCACTGGCGGGTACCGCGGTCGAAGTTGACTGGCCCCTTGCCGCAAGCCATTACGAACTGGGCGGCCGGTTCAACGAAGCATTCTCGGCGTATCGACAGGCCGCAGTGGGTGCGCGCAGACGAGGCGCGCTGGCCGAAGCGCGTGAATACCTGAATCGTGCCGTTGCCGGGCTCGATCGCGAGCCCGCAGGCCGGGACCGGGACCGGCGTGAAATCGGGTTACGCCTCGAACGCGGCTTTCTGTCGGCCGCCGCTGACGGCAGTTACAGCGCGACGGCCGCGCCCGACTTCGAACGTTGCCTCGAGCTCAGCGGCACCGACCTCAACGACGACGAGCTCTTTGCGACGTTGACGGCGCTGCTGGGCTACTACGTCATGCGCGCGGACCTCGCCCGCGCCAAGCACGTCGTCGATTCACTCGATGCCGGGCTCGAACAGGGCCGGCAGTGGTTCCGCCCGATCATTGACGCGTCGTTCGGTGTGGTGTCGTGGCTGCGGGGAGAGTTCGGAGTCGCGGAGAAACATCTGGCCCGCGCCACCGAGATGACGTCCACCGTCGAGCCGGACGATATCGAGGCGGTGTGGTTCGTCCCCAATGATCCGATCGCAACGGCACACATTTTCACCGCCTGGACCAGGCTCATCCGCGGGGAATGCACCGGCATCGACGGCGCACTCGCCGATGCCGGGCGCCGTGCCGCGACCCTGGGATTTCCTCAGGGCCCCTACAGCGAGGCATTTGCGCAGTTCGTCTCGATATGGGCGCAGATGGAAAGAGGCCGGTTCGATGCGGCCGGCGTCGCCGTCAGCGAGCTGCTTGCGAGCGCCGAACAGCACGGGTTCGATCAATGGCTGCTGGGCGGTGCGACCGAGCAGGCGGCGAATGCCGGACTGGCCGGCACGGTGAGCGGCGACGTCGACATGCCAGCATTGTCGGAAACCATCAGCACCCTGACCGTGCTCCTGGACACATGGGAAGCCGTCGGCGCCCAGGTCTACCGCACCTACTTCGACGCAGTGCTGGGCCAACTGCTCATCAACGCCAACCGATTGGACGACGCCCGGGAGCGGCTCGACTTCGCGCTGAAAGTCGCCGAACGCACCGGCATGCATTTCTACGATGCCGAACTGCTGCGGCTGCGGGCAAAAACGCACGCCGACGCGGATTCCGTCCACTCTGATGTGACCGCCGCGCTCGCCCTGGCGCGCGCACAGCAGGCACACCTATTCGAGTTACGCGCTGCCCTGGACTATTTCGACCTCGGGGATCCAGCCGGCCGCGACGTGCTTCGCAGAGCGGTCGAACGCGTGCCCGTCGATGGCGGATGTCCGGAATTGGCCCGTGCACGCGCGGTGCTGAAAAACGACTAGCAGTAACAGCGGGGCGCGCGCTATGGAATGGCTTCGCTAACTTCGGGGCAAGGCCGTTACGGCAGACTACGCGCAGGGTTCTTCGGACCGGCGTAGCTCGCCGATGAGCTATTCGCTTTAGCACCTTCGTCCCGTGCCCTCTGCTTAACGCTGTTACCAATCTGCGGGGTTAGCACGGTCACCTGCTCACCCGAATAAACAGTCTTCACACCGTCGGGAGTCATGATGTTTCGAGCGACGGTAATAGTCACGACATGCTGAGAGGGATCTGCCTGGGCCTGTGGAGCGATCATCACACCGGCGAAGGCGGGTGCTGACATTGCAGTCGCGACAACTGCGGCTTGGACGAACCTGCGCATCATGGTTGACCCTCTCTGTAGACCAGCAAAACTTGTCACCCACGACAATCGGAAATTACGCGCGTTACCTCATGCCGGTAGAGGATTCGCTGGCGAATTGCCTGTGAATGCGCTGCGCCCGCCAGCCATTCCGCAACAGTCGGGCACCAAACACCGACAGGGTTCGTGATACGCAGATATGCGAGTTCCGCAGGGGGTGTGACGCTCTCATGACACCGTCGCGGTTTTTGTGCGCCGTAGCGGGGCGTTTCCGCTGGTAATTAAGTGCGCCCGAAGGGATTCGAACCCCTAACCTTCTGATCCGTAGTCAGATGCTCTATCCGTTGAGCTACGGGCGCTTGGTCAAACACATGTTCAGTTATATGGGCGGAGGCGAGAGGATTTGAACCTCCGGTCCCCTGTAAGGGGGACAACTCATTAGCAGTGAGTCCCATTCGGCCGCTCTGGCACGCCTCCTTGCAACCTTGTAGAGGTTACCGGACCCGGACCCGAGCACCGCAACCGCCGAGGGCAAAGCGTACAGCCCCTCACTTATGCTGGCCAAATGACCGCCCGCTTGCGACCCCTGATGGCCGATCTACCGGCCTATACGCCGGGCAAGACGGTGCCCGGCGCGATCAAGCTGGCCAGCAACGAGACCGTCGACGGCCCGCTGCCCAGCGTGCGCGACGCCATCGAACGTGCCGTCGACACCCTCAACCGCTACCCCGACAACGGCTATGTCGAACTGAAGGAACACCTCGCCAAGCATGTGAACTTCGCGCCGGAGCACATCGCTGTCGGTTGCGGATCGGTGAGCCTGTGCCAGCAACTCATCCAGATCACCGCATCCGTGGGCGACGAGGTGATGTTCGGCTGGCGGGCGTTCGAGGTGTACCCGCTGCAGGTGCGCGTGGCGGGGGCCACCCCGCTTCCGGTTCCGCTGACGGATCACACCCACGATCTGGACGCCATGCTGGCCGCCGTCACCGACCGGACCCGGCTGATCTTCGTCTGCAACCCCAACAACCCGACGTCCACGGTGGTTCCCCCGGCCGACCTCGAGCGCTTCGTCCAGCAGGTGCGCGACGACATCGTGGTGTGCATCGACGAGGCCTACGTCGAGTACATCCGCGACGGCCTGGTCCCCGACAGCCTGGGCCTGGTGCGCGACCATCCCAACGTCGTGGTGCTGCGAACCTTCTCGAAGGCCTACGGGCTTGCGGGCGCCCGCGTCGGCTACGCCGTCGGCGACCCGGACCTCATCACGGCACTCGGCAAGGTGTACGTCCCCTTCACCGCGAGCAGCCTGGCGCAGGCAGCGGCCATCGCATCGCTGGACGCCGCGGACGAACTAATGGCCCGCACCGACGCCGTCGTCGCCGAGCGGATCCGCGTCTGCGCCGCGCTGCGGGCCGCGGGCTACCGCCTCCCGGACTCACAGGCGAACTTCGTCTGGCTGCCACTGGGCCCCGAGCGCACCGCCGACTTCGTCGAACAGGCCGCCGCGCGGGCGCGGGTTGTGGTGCGCCCCTATGGCACCGACGGCGTCCGTGTGACGATTGGGGCGCCGGCCGAGAACGACGCCTTTCTGGCCTTTGCCACCGAATGGATCGGAGAACCGTGACGCAGACCCCGAAGTTCGCAGAACTGCCGCCCCCTGCGAGGCGCGCGACGCGGGTCGTCGCTGCCGCCCTGGTCGCCCTGTCGGTGCTCACCGGCTGCAGCAAGGTCGTCGACGGCACGCTGTCGATGAAGACCGAGGGGGTGTCGACGGACATCAGCTGCGCTGACTTCATCGCGCTCGGTGAGAACGAACGAGTCAAGGTCGTCACTCAGATCATGCAGGAAACGCACAACAGCACCTCGGCGCAGCGGCCATTCGTGATGGTCACCCTGGCCGGGGTGCTGTGCCAGGGCATGCCCGACATGCAGCTCAAGACCTTGCTGTCACGGATGCGGGTCCGCTAGCCGCCCCGAAGCCGGGTGCTGGGCTCAATTAGCCTCTAAGACATGGCCAACAGCTACGAGTCTCTGTCGATCGAAATGAAAGGCAACGTCGCCCAGGTGACGCTGCTGGGCCCCGGCAAGGGCAACGCCATGGGGCCGGCATTCTGGGCCGAGTTGCCGGTGGCGTTCGGCGAACTCGAAGCCGACCCCGAGGTGCGGGCCATCGTGCTCACCGGGTCGGGCAAGAACTTCAGCTATGGCCTGGACCTCGCGGCGTCGGGCAACACGCTGGGCCCGATCATGGCCGAGGGCGCTATGGCCAAACCGAGGACGGACTTCCACCGCCACCTCAAGACCATGCAGCAGTCCATCACCGCGGTCGCCGACTGCCGTACGCCGGTGATCGCCGCCGTGCACGGCTGGTGCATCGGTGGCGGTGTGGATCTGATCAGCGCCGTGGACATCCGCTATGCCAGTGCGGACGCGAAGTTCTCGGTGCGCGAGGTGAAGCTGGCGATCGTCGCCGACGTCGGTTCGCTGGCCCGGCTGCCCCTGATCCTGTCCGACGGCCCCCTGCGTGAGCTGGCTTTGACGGGCAAGGACATCAATGCGGCGCGTGCTGCCAGCATCGGACTGGTCAACGAGGTCTACCCCGACGCCGACGCCTGCCTGGCCGCGGCGCACGCCACCGCCGCCGAAATCGCGGCCAACCCGCCGTTGGTGGTGCAGGGCATCAAGGACGTGCTCGACGAGCAGCGCACCGCACAAGTGTCCGCCAGCCTGCGTTACGTCGCGGCCTGGAATTCGGCGTTCCTGCCCAGCAAGGACCTGACCGAAGGCATCAGCGCGATGTTCGCCAAGCGACCGCCGGAGTTCAAGGGCGAGTGACCGGAGTCCAGCCGAGTTCGGCCTTCGCCTTGGCGTTCGACAACGGCAGCCAGGTGTTGCCCATCGCGATCGCGGCGTAGGGCGCGACCAAGGCGAACAGCCCGCGGGGCACAGTCAGCGGTCGCGGCCCCGGCAGGCTGCGCACGAAGTCCCCAAACGAACTCGGGTGATCGTCGACAATGTTGTAGAGCTCTCCGCCACGGCCACGTTCCACCGCATCGGCGGTCGCACGGGCGACGTCGTCGATGTGAATCCATGACAACATGCTGTTGCCGGTCGGCACCGGCAACAGCCGCCACTTGGCCATTCGTCGCATCATCTGGATGTGCGGGACCTCGTCGCCGTAAAAGAACCCGTACCGCAACACAATTCCCTCGGTGCCGCTGTGTTCGCCGGATCCCAAGACCAGCCGTTCCATGCCGCGCATCGCGGCCAGCATGGCTTCGCCACCTTCGGGCGGCGGCTTCGGGTACAGGTCCGACTCATCGATCAACGGCGGACCATCGGGGCCGTACCCGTAGCCGAATATCACCGATTCGGCGACGAACCGGCGCACTCCGGCATGCTGAGCCGCGGCAAGCAGATTTCCCGCGCCTTCGCTCCATAACCGGCGCGCCGGCCGGAAATCCCGGTAACGCAACGGGCCACGCTTGGGCAACGTGGTGAGCAACGAGACGACCGCTTCCGGGGCGAAATCGTCGAGCGCGAAAGCAATACCGGGCGCATCGAAGACGTCGACCACCCGCGCGATGGCTCCCGTCGACTCAATTTCTGCCTTCTTCGCCGGGTTACGCGTCAGGCCCAGCACCTCATGGCCACGCACCGCCAACTCTCGCAGCACCGGCATTCCGGGCACGCTGGTCGCGCCTGCGACGAGCACTCTCATTCGGGCTCCTTTCGGTCTCGCCAGGGAACCGATCACGAATCCACGCTAGCCAATGAGCGACTTCGGATGAGGTCCACCCGACGCTCACCCAGGCTGTGCGGCCAAGGTGGGCACGTACCCTGACCGGTATGCCCGAACTGCATCCCGACGTGGCCGCGCTGGCCCCGCTGCTCGGCACCTGGACCGGCGCCGGGCGCGGTGAGTATCCGACCATCGAGCCGTTCGGTTACTACGAGGAGATCACCTTCGGTCACGTCGGCAAGCCGTTCCTCACGTACACGCAGAAGACCAGGTCCGACGACGGAACCGGGGCGCCCGGCCGGCCGCTGCACGCCGAAATGGGGTATCTGCGCTCACCGAAGGCGGGCTGGGCGGAACTCGTCCTTGCTCACCCCACCGGTATCACCGAGATCGAGGAAGGATCGCTGCGCATCGACGGGCCGACCCTCGAGATCGATCTCGTCTCAACGAATATCGGCCTGACCGATTCGGCGAAGGAGGTCATGTCGGTGGCCCGCTGGATCCGATTGGACGGCGACGAGCTGACCTACCGCCTCCGAATGGCCGCCGTCGGACAACAGTTGCGCCACCATCTGGCCGCGACGCTGCACCGGAACACGCCGTGACGGCTGACGGCCGGATCCGGGTGCCAAACGACCTCGACAGCGTCACCGACGTCGGGCCCGAGGACCACCGCGATGTCGACCCGTCGACCGTCGATCGAATCTGGCAGGCCGCCCGGCACTGGTACTCCGGCGGCATGCACCCGGCGATCCAGGTGTGCTTGCGCCACAACGGAAACGTCATCCTGAACCGCGCCATCGGACACGGCTGGGGCAACGGTCCGCAGGATGCACCCGATGCCGAAAAGGTGCCCGTCACCACGGCGACGCCGTTCTGCGTCTACTCGGCGGCCAAGGGGATCAGTACGACGGTCGTGCACATGCTCGTCGACCGCGGGTACTTCTCGCTGGACGACCATGTCTGCGACTACCTACCCACCTACACCAGCCACGGCAAGGACCGGACCACCATCCGGCACGTGATGACGCACAGCGCCGGCATACCCTTCGCAACCGGTCCGCGTCCGGATCTGCGCCGGATGGACGACAGCGACTACGCCCGCGAGATGTTGGGCAAGATGCGACCGGTGTACCGGCCCGGCCTGATGCACATGTACCACGGCGTCACCTGGGGTCCGCTGGTCCGCGAGATCGTCTCGGCGGCGACCGGTCGCAGCATCCGCGAGATACTGGCCACCGAGATCCTCGACCCGCTGGACTTTCGGTGGACCAATTACGGGGTGGCAGAACAGGATGTCCCGCTGGTTGCACCCAGCCATCCCACCGGGAAGCAGCTGCCCCCGGCGGTGGCCCGGGCTTTCAAGCTGGCGGTCGGCGGCACCATTCACCAGATCATCCCGTTCACCAACACCCCGGCATTCCTCACCAGCTTGGTGCCCTCATCGAGCACGGTGTCCAACGCCGATGAGCTTTCACGCTTCGCCGAAATATGGTGTCGCGGAGGAGAACTCGATGGCGTACGGGTATTGAGCCCACGGGCCTTGCGGGCCGCAACCGCGGAGGCGCGCAGGCTGCGGCCCGACATCGCCACCGGCGGGGTTCCATTGCGGTGGGGAACCGGCTTCATGCTGGGCTCGAAGCGGTTCGGGCCGTTCGGCCGCGATGCTCCGGCGGCGTTCGGCCACACCGGTCTGGTGAACATCGCGGTGTGGGCTGACCCGAGACGCAACCTGTCTGTGGCCGTCGTGAGCAGCGGCAAGCCGGGACGCGACCCGTATGCGAAGCGCTACGGCGCGCTCCTGGACCGCATCAACGCCGAGATCCCTTACGCGCGTTGAGTAACGCCATCCCGGCGGTGTATTCCGCGCACATCCGAGGCCGGTGACGTGGCCATCCGACGGCTGGACCACCGCGCAAGCTGGACCGCACAGGTGTGCGCCGCGCAACGCGCCGCCGAGACGATGCAATCGCCTGGTCGCCGGCTGCTCGATGACCCCTACGCCCATCACTTCGTGGCCCACCCGGCGTTACGGGGCGCACTGTTGCATCGGCTGACGGCGCGCGCGTTCATCGGGGTGCTGAACCGCAATTCGCCCGGAGTGCACGACTTCGTCGCCCTGCGAGTGCGCTACATCGACGAACTGATCCGCACTGCGACCCAACATGGCATCGAGCAGATCGCATTGCTTGGCGCCGGTTTCGACACCACCAGCCTGCGCATAGCTGCCAGTCCCGTCACGGTATTCGAAATCGACACGCCGGCAACGCAAAAAGACAAACGCCTCGTCGCCGAACCACTCCTGCCTGGCGCGAGCAGAGCCAAAGTTGTCTGGGTGCCATGCGATTTCGAACACGACTCGCTGAGTGACCGACTCCTCGGTAGCGGGTTCGACCCCAGCCAACCCAGTGTCATCACCTGGATCGGGGTCACCATGTTCCTGACCCCTCAGGCGATCGCAGCGACTTTCGCAGACTTGTCGGCATTGTGCGCGCCGGGCAGTCAGCTCGCCTTCGATTACATCGACGCCAACGTCGTCACCGGTGACAGTCGCTCGCGCGGTGCACGACGGGTGGCACGCACGGTAGCGCGAAGGGGCGAGCCCTACCGAACCGGATTCGCGGCTCCAGAAGTCGAGGCGCTGGTCGCCGACTACGGATTCACGTGCCGCGAGCACGCACGCACATCGGCCCTGCTGCGGCGCTACGCTCCCGAGCAGGCCCACACCGCGACGGATAACGACTGGCTCGCCGTCGCCACCGCGCAGCGGATCTGAGTGCCGTCGCCCTACCTAAGTCATTGCAGCACAACGGTTGTGCCGCGGCCCGGCACGTGCGTGATCGACCGGCGATGTACCGGCTCGGACGCGTCCCGGTCGGGGCGCACGTCGGTGCTTGCGAACAGGGACTCAAGCACGATCCGCATCTCGGTCTCGGCGAACGTCGCACCCAAGCAGCGGCGCACACCTCCCCCGAACGGAATCCAGGTGTATGTACCCGCCCGCTGCTCGAGGAATCGTTCGGGACGAAACCGCTCCGGCTCGGGATAAATTTCAGGCCGCCGGTGCATCAGGTAGATGGACGGCACCACCGCTGCCCCGGCGGGCAACGACATCCCGCCGAACTCCATCGGTTCCATCAATCGTCTGACGACCAGTGCGAGCACCGGGCGCAGCCGAAGCGTCTCCTTCACCGTCGCATCGATGTATTCCGGTCGTCCGGCACGTGCCTCCTCGATCACCCGCGAATGCACGTCGGGGTAGCGAATGATCCGCTCGACCGCCCACGCCAATCCTGATGCGGTGGTCTCGTGACCAGCCACCAGCAGTGTGATGAGTTCGTCCCGGATCTCGGCGTCGCTCATCGGGCGACCGTCGGCGTGTTGCGCTTGCACAAGCATCGACAGCACATCGGTGCGTTCGGCAAGGTCATCGGCCTGCCGTCGCGCGGCGATCTCTCGATACAGCAACCGATCGACGGGCCCCAGCAGTCTGCGCGCCAGCGCGATCCGCGCCTTCTGCGGGCCCGCTACCAACAGCAGCATTTGCGCTGCAATGTTCGTCGTAAGGGTCAGCATGCGCTGTAACGCCGCCCGCAGCTCATTCAGATGTTCGCCGTGCTCCAACCCGAAGACCACCCGCAAGACAACTTCCAGCGTCAACGCCTGCATCCGCGGATGCAATTTGACCGGGACACCACGCGGCCAGCTCGCAATCTGCGACTCGGCGATGGCGGTCATGGTGGACGCGTAGCCCTGCAAGTGGCTGCCGCGAAAGGACGGCATGAGCAGGCGACGCTGTTCTTTGTGCGCGTCATCATCAAGCAGCAAGACCGAATTCGCACCCACCACCGGCAACAGAATGCGGTTGCCTTCTCCGGCATGCACCAGTTCCGGAGGTGCCGTGAAGACTTCCTTGACCGTCTCGGGATCGCTGACCATCACCATCGGTCCCTCACCCGCAATCGTGATGGTGAAGCTGTCGCCGTACCGGGCTTTGGCGCGCGTCATGAAATCCCACGGCCGAGCTATCCACGCGGCGGTTTGCAGCGCCGCCGGGAGGCGGGGCCCTGGCGGTAGCGCATCGACCATCGGCTGTACCCCCGTACCAGCACTCACGCATTCGGGCACTGCGATCATCCCGAACCGGCTTCGAAACGCGGTGGCGGAGGGATTTGAACCCCCGGACGGTGTTAGCCGTCTCTCGCTTTCAAGGCGAGTGCATTAGGCCGCTCTGCCACGCCACCGTCGAACAGAGTAGCGGCTGACTCAGCCGAGTCGACGCAGCCCCGAGGTACGGGGGCCGAAGAGCGAGGCAATCGCGTTCAGTAGCGGCTGAACTTCGCCGGGTCGGCTGAGGCCTTCAGGGCTGTACTGATCCGCCGGCAGTTGTCCCCCATGGCCGTCATCTGCGGCCGGGACAGTGCACCCAGAAAGTGATCCCGCACGCCGTCGCTGTAGGTGATCATGGCTTGCTCGACCAGGTCGCGCCCATCAGCGGTAATGGTTGCCAGAACGCCACGCCCGTCCTCCGGACTCGCCGTCCGCCGCACCAAACCTTGGGTCTCCAGGCGCCGTATCTGCCTGGTGACCCGACTCGGCAACGACATCAGGCCCTCGGCGAGATCGCCCATACGGGCTGCACCGTCGGGTGATCTGGCGAGCATGTCCAGCAACCGAACGTCAACCAGTGTCAGACGATGCGCGTCGGCCAACCCTCGATTGAGCGTCGCGTACAACCGCAACCCTGCATCCAGAAAATTTTGCCAGGCTCGCTGCTCGGCGATGTCTAAACCGGGCATATCGCTTGCGGTGCGCCCGGCAATCATCCCTTCCATAGTTCCCCTCCCAACAACAATCGTAGGGGACGACTGGGGCCCCGTAAACCGAACCTAGGTCCTAGTACCGTGAGCCCATGCACGCCATCGATGCTTCGACCGCCGGCCAACTTGTCTGGCGCGAGGTCCCCGATATCGCTCCCGCCGCAGGTGAAGTGGTGATCAGAGTGCACGCGGCCGGCGTCAACCGGGCGGATCTCCTACAAGCGGCGGGCAAGTATCCGCCCCCGCCGGGAGCCAGTGACATCCTCGGTCTGGAGGTCTCCGGCACCATCGCCGCGGTAGGGCAAAACGCCCATCGCTGGCAGCCCGAGCAAGAAGTCTGCGCTTTGCTGGCGGGCGGCGGATATGCCGAATACGTTGCTGTACCTGAGGCACAGGTGTTGCCCCTGCCGACGGGCGTAAACCTCACCGACGCCGCGAGCCTGCCCGAGGTGGCATGCACGGTGTGGTCCAACCTCAAACTCACAGCAAATCTCCAGGTTGGGCAGGTCGTGCTGCTGCACGGTGGCGCCAGCGGTATCGGCACCCACGCGATTCAAGTCGCCCGCGCACTCGGTGCCACGGTGGCCGTCACGGCCGGCTCGGAAGCCAAGCTGGAGCTGTGCCGGGAACTCGGCGCGCAGATCGCGATCTGTTATCGCGACGAGGACTTCGTCGAAGCCATCCGCGCGGCCACCGATGGCCAGGGGGCCGACGTGATCCTGGACATCATGGGAGCCGCCTACCTCGACCGCAACATCGATGCGCTGGCGCCCGACGGCCAGGTCGTCGTGATCGGCATGCAGGGCGGGATCAAAGGCGAGCTCAATCTCGGCAAACTCATCGGCAAGCGCGCCCGCGTTATCGGCACGTCACTGCGGGGACGCCCGGTGGAAGGCCCACACGGGAAGGCTGCGATCACCGCCGCGGTGGCCGAATACGTGTGGCCGTTGATCGCCGAGGGGCATGTGCGGCCCATCGTCGGCGCAACGCTTCCGATTCGGGATGCCGCCGAGGCTCACCGGCTGCTGGAGTCCGGAGAGGTCACCGGCAAGGTCGTGCTCACCGTCGACTGAGACGGCCCGGCGTCAGCCCAGCGAGGCCAGCGCGCGGACCAGCTGGTCGACCTCGTGCATCGTCGAATAGTGCGCCAGGCCAACCGAAACCGCGCCGCCGAAGTCGTTGACGCCGAGCAGGTCGAGGACCCGGGAATTCGCGTTGGCGATCGCCAGGACGCCGTTGTCGGCCAGGCGCTGCACGACACGGTCCGCCGGTACGTTGGCCACCGCGAAACTCACCACCGGAATCCGGCTCTCCGGCTGGCCGATAACGGTCACCAGCGGCAGCGAGTTCAACGACATCAGCAGATAGTTGAACAACCTGTCCAGGTAGACGGCGGCCGACTGCATGGAGTACGACAGCCGTTCGCGGCGGCTGCCCGACGCCGACTCGTCGAGCCCGGCAAGGTATTCGACGCTGGCGACCACGCCGCCGAGCAGTCCGTACTGATGGCCGCCCATCTCCAGCCGGGCGGGGCCGACGGCGAACGGGTTCATCGACATCGACGTGAACGTGTCGATCAGCGACGGATCCTTGAACACCAGGGCGCCGATGGGCGGGCCGCCCCATCCGGCCATGTTCAGTGCCACCACGTCCGCGCCGGTCTCGTGAATGTCGAGCAACCGGTAGGGCGCCGCCGCGGTGTGGTCGACGACCACCACTCCCCCGATGTCGCGCATCAGCTTGGTCAGGGCACCGACGTCAACGATGCTGCCCAGCGTCGAGGACGCCGACGAGATCGCGGCAAGCCTGGTCGGATTGGTGACGAGGTTTTCCCACTGCCAGGCGGGCATCTCGCCGGTCTCGATATCCACCTCGGCCCATTTGACCTTGGCGCCGTAGCGGTTGGCGGCGCGCAGCCACGGTGAGATGTTCTCCTCGTCGGCGAGCCGGCTGACGACCACTTCGTAACCCAGACCCGAGCGTGAGGACGTCGCGTCGGCGAGCAGCGTCAGTAGCACCGCCCGGTCGGCGCCCAGGACCACTCCGGCCGCGTCACCGTTGACCAGGTCGGCGACTGCATGCCGGGCAGCGTCCAGCAGGGCGGCGCTGCGGCGCGCAAGCGGATGCGGGCCCGCGGCGCTGGCCGCGCTGGTGCGGAATGCCGTCGACACCGTGGTTGCGACCGAGTCTGGGACGAGCATCCCCACCTGGGGATCGAAATGCGCCCAGCCGTCGCCCAAGCTGGGGTGCAGACCACGCACCCGGGCGACGTCAAAAACCATGCCAGCCACCTTAGAGGGTTACCAATCGTCGGCCCACAGGTCTCGGGTCGACGTACTACCCCGCCATCGGTCCCACCCCGGCGCCGGTCGATCCGGGCCACCGGGCAGCCATACTAGTGCAGTGGGATTTGGGTTCGGGACGCTGACGGCGGTGTTGTTGCTGGTGGTCCCCGGCACATTGGTCGCCCGCGCGATCCGGCTAACCTGGCCCGCCGCCGTCGCCGCGGCCCCCGCACTCACCTACGGCGTGGTGGGGCTGGCCATCATCCCCTACGGCGCGCTCGGAATCCCTTGGAACGTCTGGACCGGACTGGCCGCTCTGGTCGTCGTGACCCTGCTGGCGGGCGCGCTGTCGTTTCTGCTGCGCGGCCATCGCGCGGTCGACGGCGAAACCGAACGGATCGCCCGCGGGCCCGCACTGGCCGTTGCCGCTGGTGTCGTTCTCGGCTCGCTGTTGATCTGGTTCGCGGCGTGGCGCGGCATGCCGCACTGGCAATCGATCCCCAGCACTTGGGATGCGGTGTGGCACGCCAACGAGATCCGCTGGATTCTGGACACCGGCCAGGCGTCTTCGACACACATGGGCGAGCTGCGCAATGTCGAGACGCACATGCCGCTGTATTACCCGTCGACATTCCATGCACTGGCCGCGGTCCTGGTTCAACTGACCGGCGCCGCACCCGCCACGGCCTACACACTGAGCTCGCTGGCCGCCGCGGTCTGGCTGTTCCCGGCGAGTGCCGCCGTGCTCACCTGGAACATGCTGCGTGCCCAGCTGTCCCAGTGGCGCACCGCCGGGGCCGCCGCCACTGCCGCGGCACTGTCGGCCTCATTCACCGCCGTGCCGTATGTCGAGTTCGACGTCGCCGCGATGCCCAACCTGGTGGCCTACGGGCTGGCCGTGCCGACAGCCGTGCTGATCATGAGCTGCCTGCGGCACCGCGACCGCATCCCGCTGGCGGCCCTGGCCCTGCTGGGTGTGTTCTCCACCCACACCACCGGCGGCATTGTTGTGGTGACGTTCGTCGGGCTGTGGTGGCTGTTCGACGCCCTGTGGCACCCGGTCCGCAGCCGACTCTCCGACCTGCTGGTGTTGGTGATCGTCGGCGGCACGACGCTGGTCGCGCTGATCCCCCAATTCCTCGGGGTGCTGGCGCAAGCCGACATCATCACCGGGCACGCGTTCATCACCCACCAGAGCAGGCTGCGGGTGCTGTTCAACGCGATCGTGCAGCACACCCGCCACCTCAACGACTATCCGATCCAGAACATCCTGATCGCACTGGCCGCGCTGGGCGGGCTGATCCTGCTGGTGCGGCGGGTCTGGTGGCCGGCGGCGATGTGGCTGCTGCTGATGGTGGCGATCGTGCATTCCGGCGCACCGTTCGGCGGCCCGCTTGGCTTCCTCGCCGGCAAGTACAGCGATCTGTTCTACAGCGACCCGCGCCGGCTGTCCGGCGTGGTGACAATGCTGATCACACCGATGGCCGGCATCGCGCTGTTCACCCTGGCCGTGTTCCTGGTCGCCGGGACCCGGTGGCTGGTCCGGCGGATTGTTCGTCGCCGGGCCTCGCGCTCGCAGAACTGCACCGCTCGCCGAACCCGCCGGTGGGGCTGGCGCGATCCCGACCGCGGCTTCTGGATCGGCACGACGGTCGCGGTGCTGGTGCTCAGCACCGTCGGCCTGGCATGGCATTACTTCCCGCGGCACCGCTATCTGATCGGCGAGAAGTACGACAGCGTGATCATCGACCACAAGGACCTCGACGCATTCGCCTACCTAGCGACGCTGCCCGGCGCCAAGGACACGCTGATCGGCAACGCCAACACCGACGGCACCGCCTGGATGTACGCGGTCGCCGGGCTGCATCCGCTGTGGACGCACTACGACTACCCGATGCAGCAGGGGCCCGGCTATCACCGCTTCATCTTCTGGGCCTACGCCGACGACGCCGACCACGATCCGCGGATCGCCGAAGCGGTCAAGGCGCTCAACATCCGTTACGTCATCACCAGCGGGCCGGTGGTCCGTGGGTTCAAGATGCCCGACGGGCTAGTGTCATTAGACAAGTCGAGGTCGTGGGAGAAGATCTACGACAACGGCGAAACCCGCATCTACGAGTGGCGCGCAGGAGCAGAGACCCCGTGAGCACGGACGACGACAACATCGAGATCATCAGCAGCGGCGATTCCGCCACATTCGACGATGACGACCAGTCGATCACCGACCTGGTGCAGCAACCGGCGAAGGTCATGCGCATCGGAACGATGATCAAACAACTGCTCGAAGAGGTGAAGTCGGCTCCGCTGGACGACGCCAGCCGTAATCGGCTCCGCGACATCCACAAGACCTCGATCCGCGAGCTCGAGGACGGCCTGGCCCCGGAACTGCGCGACGAGTTGGAACGGCTGGCGTTGCCGTTCAGCGACGACGCCGTGCCCTCGGATGCCGAGCTGCGGATCGCCCAAGCGCAGCTGGTCGGCTGGCTGGAGGGTCTGTTCCACGGCATCCAGACCGCGCTGTTCGCCCAGCAGATGGCCGCCCGCGCGCAGTTGGAGCAGATGCGCCAGGGCGCATTGCCACCCGGCATGACTGACCCGCGCCAGCACGGCGCCGTCAGCCCGCCGGGGACCGGCCAGTACCTGTAAGCCGTCGTGAGTTCAGCACTAACCCCGGCCGGTGACGAGCCGTACATCGAGACCCGTGACGCCTGGGTCGAGTTCCCGATCTTCGACGCCAAGTCGCGATCGCTGAAGAAGGCATTCCTGGGCAAGGCGGGCGGCACCATCGGTCGCAACAGCTCCAACGTCGTGGTCGTCGAGGCGTTGCGCGACATCACCCTGAGCCTCAAGATGGGCGACCGGGTCGGTCTCGTCGGCCACAACGGGGCCGGCAAGTCGACGCTGCTGCGGTTGTTGTCGGGCATCTACGAACCCACCCGCGGCGTGGCTACGGTGCGCGGCCGGGTGGCTCCCGTTTTCGACCTCGGTGTGGGCATGGACCCGGAGATCTCGGGCTTCGAAAACATCATCATCCGCGGGCTTTTCCTCGGGCAGACGCGCAAGCAGATGCTCGCCAAGGTGGACGAGATCGCTGAGTTCACCGAACTCGGCGAGTACCTGTCGATGCCATTGCGCACCTACTCCACCGGTATGCGGGTGCGACTGGCGATGGGCGTGGTCACCAGCATCGACCCCGAGATCCTGCTGCTGGACGAGGGCATCGGCGCGGTGGATGCGGAGTTCCTCAAGAAGGCCCAGTCCCGGCTGCAGAGTCTGGTCGAGCGTTCCGGAATCCTGGTGTTCGCCAGCCACTCCAACGAATTTTTGGCACGGCTATGCAAGACGGCGATGTGGATCGACCACGGCACCGTGCGCATGGAGGGCGGCATCGAGGACGTGGTCCGTGCCTACGAAGGTGAGGACGCCGCGCGGCACGTACGCGAGGTGCTTGAGGAGACCCGCCAGGCATGAGTCCTGACACCGTCTTCGCCATCGTCGTCACCCATCGTCGGCCTGACCAGTTGACCACCTCCCTGGCCGCGGTCTGCGACCAGAGCCGCCGCCCCGATCACCTGATCGTCGTCGACAACGACTGCTCGGACCGAGTGCGGGAAATCGTTGCCGCCCAACCGATTCCAACTACCTACCTGGGTTCGCGGCGCAACCTCGGCGGCGCAGGCGGGTTCGCACTGGGAATGCTGCACGCGCTGGCGGCGGGTGCGGACTGGCTGTGGCTCGCCGACGACGACGGCCGCCCGGCCGATGCGGAGGTACTGGCTACGCTGCTGGCCTGCGCGCAGCGCCACCGCCTGGCCGAGGTGTCGCCGATGGTGTGCGATCTGGCCGACCCGAATCGACTGGCGTTTCCCTTGCGCCGCGGGCTGGTGTGGCGGCGGCGGGTCGACGAACTTCGTGAGGAGAGCCACGAAGACTCGGCCGGCGCCGACCTGCTGCCCGGCATTGCCTCGCTGTTCAACGGCGCCCTTTTCCGGGCGGAAACAGTGGAAGCCGTTGGCGTGCCGGATCTTCGGCTGTTCGTGCGCGGCGACGAGGTGGAACTGCACCGGCGCTTGGTGCGTTCGGGGCTGCCGTTCGGCACCTGCCTGGATACCTCGTACCTGCATCCGCAAGGCAGTGACGAGTTCAAGCCGATCCTCGGCGGCAGGATGCACACCCAATATCCCGACGACGAGACCAAGAGATTCTTTACCTACCGCAACCGCGGATATCTGCTGTCCCAACCCGGCCTGCGCAAGCTGCTGCCGCAGGAATGGCTGCGATTCGGCTGGTACTTCCTGGTGTCGCGGCGCGACCCCGCCGGTCTGCGGGAGTGGGTTCGGCTGCGGCGGCTGGGTAGACGCGAGGTGTTCTTCCGGAACGAACGCAGCACTGGGACAGAGTCCTTCCGGGGCGAGCGCAGCGACGGGAAAGAAAAGATATGACATTCATCGACGCGGCCAGTCAGTCCAGGACGTTCACCCGGGCCCTGCAGGATCTGCACGACGGCTTCGGTCGCCGGGAGCTGTGGCTGCACCTGGGTTGGCAGGACATCAAGCAGCGTTACCGCCGCAGTGTGCTCGGCCCGTTCTGGATCACCATTGCCACCGGTACCACCGCGGTGGCAATGGGGGCGTTGTACTCCAAGCTGTTTCATCTCGAGCTCTCGGTGCACCTGCCCTATGTGACGCTGGGCCTGATCATCTGGAACCTGATCAACGCCGCGATCCTCGAGGGCGCCGACGTGTTCGTCGCCAACGAGGGTCTGATCAAGCAGCTGCCCACTCCGTTGAGCGTGCACGTGTACCGCTTGGTGTGGCGGCAGATGATTCTGTTCGCGCACAACATCGTCATCTTCGTGGTGATCGCGTTCATTTTCCCAAAACCCTGGAATTGGGCGGATCTTTCGGTGATACCGGCGCTGCTGCTGATCGCCCTCAACTGTGTGTGGGTGGCGTTGTGCTTCGGCATCCTGGCCACCCGCTACCGCGATATCAGCCCGCTGTTGTTCTCGTTGGTCCAGCTGCTGTTCTTCATGACGCCAATCATCTGGAACAACAACACACTGCATCAGCAGGGTGCTGACCGTTGGGCCAAGATCGTCGAACTCAACCCGCTGCTGCACTACCTGGAGATCGTGCGCGCACCGCTGCTGGGCGACCCGCAGCATCTGCGGCACTGGGTGGTGGTAATCGCGCTGACGATCATCGGCTGGACCGTCACCATGGTCGCAATGCGCCAGTACCGCGCCCGAGTGCCGTACTGGGTGTAAACATTCCAGGCTCTCGCTAGCCGGACGGCCCGCCGTCAGGCGATTCATCTGGACGTAGCAACCGTTCCGGGTGATGAAAGTCGTTGACCCGCGCCTGGCCGGTGTCGATATCCGGCGGCGGTATCCATTCCGATTGGCCGATAGCGTTTTTGACGACTTTCCAACCCTGGCTGAGCAGCCGATGGTCCGGTTTGCACGCGAAGGTCAACCCGTCGATGTCGGTCCGGCCTCCTATCAGCCATTCGGTGACGTGGTGAACCTCGCACAGATAGCCCGGGGCAGTGCACCCGGGCCTGGTGCAACCGCGATCCTTGCTGTGCAACACCAGACGCTGGCCGGGGGACGCCGTCCGCCGGGTCCTCCCGAGGTAGAGCGGGATTTCGGTGTGACGGTCATAGACAGCCAGGTAGTGGTAGGCGTGGCTGGCCATCCGGATCAGATCCGACATCGGCACTAACGTGCCGCCACCAGTGACGGAAACCCCGGCGCCCTTCTCCAGCTGATCCAACGTGGTCGAGACGACGATGGTGACCGGTAGACCGAGATGTGAACCCAGCTCTCCGGAGCTCAGCACGCTGCGGCAAATGGCGACCAGCGCATCGTGATTGCGCTGGGTCGTGCTCCGGCCGTCGGTTTCGGCCCGCGGACCGGGATCGCCGTCAGCCGTAGGACTCTCGTCAGCCGGATCGCACATGCCCGGAGCAGCCCACCGCGACAGCACGGCCTCCAGCGCGGCACGGCATTCGGGGGTGATCACGCCACGCACTGAACTCATGCCGTCACTCTGCTGCGGGCCCAGAGTTAGGCCGCGTCTGCGATCCCGGTCGGTGTCGCTGAAGTCGCCGTCGGGGTTGAGCGCCAATTCCATGCGGACTGCGACCTTGGCGAGCTGATCCGGGCGCAGCCCGCAGGCCAGCTCGGCGAGGTCGTGCTCGGCCCGTTCGCGGGTCGCGAAGTCCACCGCACCAGGGAGGTTGTGAAAGAAGTCCCGGATCACCCGTACATGCCCGGCCCCGATGCGACCGGATGCCTGCGCGGCGGCGGTGTCCGTCAACTCCGGCGGCAGGGGTTGTCCATCAAGAGTCTGGCGCGGACCCAACTTCTCTGCATCGGCTACCCGTTGCTTGGCCTCCCGTGGCGAGATCCGCAGCGCATCAGCGAGAGCGCGCGGCAACGTCGTCCCCAGCTGCGCCGGGGTGGCACCCCGGGACAAAGCATCGATCAGCCGGTATCCGACCGCCGGCAACCTACGTGCGACCTGCTCAACCCGCGCGAGGACTTCGACCTGCTCGTTGGTCGACAAACCGGTGAAGTCGGTTTCCAGCAGAGTGCCCACCGCGTCGTCCAGCGCCGAGAGCGCGGCCGTGATCGTGGCGGCGGGGCGATCCACCGTTGTCGAATGCATGTTCGAAGCATACGACTTACCACCGACAACGAGCGGTCGCCGAAGCGGTCCTAGCCGGCGACGGTCCCGTCGGACGGCTCCGGCCCGAACACGAAGCGACGACCACTGAGCTCCTTCGCAGTGATGCGGACGAAGCGCAGCTTCCGCGTGGCGATCCAGGGATACAACCCGGCCCGTTCGGCATCCTGGATGGCGTCGGCGCCGAACAGCACCTCGGCGGTGCCGCGGACGATGACGCTCCAACCGTCGGCGACGTTATGGTCGTCGGCCTCGAAAAGCACCTGGTCGTTCATCACCGCGCCGAACAGTTTGGTCCCCTCCGCGGTGCGGATCAGAATCGTCCGTCGCTGCACGACGTAGTTGACGGGAAAGATCTCGGGCCGACCGTTGAGCACCGTGACCAACCGGCCGAGATGCACCCCCGAAAGCAGATCCCAGCTCTGATCGTCATCGAGGACGGTGACGGGTGCGCCTACTTCACTGTCAGGAGTCATAGCTCCATATTCGCGGAAATGACGGCGGCCGGCATAGGGGCGCGGGGCACTTCGACCAGGGTCGAATGGCAGCGCTCGCGGGCCATGCGAGTGAACTGACAGCGGCGCCTTCCTCGGTACGCTGGCTCGGTGGAGGTGTTCGATCGCAAGTCGGCTCGCCGGAGCCCATGGCTCAGGCTGCGCAAGCATCGACCGCTTCCTCCCTATCGCTCGGGGGAAGACTGCACACCGTGGGTGCTCGAGCGAATATGGCCCGCCGACCTCGAACAGGCCACCCCCGAAACCGCTCCGCTCGCCGATTATTTGAAGCGGGACCTGTTACGCATAGCCGAATCGGCGAACGAGAAGCTGACGGCCGTCGGCCGGGCCGGGCTCTCCCGGCAGGCCCGCGAAGCCGAGGAATTGAGGGTCATCAACGTGGCCCGGGCATTCGCGATACTTCGCGTCGAATCCACTGTGCGGCACCTCAGACGCGAACCGCTGGGCTTGCGGCCGGATCTGCTCGCGGTCCACGGCCCTCCCACCCGTTCGGCAGCCCGCGTTGCGCCTGACAGCGCTCGACACGACGATGCCGCACGGGAGAACACCCCGCGCGATCACTCCGCACCAGACAACGTTGGTACCGATTACGTTGCACCACTGCGCGAAACACCGCACGCGCACCACCAGCACGCCTCACCGGTCACAACCGAAACAACACCGGACCTGGTCCCCGATCCAGTCCTCCCGGTCGAAGCCGACCCCTCGCCACCACCCGCACCCGCCACCGAGTTCGGCTGGAACTATCCCGACACCGTCGATGTGCCGCCCCTGGTGATCGACGCGGAACCGGTCCACAAGGTCGACGTCGCGCCAGCAGCACCCGACTCGACGCACGGCGAGGCCGAAATCACATCACCGGCACTCGAATCGGCTGAGCAGCGGGTGAAGCGACTGATGCGCTACGTGGCGAGGCAAGAGCCCGGATTGCGCTGGGGTATCGGCGACCGTGACGGTGCGACATTGCTCGTAACTGACCTGGCCTATGGCTGGATTCCACCGGGCATCGACCTACCGCCCGGCGTCGAACTGCTTGCGCCGCAACGGCGAGACGGAACAGCAGCCACGTACCTACGCGACACCGTCGTGTCAGCGCTCTACACACCTGGCGAATCGCTGGGCGGCATATCCGCGTCGGAGGAACCCACGACGCCATCGAACACTCCACGACGGCTCTACATGCCCGATGACCTCGGAGCTCAGCTCGTCACGGCAACACAAGGCCGGACGGGGTTGCCTCGGCTGACTCATGTACTGGCCGCCGCGATCGCCGACGGTGCTGCGATACCGGAAGCCGAAATCGACGTGCTTCGGGTACACCTCGACACCGCTCGCTACCAACTTCTCGGCAGCTATCCCGGCCTCGACGAGGCGCTACTGCTCAACTGCCTGCTGCTGGCGGCTACCGAAGCAATCGCCACCGGCGATCCCGTCGCGGCCAACTACCACTTCGCCTGGTTTAGGGCATTGCGCGATCCCGGACCGATCGGTGGGACGCCTCGCAGCGGAGCGCGGTCCGCGAGGTGAATTGACGCTCCCTGAATTCGATCGACATACTTTGCAGATGCCGGGGTCGGACAGGGCGCGCGCAGATAGAGCCCTCGTCGATGAGGTGCTGCGCGAACTGCGCGAAGCGGCCGACCGCTGGGAGGCGATGGTCGCAGAGGCCGAGCAGACGACCTACCGCGTCGACCTGGGCGACGTCAGCGCTGTCGTCAACGCCGACGGCAAGCTGATCGAACTGACGCTGAGCCCGCGGGTCACGACCGACTACACCCATACCGAGCTGGCCGACCGGCTCAACGTGGCCTTCGCGGCACTGCGTGAAGAAGCCGAGGCCGACAACGAACTCCGTTACGGCGGCGGCCTGGAATAAGGGGCAAACCGCCTGTGTATGCCGCTAGACAGCGCGATGATGGTCATGCAACGCACGGCCCGCGGTCCGCCGCATCAGTGCCCGGGTCGGTGACCTCGTCTTGGCCCGGGAAGGACACCGCTCGTGCCGTTGAATCTTTCGAACAGAGACCAGAATTCGGGCCACCTGTTCTACAACCGGCGCCTGCGCGCGGCGATCACACGCTTCTCTGTTCGCATGAAACATGACGACCGCAAACAACAGGCCGCCCTTGCACTCTCAATGGTGTTCGTTCTCATCGGCTGTGCATGGATGGCGTTGCTGCACTTCATGAAACCGGCCGGCATCGTCGGCGACTCCGCCATCGTCGGCAACCGGCAGACCGGTGCGATATACGCAAAGATCGACGGCCGGCTGTACCCCGCTCTCAACCTCACCTCGGCGCGGCTGGCCACCGGGAACTCCAACGCCCCGACGTGGGTCACCGCCGCTGAGATCGCGAAGTTCCCCACCGGTCCGATCATTGGCATCCCCGGCATTCCCGACGACCTGCCGACCACCGGCGGTGTCTCCGCGTGGGCGGTCTGCGACACCGCCCCGGCCAGGGGCACTGCTGCAGGACCGGTGGTCACCGCGATCGCCGGCCAACTCGAACGCGGCGGCCGATCGCCAGCGCTCGCGCCCCAACAAGCTGTGCTGATCACCCACGGCGGCGAGACCTACGTTGTGTGGGACGCGCATAGGGCCCGGATCGACCCCACCGACCGTTCGGTCACCTTCACACTCGGCCTTGATCCCGGCAAAACCTCCCCGACTCCGATGTCCACCGCACTATTCGACTCGATGCCGGCCAGCGAACCGATCGTCGTGCCCGTAATTCCAGAGGCCGGCACACCATCGACATGGCTTCCCGGCACGCCGGTGGGGGCCGTTCTCGAAACACGCGACGCCAACGGCAATGTCAGCGGCTTCTACGTTCTGCTGCCCGCCGGCGTGCAAAAGATCAGCAGCTTCGTCGCCGATCTGCTGCGGACGGCAAACGCCCAGGGCAGCGCCACACCGCAATTGGTGTCTCCCGACAAACTGGTCAACATGCCCGCCGTTGAGGTGCTCAACGTCGGCCACTACCCCGAATCCAAGCTGAATTTCGTTGACATCCAATCGAATCCGGTGACATGCGTGACCTGGGAAAAGTTCGCCTCGGACCGGCAGGCCTCGATCACCGTCCTCAACGGACGGGGGCTGCCCGTACCGCCCAATATGGATTCCCATCTGGTGACGCTGGTGCGCGACGACCGAAGCGACAGATCAGTAGAAGCCGACCAGGCGCTGGTGTTGCCGGGATCTGCCAACTTCGTGGCCAGCACCAGCGGTGTCAACACCGCCGATACCCGCGAAAGCCTGTACTGGATTTCGCCTCAGGGAGCGAGATTCGGCATCCAGTGGGATCAGGAGACGCTCAATGCGCTGGGCATCGATCCGGCCCGCGCCGTCCAGGCGCCCTGGCCGATGGTCCGGACCTTCGCGCCTGGACCCGCGATCAGTCGGGCCGGGGCGCTGATCGCCCACGACACCATCGCAACCGACGGCGCGGTGGCGCCCATACCGGCGGGAGGCTGACGTTGTCCAAGCGAGGCTTTGTCCGAGGCCCACGCAATCCGGCACCGGCAGTTCCGCCTGCACGCGTAATCGTCTCGCCACCACTGGCACTCCCCGAACGGGAGCCACGCAACATCTTGCTGATGATCGCCATACCGGCGCTGCTCGTCGGCATAATCGGAACCCTGGTCGTGATGTACACGTCCGGTGTGCGGTCGTTGCAATCCGGGTTCTTCCCGATGATCGGCC